>JANMCG010000240.1:0-7350 GCA_031361075.1 Novosphingobium sp. | reverse complement strand
GTTCCGCTATGGGCGGAGCCCCTTCAATTCGCGAGGTAGCCGCGTGTGCCAATGCCAAGAAACAACGAATAGCCTGCGGCGCAACACGACCTCTTTGCGCCTTTGCGCCTTTGCGCGAGCCAAATTCTTCTCTTCTCAGCGCCTCCGCGCCGCCGCGAACGTATAAATATCTCATTCCGCCGCCTCCGCGAAGTCTTGCCCGTGAAGCAATTCGGCCGAGCAGCGCTGCATCGTCACGCTGGCGCGGGCGATCGGGTTGGTGAGGTAGAAGTCCTTGATCGGGTAGGCCTCGATCGTGCCGCTCGCCCCGGCTTTGCCCTTCGGCAATGCGCCGTAATCGGCCAAACCTTCACGGCCCAGTGCGGGCACCGCCGCGATCATTGCTGCGCGCAATTGCGCGAAACTGTCGAACCCGACCGAAACCTTCAGCGCATCGGCCAAGGCCCGCAAGATCGTCCAGTCCTCGCGCGCGTCGCCCGGCGCGAACACGGCCTTGTCGGCGAATTGCACCCGGCCCTCGGTGTTGACGTAAGTCCCCGGCTTCTCGCTGAACGCGGCGGCGGGGAGGATAATGTCGGCGGCGTGAGCGCCCGAATCGCCGTGATGCCCGATGTAGGCGATCATGCTGCCAGCAAACCGCGTGTAGTCCACCTCGTCCGCGCCCAATGAAATCAACAGCTTGGGCTTGGCATTGGCCAGATCGGCAATGCCGCCCGGTTGCGCATAACCCAGCATCAGGCCGCCCATTCGGCTCGCCGCCATGTGCAAGACGTTGAAACCATTCCAGTTTTCACGAACCAAGTTCAACGTTGCACAAAGCTGCAAGGCGGGACCGAGCGCCCCCTTCGCGAGACCTGCCCCGCCCAGAATGAACGCAGGCCGCTCGGCCTTTCCGAACACGTCCGCAACATCCTGCGGCAGCTTGCCCAGCACCGCCAGATCGCCCCCGAGGAAGATCGCGGGATACGTCGTTTCCCACTCCGGCCCGACCACGAACACCTTGGCCCCAGCCTTGACCGCCTTGCGCAACCGCGCGTTAAGCAGCGCAGCTTCCCAGCGGATATGGCTGCCAACGATCAGGATCGCGTCAGCGGTTTCGATCCCGTTGAAGGTTGAATTGAAGTTCACCGCCGCAAGGTTTTCGGCGGCGTAATCCAGCCCGGTCTGGCGGCCTTCAAGCAAGCTCGAGCCGAGCGCGCCAGCCAGAGCCTTGGCGGCAAACATCGTTTCGCAATCGACCATGTCGCCCGCGATCACCGCGACATCCTTGCCCGGATTGACCTTGGCAATCGCCGCAAACGCTTCATCCCAGCTCGCTGCGACCAGCTTGCCGTCACGCCGCAGCCACGGCTGATCGAGCCGGCGGCGGGTCAGCCCATCGACCTGATAGCGGGCTTTGTCGGACAGCCACTCCTCGTTAACATCGTCGTTAAGCCGAGGCAGGATGCGAAGCACCTCACGCCCGCGGCTGTCGAGCCGGATGTTAGCCCCGATCGCGTCCGAAACGTCGATCGACAGCGTCTTCTTCAATTCCCACGGCCGCGCTTCGAACGCATAGGGCCGCGAGGTCAGCGCGCCCACCGGGCACAGATCGATTACATTGGCCGATAGCTCGTGCTTGGCTGCCTGCTCCAGATAGGTGGTGATCTGCATGTTCTCGCCGCGATACAGCGCGCCGATTTCGTCGACGCCGGCCACTTCTTCCGAGAAGCGCACGCAGCGGGTGCAGTGGATGCAGCGGGTCATCGCGGTCTTGATCAGCGGGCCCATGTACTTCTCGGTCACCGCGCGCTTGTTCTCGTCATAGCGCGACTTGCCGCGGCCATAGGCGACCGACTGGTCCTGCAAATCGCACTCGCCGCCCTGATCGCAGATCGGGCAATCGAGCGGGTGGTTGATCAGGAGGAACTCCATCACCCCCTCGCGCGCGGTTTTAACCATCGCGCTGTCGGTGCGGATGATCTGTCCGTCGGCGGCGGGCAGCGCGCAACTCGCCTGTGGTTTGGGCGGGCCCGGTTTGACCTCGACCAGACACATCCGGCAATTGCCCGCGATCGACAGCCGTTCGTGATAGCAAAAGCGCGGGATTTCCTTGCCCGCCAGCTCGCACGCCTGGAGCACGGTGGCGCCTGCGGGAACTTCGAGTTCGATCCCGTCTACGGTGACTTTAGGCATTGGTGACCACCTCCACTGTCGTCGCCACCGCATTCGAACGAGCTTGCTTCGCCGTCATTTCCGCCGCCTCCCGCACAACATCGTCATGCTGAACCTGTTTCGCCACCCATCGGGCCGTTCGCACGGTCGTCCGGGCCGAAAAAGCGACCGCGCCGCTTGCCTGCCCGGCAGACCTCGGGCGCGTGCGGCGTGATGTGAACTGCAACGAATTCAGGATGACGGGGATGGACGGGCCGATTTGCTTCACTGTGCCGATCCCGCATCACGGTGGTAAAGCGCCTCTGCCAGCGCCGCGCGCAATCCGGCGGGTTTGGTATCGAGCTGGTAGTTTGCAGCCAGGCAGGTCCCGAGCGTCGGGGTCAGCCCGGTGAACGCCACGCGCTGCTGTTCGCTTCCCGGCTTGCTCGCCAGCAATGTCAGGATGCCCAGCGGATTGGTCGCCGCGGCGCAGATCGCCATTTCATCGACTGCGCGGGTACGTCCGCTGGTGCTGGACCAGTCCGCGGTGTAAACCTTTGCCTGCGGTGCCGCGGTCAAGTTCCGCACGGTTTTTGACCGGGTGAGCAGGCTTTCTGCCACCATCCCGCGCAATTTGCCGCGATCGGCATTCATCGTCGCAAACAGCACCGCGGTGTTATCGGCGTCGTTGCGGATACAGCGCGGCTCGGACGCAAATGCCAGCGCGGCGCTGCGATATTGGCTCTCGCTTGTAGCGCCGAGCATCAGCCGCATCTGTGCATCCTGCCGCTTGGCTGCGCAGGCGACATATTTGCGCATCACATCGTCAGTGCTCGCGGCCGGAGCCGCCGCCCCGGCGATCATCAACGCTGCTGCCAGAATGCTCATCGCCAGCCCTCCTTTGGATATATGCAGCACACCGTCGCCACGACGTGGCCAGCAGGCTCGCTGCGATTTTCAGTCCCGTGCGGCATCACCTGGCATCCGCCGTTGGCTGCGGGGCAGCGTCATACACGCGGTGATACAAGGCTTCGGCCAAGGCTGTGCGCAACCCGAGTGGATTGGTTTTAAGCCGGACAGTCTTTGACAGGCACAGGCCCACCGCTGGCAGCAAGGCCGAAATCGCCACTTTCTGGTCATCGCTGCCGATTGCCGACTTCAGCAAAGCGGCAATGCCCTGCGGCTCGATATCGGCCACGCACGTGCTCATTTCGTCGACCGCGGCGGCGCGGCTGGTCATCGCAAACCAGTCGCGCGTGTAAATCCGCTGAAGCGGCTCGGGCGCCAACACGGCAACACGCTTTTTGTCCTGCTTGATGAAAACTTCGGCAACAAACCCGCGCATCGTGCCGCGATCGGCGCTGAACCCGATCGTCGAGGCGGTGTTATCGATATATGCGTCGACATTGCACCGCTGCACATCATCGAGCGCGCGGTATGCCGCTTGAAATTCGCTCTCGCTGCGGGTGTCGATCAACACACGCAACCGGCTGCCTCGACGCGCCACTGCACATTCCATAAATCGGTACATGGTAGCGTCGGCCTGCGAAGTATCGGCATTGGTGATCGCGCGCGATTCAGGATCGAGCCGCGATCCGGTGCGGGCGGACGAACCCGGAGCCGCATCCTGCGCGCCGAGCAAAAGCGCGAGCAAGCTTACTACAATGGTCATTCCGCTGCCTCGCGGACATTTTCGGCAATGCGTCGCTCAAGCTCGGGCCGGAAGTGCTTTATCAGGCCCTGGATTGGCCAGGCCGCCGCATCGCCCAATGCGCAGATGGTGTGGCCTTCGACCTGCTTGGTCACCTGCTGCAGCATGTCGATTTCCTCGACCTCGGCATCGCCGGTGCGCAGCCGTTCCATCACCCGCCACATCCAACCGGTGCCTTCGCGGCAGGGGGTGCACTGACCGCAGCTTTCGTGCTTGTAGAAGTACGAAAGCCGGCTGATCGCGCGGACGATGTCGGTGCTTTTGTCCATCACGATGATGGCGGCGGTGCCAAGCCCGGAGCCGACCGCCTTGAGCCCGTCAAAATCCATCGCGCAGTCGATGATTTCGGCCGCCGGGACCAATGGCACCGACGATCCGCCAGGGATCACCGCCAGCAGGTTATCCCACCCGCCGGTGATCCCGCCGCAGTGCTTTTCGATCAGCTCGCGGAACGGGATGCTCATCGCTTCCTCGACCACGCACGGCTTTGCCACGTGGCCCGAGATCTGAAACAGCTTGGTGCCCTTGTTGCCCTCTGCGCCAAAGCTGGAGAACCACGAGGCTCCGCGCCGCAGGATCGTCGGCGCGACCGCGATGCTTTCGACGTTGTTGACAGTGGTGGGGCAGCCGTACAGCCCCGCCCCGGCCGGGAATGGCGGTTTGAGCCGCGGCTGGCCCTTCTTGCCTTCAAGGCTTTCGATCATCGCGGTTTCTTCGCCGCAGATGTAAGCGCCCGCGCCGCGGTGGACGAAGACGTCGAAATCGTAGCCCGATTTGCAGGCGTTCTTGCCGATCAGCCCGGCGTCGTAAGCCTCCTGCACGGCGGCAAACAGCACCTCGGCCTCACGGATATATTCGCCGCGAATGTAGATGTAGGCGGCGCGCGCGCGCATCGCATAGCCCGCGACCAGCGCGCCTTCGATCAGCTTGTGCGGATCGTGGCGGAGGATTTCGCGATCCTTGCAACTGCCCGGTTCGGACTCGTCGGCGTTGATGACCAGAAAGCTCGGGCGACCGTCCTTGCTCTCCTTGGGCATGAACGACCATTTGAGCCCGGTCGGGAACCCCGCCCCGCCGCGCCCGCGCAAGCCAGACGCCTTCATCTCGTCGATGATCGCATCCTGCCCGCGTGCCATCAGCGCCTTGGTATCATCCCAATCGCCGCGCTTGCGCGCAGCCGCCAGCGTCCACGGCTGGTAGCCGTAGAGGTTGGTGAAGATGCGGTCCTTGTCCTGAAGGCTCATGCTGCGCTTCCGGAGTTAGAGAAGAATTGTTCGCGCAGAGGCGCAGAGGCGCGGAGGAAGGAAGAAGTTTTCTCACGCAAAGGCGCAAAGGCGCAAAGATGTCGCACTATGGGCGAAGCCCCTTCAATTCGTGAAATGGCCGCTTTTGGCAACGCCGGGAAAGAGATAATAGCCTGCGGCGCAGCACAACGCCTTTGCGCCTTTGCGCCTCTGCGCGAAAAAATGGCCTGCACTATTTCCTCACAGAAAATCCGGCTGGCGAACGTGCAGTCCCTGTCAGCGAGCATTGCGATTGCTCCAGTTCCGCCACAAGGCCCAAATGGATGCGACGGTCACAAGCGCGGCCAAGACGAATTGCCACCACGCTCCATTCGGTCCCAACGCCATCTGAATCTGCTGCCAGACAAGGAAGGCGATGAAACTGCCGATCAGAACATGAACCATAATGACCGAGAATTTCTCTCCGGCATCCCGCTCGTTCCAAATTCTCCGCGGCGGATGCGGATCGATTGCAGGTTCGGTATGCCGATTGCTAAGAACCGAGAGCAGCAGGACAGCCATCGCCGTGAGCTGCCGCATGTTGTCCGGAATCCCAGGGGCAAAATAGATCGCGCCAACCAGGATGACTCCAATGACTGCGGTCAGATTTCGCAGAGGCTTGGTCATCACCATTCCCCCCGGTAATCGTGATTGGCCGTGACCATTTCCTGAAGCGAAGTCGGCCCGCCGCTGGGTTCGCTGGTGTGGCGGCCGGGCTCTTGCGTGCCTTCCTTCGGCGAGCCGCCTGCGGCCAGCGCATCGAGCACGGCAGCGAGCCGTTCCACGGTCAAGTCCTCGTAGTTGCCATCGTTGATCTGGACCATCGGCGCGGTGGCGCAGTTGCCCATGCATTCGACTTCGGTCAGCGTCCACAGGCCATCGTCGCTGACATGACCGATCTGCATGCCGCGCTTTTTGCAGGCGGCCATGATCTCGTCCGAGCCGCGCAACATGCAGGGCGTGGTGCCGCAGACCTGGACGTGGAATTTGCCGACCGGGACCAGATTGTACATGAAATAGAAGGTCGCGACCTCGACCACCCGGATCGCAGGCATGTCGAGCTCTTTGGCGACATATTCCATCACCGGGATCGGCAGCCAGCCCTGCGTGTTCGTCTCCGCGCCGACCTGCCGCTGGGCCAGATCGAGCAGCGGCATCACCGCCGAACGCTGCCGCCCGTCAGGATAACGCGCGACGATGACCTTGGCCTGCTTGGCGTTGTCCTGCGACCACGCAAAGCCGCTCCACCGCGCGCGCAGTTCGGGAGTGTCGGGGGCGAGCTGACGATCAGCCAAGGGTCAGTCCTGCCACAGTCACGAGTTTGGAGCTATTGGTCATCAGGGTTGCTCCTGATCAAAGCCAGGAAGTCGGGTCCTAGTGTCGCGCCGACCTCACGGGCACAATTGCTGGAGGCAACCGGTTCAGACGCGACGGGCTCGAGCGGCATACACAAGATCGAAACAAGCTTTCCATCTTTGACGCTCATAAAATTTACATAAGCTGCGCCGGACTTGTTACCGTACCTTGGTCCTGCGTTGATGTAAGCGATCTTTTCGACCAAAACGTTCTTTCCGGATTGCAGATACTTGTAAGTAGCGTGGACACTTTGATCGCTATCCAGCATGCTCCGGAATCGGTCTTCTAATTCAGCAACCTCTTGAGCTTTTTCTGGCTCACTAGGTTTCTTCAGAAAAAATCCTGCGGGAGCGGCATGGTTCTCGACCTGCACTCGGAACGTATCCTTCTGCCCGTCGTTAGCTGCGGCTGCGGTAGCTTCCGAACCTGAACCACATCCGACCAAAGCAAAAAATGTTGAGATCGCAATAACAACCCTCACCGGTCACACTCCCCAAACACCACATCGATTGCCCCAATGATCGCGGTCACATCCGGCAGCATGTGGCCCTTGGCCATGAAGTCCATCGCCTGCAGGTGGCTGAATGCGGTCGGGCGGATTTTGCAGCGGTAGGGTTTGTTCGATCCGTCCGAGACGAGGTACACGCCGAATTCGCCTTTGGGGCTTTCGGTCGCGACATAGACTTCGCCGGCGGGGACGTGAAAGCCTTCGGTATAGAGCTTGAAGTGGTGGATCAGCGCTTCCATCGACTGCTTCATCTCGGCGCGCGCTGGCGGGGTGACCTTGCGGTCCTGGCTGCAGACCGGGCCGCTCGGCATTTCGGCCAAGCACTGTTTCATGATCTTGGCCGACTGGCGCACTTCCTC
>JANMCG010000092.1:0-7052 GCA_031361075.1 Novosphingobium sp. | reverse complement strand
CGATGCCTGCTTCAACTGGGGAGCAGGATGCACCGCACGCGCATACCGCCGCGCTGTCGTGCTGTACCGGGCTAGCGGCGAAGTGGCGCGCGACGATCTCCACGGCCAGCCGCCTGCTTGCCAGGTTTATCTGCGCGACGGCGACGCTTGCGATCTCAGCGGCTATCGGCCGGGCGACAATGGCGCGTTGTTCAGCCCGCAGGGCGGGCTTCGCATAACGATGCGCGATCTGGCCAAGCTGGGCCAGATGCTCGCGCGTAACGGCATGGACTTTCTGTCGCGCCGCGCAATGGCGCGGCTCGAACAGCCGCTGTGGGCGTTTAACGGGGCCAACGGGATTGGCGAGGATGGCGCCGCCGATGGCTTTTTCTGCAGCTACAGCCTGGCGCTGCAGCACATCGGCGCTCAATCACAGCTGTGCCGCGACGACTTGTTCGGCGATGGCAAACCGCGGGTGGGCCACGCCGGCGAGGCGTACGGCTTGCGCTCGGGGCTGTGGTTCGATCCGCTGACGGGGCGCGGATTGGCGTTCTTTACGACCGCAGTGCCCGACAGCTCGCCCGGCACGCACAGCGCATTTACTGCCGCCGAAGAGACGGTTGTGGACCGCGCGCTGCGCGTGCCCTTTCGCTGAGCGCAGCACCCCGCTAGGGCCGCAGGCGTGACCGCACCTGCCATTCTTGATACTCTTCACGCCACCTTTGGCTTTTCGGCCTTTCGCGGGGTTCAGGAACAGGTCGTTGACCGCGTGCTGGCAGGGCAATCAACGCTAGCGGTGATGCCAACCGGCGCGGGTAAAAGCCTGACTTACCAACTGCCGGCGGTGCTTAACGCTGGGACTTGCGTGGTAATCTCGCCGCTGATCGCGCTGATGCACGACCAGCTGCGCAGCGCCGCGGCCAACGGCATCCGTGCCGCCAGCCTGACTAGCGCCGATAGCGAGAACTACCGCGAAGCGGCAATCGAGGCGTTCCGCGGGGGCGAACTCGATCTGCTTTATGTCGCCCCCGAACGCGCCAGCCAGAACCATTTTCGAGAGCTGCTGAGCAAGGCCGCGGTTAGCCTGTTCGCGATCGACGAGGCGCATTGCGTGTCCGAATGGGGCCACGACTTCCGCCCCGATTACCGCCTGCTGCGCCCGTTGATGGATAGCTTTGCCGATATTCCCCGGCTCGCGCTGACCGCCACCGCCGATGCGCAAACCCGCGCCGATATTCTGGCGCAATTGGGCATCCCCGCAGATGGACTGATCGTTGCCGGATTCGACCGGCCTAACATCCGTTACGCTGTGCGCCACCGCGACAACCCGTTGCGCCAACTTGTGACGCTGATGGCCGAGCAGCCCGGCCCGGGCATCGTCTACGCGCAGACCCGCCGAAAAGTGGAGGAACTGGCCGACAAGCTGAGCGCGGCGACCGGACGCCGGGTGCTGCCGTATCACGCCGGACTCGATGCTTCGGTGCGCGCGGCCAATCAGGCCGAATTCGTGGCGAGCGAAGACATTGTGATGGTCGCCACGGTGGCGTTCGGGATGGGGATCGACAAGCCCGATGTGCGGTTTGTCGCGCATGCCGGCGTGCCCAAATCGATCGAAGCCTATTATCAGGAGACCGGACGCGCCGGGCGCGACGGCGATGCCTCGCTGGCGCTGATGCTGTGGGCGGCAGACGATTTTGCCCGCGCCCGCCAGCGGCTGAGCGAGGTCGAAGAACAGCGTCGCGCGGGCGAGCGCACCCGGCTCGACGCGCTGGCCATGCTGGTTGAAACCGCCGGGTGCCGCCGCGCGCTGCTGCTGCGTCATTTTGGCGAACACCCGCCCGAGAAATGCGGCAATTGCGACAATTGCCTCGAAGCCCCCGGCGTGGTCGATGCCACCGAACTGGCGCGCAAGTTGCTGTCAGCGGCTTACCGCACCGGTCAGGCGTTCGGGTTCGGACACCTCGAAAAAGTGCTGACCGGGCAAAGCGACGAGCGGATCAGCCAGCGCGGGCACGATCAGCTCAGCGTATTCGGGATCGTGCAAAGCGACGAGGTGCATTTGCTGCGACCGCTGGCGCGCGCGCTGCAGGCGCGTGGGTCACTGGTCCCGACCGAGCATGGCGGATTGGCGCTGGGCGGCGATGCGCGGCTGATCCTGACGGGCGAAGTGCCGGTGCTGATCGCGCTCGCAGCCAGGCCCGACCGCTCGTCGGGGCGCGCCCGCCGGGATCGCAGCGGCGCCAGCAACCCGCTGGGCGATCCGCTGTTCGAGGCGTTGCGCGAAATGCGGCGTGAAATTGCGAACGAAGCCGGAGTGCCGCCTTACGTGGTGTTCCACGATTCGACCTTGCGCGAAATGGCCACGTGCCGCCCCGCCACCCTGGCCACATTGGGCGGGGTGAGCGGGGTCGGGAGCCGCAAGCTCGAGGCTTACGGCGACGCTTTTCTTGGCGTTATCCGCCAGTTTTGATCACGGGTTAGCGGGTAGCACCGATGAATGCAGATGCTCGATCCGCCACTTGCCGTCCTCAAACTGGTAGAGAAAGGTGTAGCGCGCCTTCACATCGGTTTTAGCCCCGGTGCCCGCGTCGGTCATGATCACCGTCCAGGTGCCCATCCGCAGCGCCCAATTGCAACCCGACTTGATCGTCGAGGTATCGATCTGCCCAACCGGACTGCCTTTGAGGAATTTGACGAAGTAATCACGGATGCCTGCCCGGTCAGTGCGCGGAACGCTTGCGACGGTTGCCAATAGCACCGCATCATCATCGAACAGTGCTGCCACAGCATCCGGGCTTTTCGAGGCCCATGAAGCGTTAAATTCTGCAAACTGTTGATCAAGTTGCACCGGGGTCAACCGGTGGCAGCCCGGGTTAGCGCCGCGCGCTGGCTTGGCCTGTGCCGGAGCGAGGCCGGCGGTCGCGATTGCACAGAGCGCGAGCGCGGTGGTTATTGCCAATTTGTTCATCGTAGTTCCTCCCATTGTTAATTGAATTTGCTTTGTTCAAGCAGAGCGTGTGCCGCTTTAAGGGTCGATCGTTATCTTCAACCAGGCCGGACAGCCTGACTGCGGCGTGTTCCGCGTGCCAGCAGACGGCTCACACGGTCCTTGATTGCCAGCTTAAGTTTTTTGAGGCGTGCGATTTCAAACGGATCGGCCCATTGCCGCGAGCGTGCCTGTTGCAGCCGTGAATCGAGCCGTTGATGGCGCTCCAGCAAGCGGAAAACATGATCTGACATAACCTTAAGCTCCTCAATCGATTTAACAGTCGATCGGAACTACCGTTTGTGTGTCTAGGTCATAAAAAGGGAGAAGTGAGACTTCCCGGACCCAGAGCATCGGTATTTCCGATGCGGTCCGACATCACGTGGCAAGTTGCATCTAAAGCAAGCTTGCCGCGCCAGAGGGGCCCGGTCCCGCAAAAACCAATTTAGTCGACTTCAATCCGAATTCAACCCCGCATCGATTGTCGTTGACTAAGACCAGAATGGCGATATTAATGTGATATCAAATTTAAGGGGAACTCGGATGACTGATTCGCATAATGCCATGACCTCCAGTCAGGAACGCAAGGCGTGGAGCACTAGCGGCTACTTGGTCCTGCTGGCATTTCTGGCGTTGCTCGCGCTGACGATCTGGCGGATAATTGCCTTTGCTGGCAACAATCCGGATGAAAGCGCAGTGTTCGGGTTTGTCGTCCCAACCGGCCTCAGCGCGTTGGCGCTGGTGGTGCTCGCCTCGGGCTTTTACATGATCCAGCCCAACCAGGCTGCGGCGATCACGCTGTTTGGTTCCTACCGCGGGTCGGATCGCAACACCGGGCTGCGCTGGGTCTGGCCGTGGATGGGCAAAACCAAGATTTCGGTGCGCGCCAACAACCTCATTTCAGACCGTATCAAGGTCAACGATCTGCGCGGCAACCCGATCGAAATGGCGGCGCAAGTGGTGTGGCGCGTGGTCGATACCGCGCAGGCGCTGTACGACGTCGATGATTACAAGGCGTTTGTGATGGTCCAGATCGAGGCGGCGGTGCGCACGATCGGTTCGCGCTATCCATACGACGATTTCACGCACGCCGAGGTTACCCTGCGCGGCAATCACGACGAGGTCGGGATTGAACTGCGCAAGGAATTGATCGCGCGGCTTACGCAGGCCGGTATTTCGGTTGACGAATGCGGCTTCACCCATCTGGCCTATGCGCAGGAAATCGCCGGCGCGATGCTGCGTCGCCAGCAGGCCGAAGCGGTGGTTGCAGCGCGCAAAACGCTGGTCGAGGGCGCGGTCGGGATGGTTGAAATGGCGCTTGGTATGCTCAGCGAGAAAAAGATCGTGCATCTTGATGACGAGCGCAAGGCGGCGATGGTCAGCAACCTGATGGTGGTGTTGTGCGGTGAGCGCGATACCCAGCCGGTGGTCAACGCCGGATCGCTGTACCAATAGCCACGGTGATGGCGACCCCGGGCAAAAAGTCGTTCCCGCTCCGGCTCGACCCAGCGCTGTATATCGCGTTGGAGCGGACGGCTGCGCAAGATTTTCGCTCGGTCAACGTCCAGGTCGAAGTGTTGCTGCGCGAGGCGCTGGGACGGCGCGGGGTCAAAGTCGCGGCGAGCGAGCCGGCCCGGCGCGGACGGCCCAAGAAGGAAACGAGCGATGATTGACACATTTGCTGCAACGTCGCACCCAGCGGCTCGTGACCGGCGCTTGCTGGCAGTGATGATCGCATTGGGGCTGGCCGCGGTGGCTACCTTGCTGGTGGTGCCATTTGAAACCATCTTGCCGGCCGGGATCCATGTTCCGCGCATCGCATTGCTGATCCAGCCGGCGGTAATCGCGCTGGCCTGCGCGTTGTTGGGGTGGTGGACTGCGCCGCGCACCGGCCTGGGTGCACCGGCAATAAGCGCGCTGATCGCTGGGCAGGACGCACTGCCCCCATTGCTACGCGGGGTTCGCCCCGGATTGCTAAGCGCTGCGCTGGTTGCAGCTATTCTGGTGCTTTACGGGATCGCGACGCAGCATCTGCTGACTGCCACGCCGCAGCTTGAGCTGCCCTTGCTGGCGCGACTTGGCTATGGCGGGGTAGGTGAGGAAATTATTGCCCGGTGGGGTCTGCTGACCGGGTTTATGGCGCTTGCGTTGCGACTGGGGCAGGGGGCGGGGCGCGCGTTCTGGCTGGCCAATTCCGCAGCAGCGCTGCTGTTCGCCGTGGGCCACTTTGGCGTGCTGTTTGTCATGCTGCCGCATCCGCCGGTCTGGCTGATGGGCGCGGTGGTGGCTGGTAACTTTGTACCGGCGATGTTGTTCGGGTGGCTTTACCGGGGCTTTGGGATCGAAAGCGCGATGCTGGCGCATGGCGGCGCACACGCGCTGTTCTGCGGGGTGGCCGCTGCGGGTCTGGTAAACTGGTGAGCTGCATCGACGCGTGCAAACAGGAGCGCTGCAGTGCCTGATCGATCACCCGATGGTGCCTGGTTTACCGCTAAACGGTATGGCTATGGCGCGGGCTTGCCAATCGCATGGCAAGGGTGGCTGCTGCTTGCGGGATATCTGGCGGTTCTTTCCGGGTTGCTGTGGCTGCCGTATTTACATGGCAACCGCCCCACTCCGGGAACCGTTTTACTGATCGGTGTGCTAACCGCCGGGTTCCTTGAACTTGCGCGCCGCCGCACCCGCGGCGGGTGGAAATGGCGGTGGGGCGAAGACCAGTGAAACCTTTGGCGGTGGCGCTGTCCCCGCACGGGACGGCGACAACGCGGGCCAAGTCTTCTTAACCGCGCGGTGCTATGCGGCGGGGCATGAAAATCTTGGCCAAATTCCCGCTCGGCGCGGTCGCACTGATTGCCTTGGTGCTGCCCGCCGCATCGAGCTTCGCCCAATCCGGCGCGGCTTACACCGTGACCGAAACGGGCCGGACGTTCGAGCGCCTGCAGGACGCGGTCGGTGCGATCGGCGGGGGCAGCGGCACGATCCGGGTCGGCAATGGCCGCCATCAGGATTGCGCGGTGCAGACGATGGGCCAGATCGCCTATGTCGCGGCCACGCCCGGGCAAGCAGTGTTCGACGGGGTCACCTGCGAAGGCAAGGCCGCGCTGGTGCTGCGCGGCACCGCCGCCAGCGTCACCGGGCTGACTTTTATCAACATGCGCGTCCCCGATTTCAATGGTGCGGGGATCCGGCTCGAACACGGCAATCTGGCGGTCAGCCAGTCGTGGTTCCGCGACAGCCAACAGGGCATCCTCACCGGACCCGACCCCGACGGTAGCATCACGGTCGACAAGTCGACCTTCACCCGGCTCGGCACCTGCGAAGGTTCGGGCGGCTGCGCGCATTCGATCTATATCGGAGATTACGGTTCGGCCACCGTCACCCGCAGCCGGTTCGAAGCCGGGCGCGGAGGGCACTACCTCAAAAGCCGCGCGGCCAAGATCGCAGTGCTGAGTTCCAGCTTCGACGATTCGGCCGGACGCCAGACCAATTACATGATCGACCTGCCCGGCGGCGCGACGGGGCGGATTACCGGCAACTGGTTCGTACAAGGGCCGAGCAAGGAAAACCACTCGGCCTTCATCGCACTCGCCGCCGAGGGCAAGGCCAACACCTCGGCCGGGCTGGTAATCGAGGGCAACGACGCGCGCATGGCTGCGGGCGTGCCTTGGCCCAGCGTGTTCGTGGCGGACTGGTCGGGCGATCCGATTCAGATCGGCGCTAACAAGCTCGATCCCAGGCTGACCGTGAAAGAGCGGCGTTAAGGCAGTAGGTGACCTGAACGGTCGCGCTTGGTATCGAGGTAGTGCACGTTATGCGGATTGGCCGCGAGCTGGTGCGGGACGCGCTGCTCCACCGTCACCCCGGCCGCTTCTAGTGCGGCGACCTTGGCCGGGTTATTGGTCTGTAGCCGGATCGGCCCCACCCCCAGCAGCTGCAACATCCGCGCCGCAACTTCGAAATCACGCGCTTCATTGGGCAGGCCGAGGCGCTGGTTGGCATCAACCGTGTCAAACCCCTGATCCTGTAACTGATAGGCCCGCAGCTTGTTGATCAGGCCGATCCCGCGGCCTTCCTGGCGCAGATACAG
>JANMCG010000193.1:0-22847 GCA_031361075.1 Novosphingobium sp. | reverse complement strand
TTCGCGGTCGATTCGGGGACCAATCAGCTGGCGTGGAAACTGCGCCAGGACCCGCGCGTCACCGTGCTCGAACAGACCAGCGCGCGGATCCTGACCGCCGCCCAGATCGACCGGGCGTGCGGCTGGGTGGTTTGCGACGCCAGCTTCATCGGGCTGGCCAAGGTGCTTGACGTCCCGCTGCAGCTGGCCGCGCCGGTTTGCCAACTGGTGGCGCTGATCAAGCCGCAGTTCGAGGTTGGGCGCGGCGAGGTTGGCAAGGGCGGGGTGGTGCGCGATCCTGCGCTGCACCAGCGGGTCTGCGCCGAGGTGGCGGACTGGCTGGGCGCGATCGGCTGGGGCGTGCGCGGCATCGTCCCCAGTCCGATCACCGGGCCCGAAGGCAATATCGAATTCCTGATTTGGGCCAGCCGGGGGTGAACCGTGAGCATTGCGCGTGCGCCCCGCGCTCGCCACAGTCGGCCACTTGGGCGACCCGATTCGAGGACATCTGATGACCGAGCTAGCCTCCCCCGGCCAATTGCGCGCGGCGTTTGCGCGCTGGGCGCTGTTCGTGATCCCGGGCATTCTGTTTCTCTGGTTCTTTTCCGGCGCGGTGGCGGGCAGCAGCGGCGGCAATCCGTGGTTCATGGATCTGGTCAAGCCATCGCTGTATCCACCGCCGCAAGTGTTCGGGATTGTCTGGTCAGCGCTGTATGTGCTGATCGGGTTCGCGCTGGTGCTGGTCATCACCGCGCGCGGTGCGCCGGGGCGCAGCGCTGCAATTGCGGCGTTTGTTGTGCAATTGCTGCTCAATCTGGCGTGGTCGCCGCTGTTTTTCGGCGCGCACCGGATGTTCCCCGCACTGCTGCTGCTGCTAGTGCTCGATGTGGCGATCATGATCACCGTGGTGCTGTTCCGCCGGGTCCGGCCGCTGGCCGCAGGGCTGCTGCTGCCTTATCTCGCGTGGTGCTTGTTCGCGACACTGCTTAACTGGCAGTTTCTGCAAGCCAACCCCGGCGGGCAGCCACCAGCGGTCGATGTTGCGTACTTGAACCTGCTCCCACAAAGGTCCATCTAGCCGCCATGCAAAGCGAAAACCCCTTGATGGCCGATATTGCCAAGCTGCTGAACAGCGCCGCCGGAACGATGGCCGGGATGGGCCGCGAGGCGCGTGACGCCGCGCGCGAAAGGGTCAAGGAAGCGGTCGGCGGGCTGGAATTTGTCAGCCGCGAAGAATTCGACGCGGTCAAGGATATGGCTGCCAAAGCGCGCGAGGAAAACGCCGCACTTACCGCACGGCTCGCCGCCCTCGAAGTCAGGATCGCCAAAAAAGCCTGAAGCTGCGGGAACCGATTTGCGCGGTGCTGCATTGGTGAAGCATCGGCAACTCGCGAGAATTCAGATGTTTACCCAACTTAATCCGACAATCCCGGTCCACGTTCTGGACAAGGGTGATGGCTATGCCATCGGCATGATTGACTATGGCCAAGAGCATAACCTGATCTGGGTCACCGCGATTGACGAAACCGGCGAGCTGTGGTGCGCGCCTAATTACAAAGTCCGGCTGGGCAAGAACTGGACGATGGGGCGTAGCGAAAATCCGCTGATAACCAAAGGCAAGGCCGATGCCCATGCCGAGGGCAAACCTTTCACTGCGGCGATCGTGCCCGATCCCGCAACGCAGCACTGCTAAGCTTGCGCGGGTAAGCTTGCCAGCGCTTGCTTGACCGGCCACAGCCAGAGCATGCAGCTGCGTGCTCCGGCTTTGGTTTGTGCGGTCCGCGCCAATGGCGAGACTGGCGCGGTGGCGCGCTTGCTGACCCGCGAGGCGGGACTGCTGGCGGGCTATGTCGCCGGCGCGCGCGGGCGGGTGCTGCGCCCGGTGCTGATCCCTGGCAATCTGGTCGAACTGCAAGCCAGCTGGCGCAGCGAGGCGCAATTGCCATTCCTCAAGGTCGAACTGCTGGCCAGTCGCGGGCCGTGGCTGAACGAACCGCTGCCGGCCGCCGCGATCGGCTGGATTACGGCGCTGACCGCCAGCAGCCTGGCCGAACGCCAGCCGTTTCCCACGCTGTACGATGCGTTGACCGGGCTGCTCGATGCGGTGTGCCACGCCCCATCGGCGCGTGGCTGGCTGCCGGGCTTGATCGCCTTCGAGGCGCTGCTGCTGCGCGAACTGGGTTATGGCGCCGCGCCGGCCGTGCGCGGGGGCCCCGATCTGGCCGATTTGCTGGGCGCGTTCGATGCGCAAGGCGCGCGGCTGGCGCGCTATCCGCTTGCCGATCAGCGCACAGATGTTATGGGCGCGCGCGCTATGTTGCGTGAGCGACTGGCGAAGATTTGACAGCAGCGGGGCGTCCATGAAAATTGCGGTTATGGCCGGTGACGGTATCGGCCCCGAAGTGACCCGCGAGGCGGTGCGCGTGCTCGAGGCGCTGGGGTTGCCGGGGCTTGAGCTGACCGAAGCGCTGGTCGGCGGCGCGGCATACCACGCGCACGGGCATCCGCTGCCGCCCGAAACGCTGGAAATTGCCCGTACTAGCGATGCAATTTTATTCGGCGCGGTGGGCGATCCCAGCTGCGACCGCCTTGATCGTCACTTGCGTCCCGAACAGGCGATCCTGGGGTTGCGTAAGGAACTTGGGCTGTTCGCCAACTTGCGACCAGCTAAGGTTTTCAAAGGGTTGGAAGATACTTCTGCATTGCGGCCCGAAGTTGCCGGCGCGATTGACTTGCTGATCGTGCGCGAATTGAACGGCGATGTGTACTTCG
Source organism: Novosphingobium sp. (assembly GCA_031361075.1). Classification (GTDB taxonomy): domain Bacteria; phylum Pseudomonadota; class Alphaproteobacteria; order Sphingomonadales; family Sphingomonadaceae; genus Novosphingobium. The sequence goes on along the minus strand of JANMCG010000193.1, from coordinate 20,096 downwards.
GGGACAAGGGCATCCGCACACTGCCCGATGGCCGCCGTCAAGGCTGGGACATGATGGCTTACGCCGAAGACGAAGTGCGCCGGATCGCGCATGTCGGGTTCAAGGCGGCGCAGGGTAGGCGCGGCAAATTATGCTCGGTCGACAAGGCCAACGTGCTTGAAACATCGCAGCTTTGGCGCGATGTGGTGACCGGGCTGGCGGCGGAATATCCTCAAGTCGAGCTTAGCCACATGTACGTCGACAATGCGGCGATGCAGCTGGTCCGCAACCCCGGCCAGTTCGATGTGATCGTCACCGGCAATCTGTTTGGCGATATCCTGTCCGATCAGGCCAGCATGTGCGTCGGCTCGATCGGTTTGCTGGCGTCGGCCTCGCTCAGCGCTGGCACGCTTGGACTGTATGAACCGATTCACGGGTCTGCTCCGGATATCGCCGGGCAGGGGCTCGCCAATCCGATGGCCACGGTGCTGTCGGCGGCAATGCTGCTGCGCCATTCGCTTGGGCTGGAGGCGCCAGCCGCGCGGATCGAAGCGGCGGTTGCGCGCGCGCTCGGCGATGGGGTGCGCGGCGGCGATCTTGGTGGTAGTCATGGCACGGTCGCAATCGGCGATGCGATTGTGGAAAGACTGTAACATGACCATCCGCCTCGGCGTTGTCCTGCCCACTTACAACGAGCGTGGCAATTTGCGCGGGATGATCGCGCGGCTGGATGCCGCGCTGCAGGGCATCGACTTCGAAGTGATCGTGGTCGATGACAACAGCCCCGATGGCACTTCGGACGAAGCCCGCGCGATCGCGCAGGAAGACGGCCGGGTGCGGGTGATTCAACGGATCGGGCGGCGCGGGCTATCGTCGGCTGCGATTGAGGGAATGTGCGCCACTTCGGCGCCGGTGGTGGCGGTGATGGACGCCGATCACCAACACGATCCGCAGCTGCTTGGCGGGATGCTCGCGGTGATCGAGGACGGGACGCACGATCTGTCCTACGCCAGCCGGTTTGCAGAAGGTGCCAGCACCGAAGCCTGGGGCCGTCCCGACCGGGTCAAAGCCTCGAATTTTGCCAACCGCATCGCTAACAAAGTGACCGGGGTAGAACTGAGCGATCCGATGAGCGGCTATTTCATGTTGCGCACCGAACTGCTGCGCGCCGATGCGCACCGGCTGTCGGGCGTAGGCTTCAAGATTCTCCTCGATATTCTTGCGACCGTCGATGCGCCGCTGCGGATCAAGGAATTCCCGATGCAGTTTGCCGCGCGCGCCGATGGCGAGAGCAAGCTTGACCGCACCGTGGTGTTCGAATTCATGGTCGGACTTTACGACAAGTGGCTTGGGCGGATCATCCCGACCCGGTTCGCGCTGTTCGCCACCGTCGGCGCGATGGGCGTGGTGGTGCAGTTCGCGGTGTTGTGGCTGGTGCTGAGCGGGATCCTGCGCGAGCCGTTTGCTTACGGCCACTGGACCAGCGACCGCACGACGTTCAACATCGCCAACGGCATCGCTTCGATGACCGCGATGACGTTCAACTTCACGCTGAACAATGAACTGACCTATGCCGACAAGCGGTTGCGCGGGGTACTGCCGTGGCTGCGCGGCTGGGCCAAATTCGGGCTGACCTGCGCCGTCGGGCTGCTCGCCAGTGTTGCCACCACCGACGCGCTCAAGCGGATGGAAATAAACGACGTGGTAGCAGTTCTGGCTGGGATTGTCGTGGCTTCGGTGTGGAACTTCGCGCTGTCTAGCAAGTTTGTCTGGGGCAAATACTAGGACACGGAGCCCACGATCCGTCGACTGTGACGTTCGCCCCTGAGCAGCCGAAAGGTTCTATCGTCGTGCGGTAATTCGCAGCTTCAAGACCAGCTTCCCGACCAGCTTCCCCAACAGGGGCGGTGCTTTGACCGGCGCAGCACAAACGGTTTCAGGGGAAGATGCAGGTCAGCGCCGGAACCGTCCCAGCCACGATCTGAGGAAGGCTGCGAGCCGCCCCTGACGCGGTTCGGGGAACCACTCGGGCGGCGCTTCGTCTGCCGCGGGTTGGGGGCTTTGATCATCGGACAGCTCGCCAGCAGCTTCGGCCGGCGCGTCTTCAGCCGGTTCGTCAGCATCCCAGCCCAGTTTCAGCGGCCAGTCGGGATCAGGATCGTACGCGACAATGACTGGCGCGGGCAGCGGCGCGGGGGCGACGGGGGCGGGCTTGTCCGCGATCAGGCTATCGAGCCGCAGCTGCAGCGCCGGGTCGCGCGGACCGAGCATATCGCGAAAGTCGTGGCTGTGCTTGGCGGGTTTCTTGGCCAGCAACAGTCCGCCATCGGCGATCGGCATCAGCGGTGTTATATCGGGCGCAGGTTCTGCGCTGTTGGCCGGGACCGGACCTAGTTCGGACGCTCCTTCATCTGGCCCGGTGTCGCTGTGGTCAGGCGCGGGGTGAAGCAGATGGCGCAAGCCCGCCAGGCGCTGCTCGGCCGCGTCATCGCTTTCTGCCAGCACCAGTACCGCGCGTTTTTTGGCGCGCGGAATGCCGGTCAGCAGCAGGCTGCTGTAACGCGGACCGGGCACGTCCTGCCCGGCCGGGAGCGCGTCTTCCTCGACCTCGGCGGCCTTGATCGCTTCGGGCGGCATCCCGGCGACCGGGGTATCGAAGTACGGATAGACCCCGCTGCTGCCCGCGGTGACGCACAACGGGCGGGGCAAGCCATCGCGTCCGACCCGTTCGTTGACGGCTTGCAGCAGCAGCGCGGAGAGCAGGCACGCGCCGAGCGAACCTGCACGCAAATCGGCCTCGGCGGGCTCGTCACTGGCGAGCAGTTTAATCTCAAGCGCGGCTAATGCGGCGTTGAGATCGTCGATCCCGCCGACCGTGATGGTGCTGTCGGTCGAGATCGGATCGCCGCTCCAGGTGCAGCCATCGAACGAATAGCCTTCGAGCAGGTCGTCGCGGGTGCATTGCGAAAACGGAAACGAATCATCGTTGAAATAGCTGGTCTCGACGCATGGTGGCAGATTGCCGGCTGCGTCAGCGGCAGGAACTTCCTCGCCCGGCCAGCCAAACGCGATCGACACGGCGTTGACCGGCCGGCCGGGACGGTCGTGCCGCGCGGCCGCCTCGCCTAAGCCATCCCAGCCGTGCAGCACCAGATCGGTGGCCTCGACGGTCAAAAAGCGTTCGGGCAGCACACCGTCGGGGCCGGCATAGGGCGCCAGCAGCGCGCGCAACCGCATGATGGTCGAACTCGCCTTGCCTTCGCGCAATCTGTTTTGGATCGAGCGGCGAAAGTCTTCTTCGCTCAATCCGTCGATGACGATGCTGCTCACATACGGTTCCCGGGACTAACCAGCGGCAACCTTGCGCGCCAATGGTTGATTTCCGGTTACGCGGCAGCGGTTTCTATCGCCAGCTGGCGAGCCACATCCAATCGTTGAAAGAGGGCTTGCCGCGCGCCAGCGGAGCGGCCGAAATAATCGGATAGAACCACACGAACAGCCCGAGGCTAAGCGCGATTGCCAGCGGCATCAGCCAGCGCCAGCGATCGCCGCGCCGCCACAGCGCTTCAAGCGCCAGGGCCAGGCAGCCCATCAGCAAGGTGCTGGGCAGCAGGTAATGATAGATGAACTGCACCGGCTTGCCCGACAGCGGCCACATCGCCAGCACCGCCAGATAAGCGGTTGCCAAGGCCAGTGCGTCATAGCGGCGGTGCCACAATCCGGCCCATAGCGACCACCCCAGCGCGACCAGCCCCGCGTACATTGTAAACGGATTGCCGATCAGCACGATCCCGCGCTGCACCCCGTCGACCTCTTTGTAGAGATACCAGATCGCCCGCCAGTTACCGATCCACTGATACCACACCGAGCGGTAAGGATGCGGGCGCACCACGCTGTCCTGCAGCCGGATCATGAATTCGTGCCACGCCAGCGGGTGCCATGGATCGACCGGGTTCTGCGCCCAGTGAAACGCCGGCCAGAAACTTAACCAATAAACCGCCAGCGGGACCACACCGAGCCACCACGCCGCTTCGGCCAGCGTCACCCCCACGACCGGCCCGCCGCCGCGCGCAACCAGAAACCGCCGCCCATGCGCACGCAGTTTAAGCGCCAGAAACAGCAGCCCAGGCAGCAGCAGCAGCGGTGCGACGCTCCATTTGGTGCCAAGCGCCAGGCCAAGCAGCACCCCGCACAGCGCCAGCCGCCAGCGCGCCTGGTGCGGCATACGGCAGGCTGCGGCGAACTGCCACAATGCACTGACTGCCAGGCACGCCATCGTCATGTCGAGCATCGCGATGCGGGCGTGGATGAACCAGAAGAAGTCAGTCGTCAGCAGCACGCCGGCCAGCACCGCGGCGAGCCAGCGGCCGCTGGCAAACCACACCAGCCGGGTGAACGCAAACAGCCCGAACGCGCCCAGCAGCGCGCTTGGCACCCGCCACACCAGCGGGGTATCGCCCCACCAGCGGATCGCCGCAGCAAGCACCGTTTTGCCGAACATCGGATGCTCGGCATTGGCGCGCAGCCCCAGGTTCAGCTTGCGCGCGGCGTTGACGTAATGAATTTCGTCGAAGTAAATTTCGCTCGGAATGCCCAGCCGCCACCAGCACAGCGTCAGGAACATCACCGCAAGCACGCCGCACCACGCGGCGGGATCGGGCTGGGTGGTGAAGCGCGGCGCCATTGCGGCGGGACTATCTGGGCAAAGCACGTGAAGCAATCAAAGTTCCTGTCCATTTTTCCGCTGGGATAATTGGCGAGTCGGCGGCCGGGCTTGCGTCAGACGGGGAGTGACTGCGGGCGGCAAAATTTTGCGGCAGTGCGTCGCACGGCCACTTCCCCGTTGCGCTTCGCAAAAATGGGAAGAACTGACGCTTGCCCGCCACCGCCGCCGCCCTTACAGCCCAGCGCCATGAAACGCACCACCGGCATGGACCGCTCCACCACCCGCCATTGGCGCTCCGCGACGCAGGCCGTGCGCGGCGGTACCTGGCGGAGCGAGCAGGGCGAGACCAGCGAGGCGCTGTTCCTGACCTCGGGCTATGCTTACGACGATGCTGAAACCGCCGCCGCGCGGTTCCGCGGCGAAGATCCGGGGATGACCTACTCGCGGCTCCAGAACCCGACCGTGGCGATGCTGGAGGAACGCATCGCGCTGATGGACAAGGCCGAGGCGTGCCGGGTCCAGGCTTCGGGCATGGCGGCAATGACCGCGGCGCTGCTGTGTCAGCTCAGCCAGGGTGATCATGTGGTTGCGGGGCGGGCCGCATTCGGATCGTGCCGTTGGCTGGTCGATCAACTGCTCCCGCGCTTTGGGATTACTTCGACCACGATCGATGCGCGCGACAACGCGGCGTGGGCAGCCGCGATCCAGCCCAATACCAAGGTGTTCTTTTTTGAAACCCCGGCTAACCCGACGATGGATATCGTCGATTTGCGCAGCGTCTGCGATCTGGCCAAAGCGCATGGCATCACCACCGTGGTCGACAACGCCTTTGCCACCCCCGCGTTGCAGCGCCCGATCGAATGGGGCGCCGATGTGGTGGCTTATTCGGCGACCAAGATGATGGACGGGCAGGGCCGCGTGCTCGCGGGCGCGGTCGCCGGATCGGCGCAATTCATCAACGACAAGTTGCTGCCGTTCCAGCGCAACACCGGGCCCAACCTCTCGCCGTTCAACGCCTGGGTGGTGTTGAAAGGACTTGAGACGCTCGACCTGCGGATCAGGCGGCAAAGCGAAAATTCGCTCAAGGTCGGAAGGATGCTCGAAGGCCGGGTCGCCAGGATCAATCATCCCGGATTGGCCAGTTTTCCGCAGCATAACCTGGCGATGCAGCAGATGGACGCTTGCGGCGGGATTTTCAGTTTTGAAGTCGAAGATCGGGCGCAGGCGCACGGCTTGCTTAACGCGCTGCAACTGATCGATATTTCAAACAACATCGGCGATTCGCGCAGCCTGATGTGCCACAATGCCTCGACCACGCACTATTCGGTCAGCGCTGAAGCGCGCGCCGAAATGGGGGTAACCGAAGGGATGCTACGACTGAACGTCGGGCTGGAAGATCCCGATGATCTGATCGAGGATCTGGATCAGGCCCTCGTCCAAATGGGGCTTTAACCGTGCGGCTAAAAAAATTCGCCAGCGCGGGAACGAATGGCTATGTCATTTGTTGTAGTGATGGACGGATCACGATCTTGCGGGGAAAATAACAACAAATGGAGGCGAGCACTCTATTTGCCGCAATCGTGCAAGATTCAGATGCTGCGATCATTGCCAAGGATGCTGATGGCACGGTGCTGAGCTGGAACCGTGCCGCGGAAACTATTTTTGGCTGGACCGCAGCCGAAATGATCGGCCAATCGATCGATCGGATCGTCCCGCCCGAACGGTTGGATGAATCTGCCGCGGTGCTGGATACGATCAAGCGCGGTGACAGCGCGGCGCGGATCGAAACCGTCCGCTTGCACAAAGATGGCAGCCCGGTCGATATTGCGCTGCTGGTTTCGGCGCTGCGCGGCGCGGACGGTGCGTTTATTGGCAGCAGCGAAATATCGCGCGATATTACCTCGGAACTGCGCACGCGTTCAGCGCTAAGCGATGTCGAGGCGCGGTTCGGGCTGGTGGCGGATAACATCGCGCAACTGGTGTGGATCGCCGATCCCGACGGGTGGATATTCTGGTACAATAAACGCTGGTTCGAATACACCGACACAACCATTGATCAGATGCAGGGTTTTGGTTGGCGCAGCGTCCATCATCCCGATCATGTCGACCGGGTCACCGAACAATATACCCGCAACATTGCCTCGGGCGAGGAATGGGAAGACACTTTTCCGTTGCGCGATCACGATGGTAATTACCGCTGGTTCTTGACGCGCGGCGTGCCCTTGCTGGGTGACGACGGCAAAGTGCAATACTGGTTTGGCACCAACACCGATGTCACCGCTTTGCGCGATGCCGAACGGCGGATCGAAGTGTTGTTGATGGAGGTCAACCACCGCTCGAAGAACCTGCTGTCAGTGGTTCAATCGATGGCGCGGCGCAGCTCGGCCAATGGCGATGACTTTATCCCCCGGCTCGAACGGCGGATTGCCGCTTTGTCAGCCAATCAGGATGTACTGGTCCACCGCAACTGGACCGCGGTGCCGCTGCGCGAACTGATCGAGGCGCAGCTGTTGTTTCTCGATCAGGCGGCCAGCCAGACCGAGCTGGCCGGGCCAGACGTCGTGATCCAGCCGAACACTGCCGAGGCGCTCAGCATGACGCTGCACGAGCTGGCGACCAATGCCGAAAAGTATGGTGCCTATTCCGCGTCTGCCGGGATCGTGCGGATCAGTTGGGATATCAGCGGCACCGACAGCGATGCCGAATTTGTGCTGCGCTGGACCGAAAGCGGCGGGCCCGGAGTGCTGCAGACCAACGAACCGGGGTTCGGTTCGCGGATCATTCAGGACGTGCCGCGCGGGCGGCTGCGCGGGCAGGTCGAAACCGAATATGCCCCGCAAGGGTTCCGCTTCACGCTGCGCTGCCCCGCGGTCAATGTTCTGGCTGCCCCCGAATAGCCGCGCCCAAATAGCTGCGCCCGAACGGCTGCGCTTACCCGAGTTTGGATTTTAGTGCCTCAAGCCGCTTGAGCGCTGGCGCTACGACCGGGATAGTCAGCATCGTCGATCCGACCGCCGCCAGCAACAGAGCGGTGAACGCGGCGCTGGTAATCACGCCTTTGTCGAACAGGATATTGACGAAGATGATCATGATGAGCGCTTTGGTTTGCAGCAACCAGCCGATTACCCAGCTTTCGCCGCGGCCCCAGCCCAGCAGCCGCCCTGCCAGCAGCGTCCCGCCCAGCTTGCCCGCGATCATCGCCGTCAGCAGCAGCCCAGCGGCGGCAAATGCAGTCAGCCCGCCCAGATCCCAGCTGGTGCGCAGGCCGGTAGACAGGAAAAACACTGGCATGATGGTCAGCAGCACGACATCGCGAAACTGATCGATCCGCGCGGTTCCGAACCAGCTTGCATCAAGCGCCGCCCCGGCCAGAAACGCGCCGACCATGAAATGCAGCCCCGACCAGTCAGCCAGGTATCCGCAGCCCGCCAGCCAGACCAGCGCGACGTACCAGCGGTCACGCTCCGGAATTGCTGCAATCAGGCGGCGCACCGCCACCACTGCCAGCGCGAATCCGATCAGAAAGCCCAGCTGGCGGGTGACCCGTTCCCAATCCAGCAGGATCAGCGCAAGCACCCCCCAGATCAGGACATCGTCAAGGCTGGCGTAGCGCAGAATCCGCTGGCCGAGCGGGGTGCGCAGGATTTCGAGCTTTTCCAGCAGTAGCACCAGAATTGGCAGCGCGGTGACCGCGCAAGCCATCCCCACTCCCAGCACGAATTGCCACGGTGTGCCGTTTGCCCCGATCCACCCGGCAGGATCGCTGAACGTCAACAGCGCTGCTGCTGCGCCCGCACCCAGCAGCAGCGGCGCGCCCAGCGCGAGGCCCGCCGTCAGCCCGGTTTCGCCGCGCCGCTGCCACGCGGCGGCCAGATCAAGCTCAAGCCCGGCGACGAACACGAACAGCATCACCGCCCACCACGCCACGCCGTTCAGTGCGCCGATCACCGGCGGGGTGAAAATGCCCGCGTAGTAAGCGGGAAACAGCGCACCCAGTACGCCGGGGCCAAGCAGGATCCCGGCCACAATCTGGACGACTACCAGAGGCGCCCAATAATCGGTCCGGCCCAGCCGCCAGACCAGATATGGCGCGGCAAAGATGATGATCAGCGCGAGCAGGAACAGCTCGGTGACGGGTGCAGCAGATGGCATGGTGACGTGTTATCAGCCAAGCCAGCGCGCGCCAACGCTGGCACAATCGTATTCCCCCGCACGAACGGCATTGTCGGGCGCGCCGCCAGTCGCTATTTCGGACTGTGATGAAAGAGCTTTTCCAGCATGCCGCGATTACCGAGGGGGTTACCGTGCGGGTCGCGGTCAGCTTCCTGCCCGATCAATCGCAAATTACCGCGGGCAAATGGTTCTGGGTGTACCACATCCGGATCGAGAACGATTCGGATGAAGCAGTGCAACTGATCTCGCGGCATTGGAAAATCACCGATGGACGCGGAATGGTCAATCACGTCGAGGGCGAAGGAGTGGTGGGCGAACAGCCGCTGCTGCTGCCCGGCCAAAGCCACGATTATGTCTCGGGCTGCCCGCTCAGCACCCCGCATGGCAGCATGACGGGGCATTACACCTTCGTGCGCAGCGACGATTCGCTGCTTGAGGTGGCGATCCCGTTCTTCCCGCTGGCCGCGCCTGCGACCGCGGGCTAACCGGCCGGTATATGAAGCGCACGCACCTGCCCCTTAACGCGTTGCGCGTATTCGACGCCGCCGCGCGCCACTTGTCGTTCACCCGCGCGGCGGACGAGCTGGCGGTGACCCCGGCGGCGGTCGGCCAGCAGATCCGCGCGCTTGAGGATGTGCTTGGCGTGGTGCTGTTCCGCCGCACCCCCAAGGGGCTTGAGCTGACTGACGAGGCGAGCGCCGGGCTTGAAGCGCTGCGGACCGGATTTCTCCACTTTGAAGACGCGGTGCGGGCGATGCAGGCCGGGCAATCGAGCCACGTCTATACCATCGCCGCGCCGCGCGAATTCTTTGCCACCTGGCTCGCGCCGCGGCTGGCGCAGTTCCGCCACAGCAACGCCGAGGTGCGCTACAATCTGGTATCCGACGAGGACGCCGATTTCACCGAAGCAAACCTTGATCTTGCGGTGCGCTGGGCCGAGGGGCCGGGCGAGCTGGAAGGGGTGATGCTTGGCGGCGCGAGCCGAGTGAATGTCGGCGAAGGTTGCTGGATCGCCTGGCCTGGCGACCCTGCGCCCGAGGGTGAAGGCTGCGGTGAACCACTGCTCAGCGTGGGCGACGCCGGGCAAGCGCTGGCCGCCGCCGCCGCCGGCATGGGCCGCGCGCGGGTGCCCGCATTGCTCGCGCAGTCATGGCTGGATAACGGCCGGATCAACGCGCTTGGGGATGTCGAAGAGTGCCGCCAAAGCTACTGGCTCGTCGCCCCCGCACCGCAATGGCGGCAAAAGAAGGTCAAGGCGCTGGTGGCGTTTTTGGCCGCTTAATCACAAATTGGCGTGGCACCCGCATCGTGCGGCCGCCACGCCATAACTGCTCGATCAGATCTTGTCGCCCAGTGCGCCTTCGACCGCTCCCTTGGCTTTCTGCAGCTTGCCTTTGGTCTGCTGCGCCGTGCCATCGGCGCGGGTTTCGGGATTGTCGCTGTGCTGCTTGGCCTTGCCCATCGCGTCGTTGGCGGCACCCTTGGCTTTGTCGATCAGTTCACCCATGGCTAATTCCTTCATCCATCTGCGCCCCACAAAGCCTTAACTGCTGGGCGAAGAAATCGTTTCGTTACAGTTGCGTAACGCGATGAAACAACATTCCTGAGCGGCAATCCGAATTGGCCGGTTCCCAATGCCGCCGATTTCGGCAAAGGTCGGCCAGCAACCGGGGGATCACGTCAAATGCAGCCAAGTCTGATCAGCGAATGGCGCGGCATGGCGCGGCCGCAGCGCATGGCGGTGTGGGCGGCGTATCTGGGCTGGACGCTCGACGCGTTCGACTTCTTCTTGCTGGTGTTCTCGATCAAGGCAATTGCCGAGGCGTTCGGAACCGACAAGACCAGCGTGACCCAGGCGATCTTCTATACCCTCGCCGTGCGGCCACTGGGCGCGCTGGCGTTCGGCTGGCTGGCCGAGCGGATCGGGCGGCGACCGGTGCTGGTGGTGGTGGTACTGGCGTTCTCGTCGCTTTCGGCGGTGTCGGGGCTAACGCAGACGCTCACGCAATTGCTGATCGTGCGGACGCTGTTCGGGTTTGCGATGGGCGGCGAATGGGGGATCGGGGCTAGCCTGGCGATGGAAAGCATCCCCCCGCGGCTGCGCGGGCCGGTGTCGGGGCTGATTCAATCGGGCTATCCCAGCGGAGCATTGCTGGCCAGCCTGGCCTACTACCTGTTCTTCGATGCGATCGGCTGGCGCGGGATGTTCTTCCTTGGCCTTGCGCCCGCGCTGTTCGTGCTGTTTGTGCGGCTGCACGTCGAGGAAAGCCCGCACTTTGCTGCGCGCCAAGGTCGGCCGATCGACAACCCGCTGTGGGCGTTGGCGCGCGACTGGAAGCTGGTGCTGTATCTGGTGGTGCTGATGACACTGTTCAACAGCTTCAGCCACGGCACGCAAGACCTGCACGCCACCTTCCTCCAGACGCAGCGCAAGCTCGATACGCAGGCGGTCGGGCTGATCAGCATCGTCGGCTATTGCGGGGCGATTGTCGGGGCGATGACAATGGGACCGCTGTCGATCAGGATTGGGCGGAGGCGGACGATTGCGCTGTCGTGCGGGGTCGCGCTGCTGGTGCTGCCGCTGTGGGCCTGGGCACCAAGCCCGCTGTTGCTGGGGCTGGGCGCGTTTCTGATGCAGGCCGGGGTGCAGGGCGCCTGGGCGATGGTGCCCGCACAACTGAACGAGCTGTCTCCACCGGCGGTGCGCGCGCTGTTTCCGGGGTTTGTCTATCAGCTCGGCAACTTGCTATCGTCGTACAATGTGGTTTGGCAAAGCCAGATCGCCGAGGGGCGCGGCGGCGATTATGCCTTCGCGCTGGCCTTGTTCGGCGGGGCCGTTGCGGTGCTACTGGCACTGTGGGCGCAGCTCGGGCCCGAACGGAGCACTGGCGAACTGGCCAAGGCCTAGCCAGAACAGATTTAACCGCACGATTAAATTTGCCGTTGACCGCGCGGCAGTGCGCCGTCATGCCGTTGGCGATGCAGCCCGCGACCATCCGTATTGCACTCCCCGGCGGCCTTGGCCTGGCGGCTGACATTGCGGGACCGCGCGGCGCGCCGACAGTTGTGCTGGGGCATGGCGGCGGGCAGACCCGGCATTCGTGGGACAAGTGCGAGCTGCAACTGGCGTCTGCCGGATACTTTGCGATCAATTATGATCTGCGCGGGCATGGTGACAGCGATTGGTCGCCCGATGGCGATTATGCCATCGAAACCCGCGCGGCCGATTTGATCGCGGTGGCCGGGCAAGGCAGCACTCCGGTCGCGCTGGTCGGCGCATCGCTTGGCGGATTGACCGCGCTGGTCGCCGCCGCGCAGGGGTTTGCGGTGGCCGCACTGGTGCTGGTCGATGTCGTGCCCCGGATGTCGGCGGTCGGGGTCGCCAAAATCCAGAGCTTTATGACTGCGCACGGCGACGGATTTGCCAGCCATGCCGAGGCGGCGGACGCGATCTCGGCCTATTATCCCGACCGGCCCCGGCCCAAGGACTTGTCAGGGCTGAGCAAGAACCTGCGGCTGGGCGCAGACGGGCGTTACCGCTGGCACTGGGACATGCGGATGATGACTGACACCCGCGCCGAGCCCGGCCACATGCTCGATTTGCTTGAATGCCCCGACCACCGCGGTTGGAGCGAGCGGATTCCGACGCTGCTGGTGCGCGGCATGAAAAGCGATATTGTCACCGATGAAGGTGTAGCCGATCTTCAGCGGCGCATCCCGGCGCTGGAGATCGCCGACATTCGCGGCGCAGGGCACATGGTCGCGGGCGACCGCAACGACGAGTTCAACGCAGCGGTAATCGAATTCCTGAGCCGGGTGATGCCGCCCGTGCGGTAAACTTTCCGCTGTGCAGCGCACTATCGACAGCGCGTGAAAAATTCGTAACTCTTGCGGGCTAGTCGCGGGGAACGACGGGCAGAGGAACTTCGATGAGATTATCGCATGGTGCCATCGTGCTGTTGGCCGGTTCGGGGTTGGCATTTCCAGCAATGAGCTTGGCCAAGGCGCCGCCCGGAGTTTTACCCGCCCTACCACCGCCGCCCGCTGCCAGCGGGCCGGTTGAGCGGCTCGGTGATCACAGTTTGCCCCGCCCGGCGGTGGGCGCACCCGCTGCGTGGGTTGATGTCGCGCCCTTGCCCAAAGCGCCGACCGATTCGGCCGGCGCCGCGACGATCCAGTTGCTCGGCGATATTCAGGTGCGGTTCGACCGGACCGGCGATGTCCGGTATTACGCCACCGCTTGGCAGATCGGCAACGCGCAAGGGCTCGATGGCAGTGCGCTGCAAGTCAGCTGGGACCCGGCGCTTGATGCCTTGACGATCCATACCTACCGGATCCGGCGCGGCGCGCAGGCCATCGACTTGCTCGGCGATGGCCACGCAATCAAGGTGATCCAGCGCGAAGGCGGGCTGGAAAACGCCATGCTCGACGGGCGGTTGACCGCCACGCTGCAGCCCGAAGATTTGCGGGTCGGCGATGTCGTCGAACTGGCCTATTCGATCACCAGCCACGATCCGGCGATGGCCGGGCACAGCGAATTCGTCGGCGGGCCAAGCGATGGGGTGAACTTCGGCCGGTTCCGGTTGCGCATGGTGTGGGACAAGTCCAAGCAGATGCACTGGAGGGTTTTCCCCGGAGTGGCTCAGCCCAAACTGATCAAGACCGCCAGTGGCAGCGAGCTGCTGGCCGATCTGTACAATGGCACCGCACCGCTTGGCCCCGAAGGGGCACCGTCGCGGTTCAAGCTGGTCAACGCGGTCGAGATCACCGAGTTCACCGACTGGCAGGGCGTGTCGCGCACCTTCGCGCCGCTGTATACCAAAGCGGTGAAGCTGGCGCCAAACAGCCCGATCAAGGCCGAAGCGGCGCGGATTGCGGCGCAAACCAGCGATCCCAAGCGCCGCGCCGAACTGGCACTGGCGCTGGTCCAGCAACAGATTCGGTACCTGTATCTGGGGATGGATGATGGCGGGTTCGTGCCGGCTGCGGCTGACCAGACCTGGACCCGGCGGTTCGGCGATTGCAAAGGCAAGACCGTGCTGCTTGTCGCGCTGCTGAACGAGCTTGGGCTGGCAGCGCGTCCGGTGCTGGTCAACACGGTTCAAGGCGATCTGGTGGCGAGCCGGTTGCCGACGATGGAAGCGTTCGACCATGCGATCGTCGAACTGCAAATCGGCGGCAACAGCTATTGGCTCGACGGGACCCGGCTCGGCGATGATAATCTCGACCGGCTCGAAGCGCCCAATTACCAGGCCGGGTTGCCAGTAACCGCGGCAGGATCGCCGCTCGTGGCCATCGTGCCCGCCGCGCTCGATCGTCCGACCCAGGTCGTCAGCTTGACACTCGACGCCTCACGCGGGGTCGATGTTCCCGCACTGGCCAGCGGCGAGATGCGGTTCCACGGCCGCTCGGGATCGGATATGCGGCAGGCCTATTCGGGTTATACCCAGGCTGACCGCCAGCGCGAACTGCGCAAACTGTGGCGCAATTATTATGACGTCGTCGCGCCCGGCAAAATCGTCACCGCCGATGATCCGGTGACCGGCGATTTCGTCATCACCATGACCGGCAGCGCGGCGATGGACTGGACCCGCGATCAGGGGGTTCGCTGGTACGAAATGGACCGCACGCGGCTGGGCTGGCGGTTCAGCATCGCGCGTGAAGGCCAGCTTAATCCCGATGCCCCTTACGCTTTCGACTATCCCGACTGGTGGACCTATCAAGAGACAATCATCCTGCCGAACGGCGGCAAGGGCTTTGGCGTGCAAGGTGAGGGGGTCGATCAGACCGTGGGCGATCTGTACCGGTTTCGCCGCACCGTCGATCGTACCGAAGACCGCATCACCGTGGTTGCCGAAACCAAGGCTTTGGCAAGCGAACTGCCCGCCAACCGGGCTGCGCGTGCGCGCAGCCAGATGACCGAGCTGGCGTCGAACGGGGTCTATCTGCGGATGCCGAGCGATTACGAACCGACCACGGCCGAGAAAGACCAGGCCCGCCGAGAGGATGCCGCCGAAGCCGCAGCGGCGCGCGCCAGGCTGCCAGCAGCCGGCGGCGCTCAGCCGGCCAAAGGCGTAGCAGGCGGCCGCTGATTTGCGTGACGCGGTTCAACCGATACTGGTCCTGGGGGCCGATAGTCCGATCGGGCTGACCGCGGTGCGCGAACTGGGCGCGCGCGGGGTGCCGGTAATCGCGCACGGCCGCAGCAACCGGGCGCTGGGGCGGTTCTCACGCTATACTGCAGAATTTGTGCTCGAAACGCGCCCGCTGGCGCAGTGGTTGCCGGGGTTTGCGGCTGCGCGCGGCTTAAGCGGCGTGATGGCGGTGTCCGAAGGACTGCTGATTGAACTGTCGGCGTTGCAAGGTGCGCTGCCCGGTGCAGCACATAGCCAGCTCGGCGATTGCCGGGTGCTCAGCCCTGACGCGGCGGCGCTGAACCGGGTGCTCGATAAACCGCAGACCTTTACCGCCGCCGAACGGTTAGGCATTGCAGTGCCGCAATCGTGGCAGCCGGTCACCGCGCAGGATCATGCCGCGCGCGCGGCGCGGCTAACCTATCCGGTGGCGATTAAATGGGCTGACCCCAACGCGGTGCAGGTCGCGCTGGCGGAGGCCGGGATCGCACTCGAAAAAGTCGAATACGCCGCCGATGCCGGGCAATTGCTGGCGATCCTGCGGCGGTACGATGCGCTGGCGGCGTGGCCGCTGGTCCAGCAGTATTGCCCCGGCTACGGATTGGGGCAGATGCTGCACATGGCGCATGGCGCGGCCACCTTGCGGTTTCAGCACCGCCGTTTGCGCGAATTTCCCCCCAGTGGCGGGGTGTCAAGCTTGTGTGCTTCGGTTCCGCTCAGCCAGCACGCGCCGCAGATGGCGCGGTCCGAGGCACTGCTGCTGGCGCTCGGCTGGCACGGTCCCGCGATGGTCGAATACCGCTTCGATCCCGAAACCGGCACCTATTGGCTGATGGAGATCAACGGGCGGCTATGGGGCTCGGTCCCGCTGGCGTGGCATTGCGGCGCGCACTTTGCGTGGGAAAGCTACCGTACCAGCGTGCTGGGAGAGCGCGGCCCGGGTGCAGCCCCAAACCGTCAGCGCCGCGCGCGTTACATCATACCCGATGTCAAGCGGACCGTGCTGGTGCTGCGCGATGGCACGCTGCCGATTTCGCAGCGGCTGGCCGCAGCGGTGCAGTTCTGGCTCGATTTCCTTGATCCGCGCGTGCGTTATTACGTCTGGTCGCTGCGCGATCCGGCACCGTTATTCGGCGATCTGGCAGCGATTGTCATGCGGCTGTGGCGGCGGGATAGCGTTTGATCAGCCCCGCCACCGCGCGCTCGATCCGCGCTAGGCAGATGTCCATATAGGCTGGATCGAGCTGATACGGGTCGTGCAGATGCGGTACCGGCGGACGGGCATAGCTGCCCAGCAGCCCGCGTGGCAGCGGGGCAAGCTTGGGATTGGCCGCCAGCTTGCGCAAATGGCGGGTTTCCATGCCCAGCAGATAATCGCCCGGCTGCGGCACATAGTCTTCAACGCGCGTGGTGCGGTGCGCCGATAAATCCAGCCCGCGCCCCAGCGAGCGTTGCTGCACCAGTGGCCACGCCGCCTTGCCGCTGCTGGTCGACAAACCGAAGCTTGCGACATTGATCCCCGCACGCCGCGCCAGCCCATCGGCATAAGCGCTGCGGCAGATATTGCCGTGGCAGACAAACACCAGCCGCCTGACAAGCGCCGGATCGGGCGCGCTCACAGCTGCGTGTCCGCTGGCGACCTCGGCATAAGCCAGCCCCAGCCGCAGCGCGCCGCGCCAGGTTCCGAACTGCCGGGAGAATGGATCGGTCATTTTGCTCCGTACAGTGCATTGCCCAGCGCTTGTTCGGCCACCCGGCGCAATGTGCGCAGCGGCGAATGGGGCAGTGGCGCGGGGCGGGTGGCGTCAATGTGCGGAGGAGCATCACGGTACGTCGCGGTGGTCAGACCGGAAACTTTGCCAAGCCCCGCGCACAGCCGATCGAACCGGCGGGTGATGATCCGGTTCGCGCGCTGGCGGTCGCGGCTCAGCAGTTCAAAACTGTGCGATACCAGCGTCACCTGCTGCTGGCGGGCGCGCACCGCATGGCGCAGCGCGGCGAGCAGTTCTCCGTCCGATAACGCGGTCAGCTGGTAATGCCGCAACGCTCCGCCGCGCGCGCCAATCGCGCTGATCGGCACTTCGATCGTGCCGCAATGACGCTGGACCTGGCGATCCTCGGGGCCAAGCGAAATATGGCATTCGCTGGCCGCTATGCCGGGGCAGTGGCTGGTTTCATAAGCAATTCCCAGCGTGGCCAGCGCGCGCAATGTATCGTCGTTAGCGCCGTAATTGCCCGCGCGGAACGCCACCGGCGCGGGCGCGCCCGCCGCGATCAGTACCCCGCGCGCATAATCGATCAGCGTGCACTGCTGATCCAGCCCGAAATCGCGCAGATTGCCCCCGGTCGCAGTGCCCAGTGGATTGGCCGCGCCCGCCAGCGCCAGCCATTCGGTATGAAGGTGCAACTGCACATCGTGTCCGCGCGCCGCAATCGGCCCGACCACGTCGGCGATTGCCGCGGTCCCCCAGACCAGCGCGGGCATCGGATCGACAAAGAATACCGCCTTGATCCCGTGTGCGTCGAACCGGTCCATCTGGTAATGGATCCCGCGCGCACCGGACGGGGTGGCACCGATGATTGCGCTGGCGAAGTTCTCGGCGCGTCCGCCGCCGCCCAGCCGCCGCGCCATACCGAACGAGTATTCGGTGTCGATCGTGATGTAGAGCCGCGTCATCGGGAAACGCTCATGCCACCACGCGAAGTTTGCGCAAGGTCCGCCAGGCCAGCGACTTGGCTTGATTGCGCGCCGGATATACCGCAGGCCGGGCCGGGCTAAGCCCTAGCCCGCGCAGCAGGTGGTTGAACGCGCGTGCGTCGGCTTCGGCATAAGACCATTCCGAACGCCAAGTCAGCGACAGCGAGATCGACGGGGCCGGGCCGTTCTGGACCCAGTGCGGAACCTTGACCGGGACGTGTACCGCCTCGCCCGGGGCCAGGGCAACCGGCTGGCCAAGCGCGGCAAAGTCATCGCGCCACGGCAGGTTGCGGTGATGCTGGCCCAGATGGAACTGTTCTTGCACCGCATCGGGAAACACCGTCTCGTCCACTCCGGGGAACAGCGTCATCACCTTGGTTCCGCGCAATTGCAGCAGGATATTGTGTTCGGGATCGAAATGAAACGGGGTGACGGCCCCGGGCGAAGAGATAAACACGAACCCTTCCAGCTGGAGCATAGGACCGGTGCGCGGCGCGACGATGTGCGCCAGTTCGGCCAGCACTTCGGCCAGCAGCGCGGCATAAGCCGGGACTTGTTCGATCCGTTTAAGCACCACCCAGCAAGCCGAGCGGTCGATTTGGCGGATCGCCTCGACCACGCTCATGCTGGCCTTGGGGATATCGCCCGGCTCGATTCCGATCGGCAGCGCGCCCGGGTTGTATTCGATGCTGTCGCCAGGCAGCGCCGCGGCCAGATCGGCCAGCGCAGTCAGGCTGAGCAGCGGATGACTGAGCAGCGCATGGCCAAGCTTGGCGGGCGCGTGCGGATAGCTTGCGCTGAACAGCGTGTGCGCTTCGGGACAAAAGACGGCAGCAGACATAGCCGCGCGCTATACTGCCGCCGGGTTAAAATCGGGTGTTTGCGCGGGGCAGAACGCCTCAGTCCTGCGGCAGCCGCCAAGTCACGGTCCCGGTGTAGCTGCCGCCCGTGCGTGCGCCGGTATCATCGGTGGCCGGATCGAACTGCGCGCGGCGCGACAGCGTGCTGCACGTCGCTGCGTCAAGCCCGGCAAACCCGCTGCTGGCGATAATCGTGCAGCTGCTGACCTTGCCTGCACTATCGATGGTCAGCCGGTATTTGGCCGATCCTTCGTGTTCGGCGCGCAGATCGCTGGTCGGGTAATCGTTCGTCGTCATCCAGCCGCCGGTTTTACCCCTCGGCCGCGCCATTCGCGGGGTGAAGCTGGGGGCGGGACTGGGACTGGCAAGCGGCTGGGGCGGTTCAAGCTCGATCGTCTCGCCGCCCGATCCACCCGTGAATTCGTCAACAGCGAAACTCGGCTGCGGGCGCGGTGCGAAATCGAGGATCGGTTCGAGCGGTTTGGGCGGGGTCATCGGGTGAACGCTGGTCGTGGGCCGCGGCTGGGGATCGGGCAGCACCTTGGGCTCGTCCGGGATCTGCACCGTGATGATCCGGGGGTCGGGCTTGCGGGTGATCGTCACTGCCAGCCCGGCGATGATCGCCCAGGCCAGCCCAACTTCCAGCGCAAGCACCGCCGCGCCGGATGCCAGTTTGCGGTTCGTCGAATGGTTGTCTGCATAAGCCATTGCACCGTCTCCGTTGGTGAAGCGCCGCTGCTGGCCCGGTTACCGAGTCGCAGCTTAGCGACGCTCTAGAATGTGAGATAGTATAACATGACTAAAATCGGTCAAGCGGATTTTGGCAGACTGGTCACACTGCGATGGCCACGCGGGCGTCTGTGCGGTAACCCGCGCGGGAACACGTGCGGCGTCAGATTGTTTAACTGCAGAGGAGTAATGTTCATGGCCCGTTTGATTTGGTTATCACCGCTGATCCTGCTGACGATAGGGGCGTGTTCGCAGTCGAAGCAAGCGCCCGAGGGTAGTATGTCGCATGGGACCATGGTGGATGGCAGCGCGGCGATGGCCGGCGATTCAGCGGCTACGCGGGGTTACAAAGGGGCGATGACGTCGATGATGAAACAGCTGCCGGCCTTCACAGGCGATGCGGATGCGGACTTTATGGCGCAGATGCGGGTCCATCACCAATCGGCAATCGACATGGCGACGGTCGAACTGGCGCATGGCCGCGATCCCGAAGCGCGCGCCTTGGCGCAAGCTATAATCGAAGCGCAGAACGCTGAAATTGCGCAAATCAGCTTCTGGCTTGGCAAAAAGCGGCGGTAACTTGCGTCCGCGATAGTGTGCTCGCGCTCGTTCGAGCGAGGCAATTTGCGCGGGGGGATACGGCGCTCTGGCCAAAAACTTAGGCCCTGTTAGGCTGTCAGGCGTAGCCCGATGGAGCCAGCCACATGCCGATTTTTTACGACTATTTGCGCGCACCCAGCCCACGCCGCGCTCGGATTTTGCTGGCTGAAAAGGGCATCGCGCATGAAGTCCGGATCGTCGATCTGGCGGCGGGCGAGCAATTGTCGGATGCTTTCCGCGCGATCAATCCGGCTTGT
>JANMCG010000173.1:0-4076 GCA_031361075.1 Novosphingobium sp. | reverse complement strand
CGCCCCGGCTCCATCGCCGATGCCAACGACGAGGCGCAATTTGCCGAGCTCTACACGCTGGGCGAACTGACCAAGCGCGCCTGGGCGAGCGACGTGCAGGTGATGATCGAAGGCCCCGGCCACGTGCCGCTGCACAAGATCAAGGAGAACATGGACAAGCAGCTCGCGGTGTGCGGCGAGGCGCCGTTCTACACGCTCGGGCCGCTCGTCACCGATATCGCGCCGGGCTACGATCACATCACCAGCGGGATCGGCGCGGCGATGATCGGCTGGTTCGGCACCGCGATGCTGTGCTACGTGACGCCAAAGGAACACCTCGGCCTGCCTGACCGCGATGACGTGAAAGTCGGCGTGGTCACTTACAAATTGGCCGCCCACGCGGCGGACTTGGCGAAAGGTCATCCGGCGGCGAAACTGCGCGACGATGCGCTGAGCCGCGCGCGCTTTGATTTCCGCTGGCGCGACCAGTTCAACCTGTCGCTCGATCCCGACACCGCCGAGCAATACCACGATCAGACGCTCCCCGCAGAAGGCGCCAAGACCGCGCACTTCTGCAGCATGTGCGGGCCCAAGTTCTGCTCGATGCAGATCAGCCAGGAAGTGCGCGAGTTTGCGGCGAAGCAGAACCAGGAAAGCGACGCGTTCATCGCCGCTAACCCTGCTCTGGCTGAAGCCGAAGCGGGCATGGCCGAGATGAGCCGGGTTTACAACGAAGGCGGGCGTGAGCTGTACATCGGGGCGGGCGACCGCGAACACGATTGAACCGGGCGAACCCGCTGATTGCTGCCGCGCAGCAAGCCCTGCGACCTGTGCGGGTTAAGTGCGCCGCGCTGTTGCTGGTGATGTGCGTTGCGCCTGTAAGGGCCAGCACTCCGCAGAGCTTCGACCCGATCAGCTTCTTTTCAGGCGCGACCGACAGTACCGGGACGCTCAAGCAGGCTTTCGCTTCGGCCAAGATCACCCACGTTGCCGGTTGGGGTGCGCTTCGCAGGCCCGGCATCTTCGTGCTTGATCAAACCATGACAATCGCCGGCGAACCGGTGCGCACCCGCCAGTGGCAGTTGCACCAGATTTCGCCGGGTCACTTTGGTGGCACTGTCAGCGACGCCAGCGGTCCGGTAACGATCGATGTGGTGGGCAACCGATTGATAATCAAATATGCCATGAAAGGCGGATTGAATGTAACCTCGGTCTTGGCGATCGCGCCCGATGGCCGCAGCGGGCGCAACGAATCGCGGATCAAGAAGTGGGGCATGGGGGTGGCGACGCTAAGCGAGGTGATTGTGAAACGCTGACAGGGTGGCAAAGCAATCAAACCGCGGCGATATAAGCTGTAAGTCATGTCGCCATCGCGTGCCGAATGCCGACCAAAGCAGTTTCATTCCGCACGCTCCACCAGTTTGCGCACCATACCACGCCCCTCGGCCGGGGTATCGCCGCTGACCACTTCGATATAGCCGATTCCCGCGCGGCGCAGCGCCTGTGTGCGGCAGTTCCGCCCGCTTCGCACACCGTCTGAATAAGACCAGCTTCGGTGCCGTGTGCGTAGCGCCCTCAACTCGGATCAGCCTTCGGGGGCGTCCGCTTCGGCAAATTGCGCGGGGTCTTGCTCAACCCCGTCGTCCGGCCCGGACGAACCGCGGTGTACCGTTACGTCGCTTGCCGCTTCGGGAACCCCGCCGCGTTCAAACGCCGCATCACGAGCAGGGTCAGGCTGATCGTATCCGGCGGTGGAATCTGGCGCCGGCGCAAGGCCCTGCAGGCGCTGCCGCTCAGTCGCGTCGAGCACCGCAAGGTATTGCGGCGAATAGACCACAGGATACGAATCTTGCCCGGCGATCACTTTGTCCGCGCCGGGATAGCCCACCACCTTGGGTGCGCTCAAATCGTTCAGCGCGGAATTTCGTGCGCTGCGCGGATCGGTCGGTATCGCCATCGCCAGTGTGCTGCCCAGCGCGACACTGGCAATTGCGAAAATGGCGAATTTAGGCGCGTTACGCATCGAACTGCTCCGTCATGGGTCTGGCTGCCGGACCTCACCAAGTAACGAAGCGCGTCGCGAATGGTTCCGGTCTAGGGGCGGCGGCGCCATGGCCAGTCGGTCACCCCGCCGGTCCACAGCGCCAGCCAGACCAGCACCGGCTGCAACACAAACCGCGGGCCGTGATACCACCAACCCAGTTCTTGCCCGCCGATCGCGATATGACTGAGTGCATGGTGAAGGTTGGCCGGGAACACACAAATTGCGTATAGCGCAAGACCGATCCCCGCTGCTCGGCGCAGCCGGGGGACCGCCGCCAGCGCGGTGGCTCCGGCGATTTCGGCCAGCCCGGTCAGCGCGATCACCAGCGGCGGATCAGGCACCCAGCTTGGGGTAATCTGAAGGAACCCCGATGGCGAGCGCAAGTGTGCGATCCCGGCAAACAGGTACGCCAGCGCGAGCAGCCAGCGCAGCAAGGTGCGCAGGCTCGATTGCGGCGCAGGCGGCGCCAGCAGCGCGGTCAGCACGGGTCAGGCTTATTTCTTGTCAGTGCTCACCGCGCCTTTTAGCGAAGGCTGCGAGGCGTTGTTCTTCTTGGGCTTTTCAGCCTTGGGTTTGCGCGATTCCTTGTTTGTCTTCATTTGACCTTTGGCCATGATGTCGCTCCGCTGGGGCTGGATGCCCGGACGTCGGATAGTGGCCCAGCCGCTGCGGCTTGTCGAGATTTAGCGCGTGGTGCGGGCCAATCGGACCAGCGCGTCGTCGAGCGCGGACAGAAAGCGCGAACGATCGGACTTGGCGAATGGCGCCGGTCCCCCGGTCAGACCAGCGGCCCCGGCGCGCAGATCGGCCATGATCGCGCGGGTCGCAATCGCCCCGCCGATCGAGGCCAGCGTAAATGGCTTGCCGGTGTGCGCGATGACCGTGGCCCCCGCTTTAAGGCAGCGTTCGGCGAGCAGGATATCGCCGGTGATGACCACGCTGGCAGGACCGGCACGCTCTGCAATCCAGTCATCGGCGGCATCGAAGGCGCCCGGCACTACCACCCGCCCGAGCAGCGGATGCACCGGCACCCGCAGCGCCATATTGGCCACCACGCTGACCGGCACAGCGCGGCGCAGCGCGACCTTATACACCTCGTCCTTGACCGGGCAGGCGTCGGCATCGACCATAATGTGCAAGGCAGCGGGTTCCATGACGCGGCAGATGACAGGTCGCGCGGCGATGCGCTAGAACCTCTGCCATGGAACGCAGCATCATCCGGCTTGGGCCGCAGCACCGCGACGCCGCAGTCGCAACTCTCGCAGCGGCTTTTCAGGACGATCCGGCGGTGGTTTACATGATCCCCGACGCCGCCAGCCGCACGCGGCGGCTGACCCGGCTGTACCGCTGGATGTTTGGCGAGCATTGCCGCAACGGCATGGTGCTTGGCACCCCCGGCGCAGAGGTGGTTACGCTGTGGCGCGTCCCCGGTGCGGTGCATTTGCACGAGCCGGTGTGGCATCCGGGCGCGGTGCGGTTCGTGCCGATCTTCGGGCGGCACATCCCGCGTGCGATTCGGCTCGACGATGCGATCCGCGCGCATTTACCGGCGGACGAAGCATGGCTGTATCTGCGGATGGCCGGGGTGCGGCCCGATTATCAGGGCAAGGGGCTGGGCGGGCTGGCGATCCGTGCGGGGCACGCGCAGGCCGCCGCGCGCAGGGTTCCGGCGGTGCTGGAGACCGCGACTGCCAGCAATGTCGGGCTGTACCAGCGGCTTGGCTACGCGGTGATCAGCGAATGGCAAGTCCCGCGCGGCGGGCCGCAGTTCTGGACGATGAGCAACCTGAACCCAGTACCCTGATCCCGATGCGTGAACGCCCGTGCATCTTGCCGCGGTCAGACCAGCCCCTGCCATACCAGCCGCAGCCCGAGCAGCACCATCAGCGCGTAAATCATGGTATAGAATTGCGCGCCATCGATCCGCCGTACCAGCCACACGCCCGCACACGTCGCCGCGACCGCCAGCGGCATAAGCAGCGCAGCGGCGATCAGTACGTCGCGCCCAAGCGAGCCGAGCGCGATGTAACTTGGCACCTTCATCCAGTTGATC
>JANMCG010000142.1:0-3417 GCA_031361075.1 Novosphingobium sp. | reverse complement strand
GTGCTGCGCGGGGTCGACCTGACCGTGCAGCCGGGCGAAGTCGTCGCGCTGCTCGGCCCGTCGGGTTCGGGCAAATCGACGCTGCTGCAAGCCGTCGGGCTGCTCGAAGGCGGGTTCGGCGGGCGGATCGAAATTGCCGGGACCGATGCCACCGACCTCAGCAGCGATGCGCGCACCGCGCTGCGCCGCGACCGGATCGGCTTCGTCTATCAGTTCCACCATCTGCTGCCCGATTTCAATGCGCTCGAGAACGTCGTGCTGCCGCAGCTGGTTGCCGGGACTGAGCGCGGTGCAGCCAATGCCCGGGCCGAAGAGTTGCTCGGCGCGCTGGGCCTGGCCGAACGGCTCGATCACCGCCCCAGCCAGCTTTCGGGCGGCGAGCAGCAGCGGGTCGCGGTGGCGCGGGCGCTTGCTAACAAGCCGGCGCTGGTGCTGGCCGACGAGCCCACCGGCAACCTCGATGAAGCGACCGCCGACAAAGTGCTCGCGCAGTTTCTGCAACTGGTACGCGGGCAGGGCGGCGCTACGCTGGTCGCCACCCATAACGAACGTCTCGCCGCGCGGATGGACCGTGTGGTACGCTTGCATGAGGGAGTGCTGCAATGACCACCATCGCCGATTTTTCCGCCACCAAGCCCGGTGGCCAGGACGAGAGCCTGGCCGACAAGCTGGGCAAGGTCGTCCTGGTGGTCAACACCGCCAGCAAATGCGGCTTCACCCCGCAGTACGACGGGCTCGAGGCGCTTTACAAAAAGTACCAGGATCAGGGCTTCGAGATCATGGCCTTTCCGTGCAACCAGTTTGGCGGCCAGGAACCGGGCAGCGCCGACGAAATTGCCGAGTTCTGCAAGGTCAACTTCGGGCTCAGTTTCCCGCTGATGGCCAAGGTCGAAGTCAACGGCGCGGGCGAAACGCCGTTGTACGGCTGGCTTAAAAGCGAGGCGCCCGGCTTGATGGGAACCAAAGGGATCAAGTGGAATTTCACGAAATTTCTGATCGGCCGCGACGGCAAGGTGGTGCGGCGTTACGCGCCGACCGACAAGCCCGAGGCGCTGGCCAAAGACATCGAACAGCTGCTTTAGCGAAACGGGGGAAGGCGCAGCGCAAAGCGCTGGCCGAATCGCGCCGGACGCATAAGGTGGCGCGATGGCTCACACCGGTTTCGTCCCCTTACGCGTGCTCTCCAGTTATTCGCTGCTCGAAGGCGCGATAGATCCCAAGGCGGCGGTCAAACTGGCGCTGGAGCGCGGGTTTCCAGCAATTGCGATTGCTGACCGTAACGGGCTGTATAGCGCGATGGCGTTTGCGGGCGCGGCACGCGACGCTGGAATTCAGCCAATTATCGGAGTTACGCTGGGGGTCCGGCGCAGTCTTGATGGGCCGATCGACTGGCTTGCGCTGTTTGCGCAGAACGAAGCCGGTTGGCATAATCTGTGCCATCTGGTGTCGATCGCGCATCTTGAGCGCCCGCTAGAGCTTGATCCGCACGTTACTCTGGATGATCTGCACGGCCACACCGGCGGGCTGATCGCGCTGACCGCTGCCGGAGAAGGGGCGCTGGTGCGGCTGCTTGCCGAAGGCCGCACCGACAGCGCCAACGATTATTGCGGCCTGCTTGAGGCGCTGTTCCCGCAGCGGTTGTATATCGAGATCGCGCGGCGCGGCGAGCCGGACGAGGACGCCGCCGAAGACGCGCTGATCGATCTGGCATATGCGCGCGCGCTGCCACTGGTGGCGACTAACCCGGCGGCATACGGCGACCCGCAGTTCCACGCCGCGCACGATGCCATGTTGTGCATCGCCAATGCGACGCATCTCGATGCAGCCGATCGTCCGCGGTCAAGCGCGCAAGCTTGGGTAAAAAGTGCGCCAATGATGCGCGAATTGTTTGCCGATCTGCCCGAAGCTTTGGCTAACACGCTGGTGGTGGCGCAGCGCTGCGCCTTCGTGCCGCCGCGGCGCTCGGCCTTGCTCCCCAGCCTTGCGGGCGACGGCGCGGGCGAAGCGCAGATGCTGATTGCCGATGCGCGCGCCGGGCTTGAAGCGCGGCTGCTCGCTTACGGCGAAATGGCGACCGAGGAGCGCCAGACATATTTCGACCGGCTCGATTTCGAAGCCAACGTGATCAACACGATGGGCTTTGCCGGATACTTTCTGATCGTTGCGGACTTTATCAAATGGGCCAAGGATAATGATATCCCAGTGGGTCCGGGGCGCGGTTCGGGCGCGGGCAGCGTGGTTGCCTGGGCGCTGACCATCACCGATCTTGATCCGCTCAAACTGGGGTTGTTGTTCGAACGCTTTCTTAACCCCGAGCGCGTGTCGATGCCCGATTTCGACATCGACTTTTGTGAAACGCGCCGCGGCGAAGTGATCCGCTATGTCCAGAACAAATATGGGCAGGATCATGTCGCGCAGATCATCACCTTCGGAAAGTTGAAAGCGCGCGCGGTGCTGCGCGATACCGGCCGGATCCTGCAGATGAGCTACGGTCAGGTTGACCGGCTGTGCAAGCTGATCCCCAATCACCCGACCGACCCGTGGACCTTGCCGCGCGCGCTTAACGGGGTGAGCGAACTCAAACAGGCTTACGATACCGACGACGAAGTCAAGCGCTTGATCGATCTGGCGGTCCAGCTTGAAGGCCTGCCGCGCAACAGCTCGACTCACGCCGCCGGGGTGGTGATCGGGGACCGGCCGCTGGCGCAGCTGGTGCCGCTCTACCGTGACCCGCGCTCCGACATGCCGGTCACTCAGTTCGACATGAAATATGTCGAGGATACTGGGCTGATCAAGTTCGACTTTCTCGGACTCAAGACGCTGTCAGTGCTCAAAAAAGCTACCCAACTCATGCTCAAGCGCGAGATCGAGATCGATTTGTCGCAGCTTGCATGGGACGACCCGCAAGTTTACGATCTGCTGCAGTCAGGCGATACAGTCGGGGTATTCCAGCTTGAATCCGAAGGGATGCGGCGCACGCTGGCGGCGGTCAAGCCGACCGGTTTCGGGGATATCATCGCGCTGGTTTCGCTGTACCGGCCCGGGCCAATGGACAATATCCCGCTGTTCGGGCGGCGCAAGAACGGCGCTGAGGCGATCGAATATCCGCACCCCAAGCTTGAGGAAATCCTCGCCGAAACGTACGGCGTATTTGTCTATCAGGAACAGGTGATGCAGGCCGCGCAGTTGCTGGCAGGCTATTCGCTGGGCGATGCCGATCTGCTGCGCCGCGCGATGGGCAAGAAAGACCAGAAAGAAATGGATGCCCAGCGTGCGCGGTTTATCGCCGGGTGCGCCGAAGTATCGCAGATCGATGCGGTCAAGGCAGGCGAGCTGTTCGATTTGATCGACAAGTTTGCCGGCTACGGTTTCAACAAAAGCCACGCTGCGGCCTACGCCTTGCTGGCTTACCAGACC
>JANMCG010000109.1:0-25360 GCA_031361075.1 Novosphingobium sp. | reverse complement strand
GTGGCCGATGTGGATGCATTGGTGGCCAAGCTCAAGGAACTGGGAGTCCCCGCATGAAGACGCTCGTTTGGGTCGAACACGACAATGCAACGGTCAAGGACGCCACGCTGGCTGTGGTCACCGCCGCATCGCAGCTGGGCGAAGTCCATCTGCTGGTGGCCGGTTCGGGTTGCGCAGCTGTTGCTGATCAAGCCGCCAAGATCGCTGGCGTGGGCAAAGTCCACCTTGCCGACGACACAGCTTATGCCCATGCCTTGGCCGAGAACGTCGCGCCGCTGGTGGCGGATCTGATGAGCCACCATGATGCTTTCCTCGCGCCCGCTACCACGCATGGTAAAAACATCGCGCCGCGAGTTGCTGCGCTACTCGACGTGATGCAGATTTCGGACATCCTTTCGGTCGAAGGCCCCAAGACCTTCACCCGTCCGATCTATGCTGGCAATGCGATCGCCACGGTCGAAAGCAGTGACGCCAAGCTGGTGATCACCGTGCGCGGCACCGCGTTTGCCAAGGCTGACATGACCGGCGGCAACGGCTTGGTCGAAGCTGTTGCGGGCGCCGGCGATGCTGGCACCAGCGCCTTCGTCGGCTCGGAAATCGCCAAAAGCGAACGCCCCGAATTGACCAGCGCCAAGATCATCGTCTCGGGCGGCCGCGCGCTGAAAGACGCTGACACGTTCAAGGGCGTGATCTTTCCGCTCGCCGACAAGCTTGGCGCAGCCGTCGGCGCGAGCCGCGCGGCGGTCGATGCGGGCTATGTCCCCAACGATTATCAGGTCGGCCAGACCGGCAAGATCGTTGCCCCCGCCGTTTACATCGCGGTCGGCATTTCGGGCGCGATCCAGCACCTTGCGGGGATGAAGGACAGCAAGATCATCGTCGCGATCAACAAGGACGAAGACGCGCCGATCTTCCAGGTCGCGGACGTCGGGCTGGTTGGAGACTTGTTCACGGTTGTGCCGGAGTTGACGGGCAAGCTTTGATCTGCGCGGATGCGTGACAAGAAGGGGCCTCGCTTCGGCGGGGCCTTTTCTTTTTGTGATCATGAGCCGATAGTTAGCCCCTGACTGACAGGGGTTCAATATGCGCATTTGGCAGCTTGGCTTGGTAATGGTGGCGCTGGCGGCGCCCGCTATGGCCGCTGAGACTTCGGCAATCTCGCTTGCCAAGACCAGCAAATGGGAAATGAAATATAACGCGGATTCGTGCCAACTGTTGGCAAGCTTCGGGAGCGACAAAGACCGCGTTATTTTTGTGCTGACGCGCGAACAACCGGGCGATCCGTTCGATTTGCAGCTTTATGGTCAAGCGTTCAAATATAGCGGAATCGAAATGCCAGTCGAACTGACGTTCGGCAACGGCGGCAAACCGGCTAAACGTGGCGGCATCGCACTTAATGTGAACAGTGGCGAAAAAATTCCCCTGGTCAGGCTGACCGGGTTGCGCCTGGATGGGTGGGAAGACTGGAAGCACCCCGAAACCATGGTGCCGATCAGCCCGGCTCGCGAAGCCGCAATCACCACTATTGCTTTCAAACCGGCGCGCGGGAAGCGCTACCTGCTCGAAACCGGCAGTATGGGGGCGCCCATGGCAGCGGTGCGAACCTGCACGGAAGATCTGGTCAAAACTTGGGGCTACGATCCAGCTATCGAGGCGCGTTTACAACAACGCCCCGTCCCGATCGATAGCCCGGCCACCTGGTTGCGCACTGGCGACTTTCCAACCCCAGCGGTGTTTCAAGGGCACAATGGCCTGGTGCGGTTTCGTTTGGACATCGATGCAAGCGGAATGCCCCGCGGATGCCGGGTACTGTACCGCACAAACCCTGACGAATTCGCCGACCTGACCTGTCAATTGATCACCAAACGAGCCCGGTTCAAACCCGCGCTTGATGCGCAAGGCAAGCCGGTCAAATCTTTCTACATCAACAATGTCCGGTGGATGGCAGCGGGTTGATCAGGTCCGCTCGTACAGCACCACGGGTTTCTCCTCCGGCTGCCGATGCCGCGCATACTCGACGAACCCCAGCTGCAACGCCAGGCGCTCTGACGCCGCGTGCCCCGCTTCGATCATGCAGGCAATCCGCTGCAGCCCGTGTTCCGCATCAAACCACGGCAGCACCGCGCGCATGGCTTCGCCCGCATAACCTTGGCCCCAGTAATCGGGATGGATAATCCAGCCTGCCTCAGGGATATCATCGAGGCCGCGGGCAAATCCACGCCACGAGCGGAACACCCCGCAACTGCCGATGATCTGTGCATCGCCGCGCCGCCGCACCATGAAAATCCCATAGCCGTAAAGCGTCCAAGTCCCGGCATTGCGGCACAGCCGCGCAAAGGTATCGGCTGGCGAGGGCGACCAGTGGCCGAGAAAAGGAAGTGTTCGCGGATCGGCGTAAATGGCATCAAGCCCGGCATGGTCATCGCGCTGCGGCTGCCACAACTCTAGCCGCTCAGTCGTCAGCAGCGGGCTGGTCTGCACCAGCGCGCTCACAGCAGCACGTCAAGCGTGTGGATCACCACCCCGACCAGCCCGCCCACCAAGGTGCCATTTATGCGGATGAATTGCAGATCGCGGCCGACCGCGCCTTCGATCCGTGCGGTCACGGTCTTGGCATCCCAGCGCTTGACCGTTTCGGACACCAGCCGGACGATCTGATCGCCATACCGCGTCGCCACCCCCACCAGTGTCCGCCGCGCGAACCGGTTGACCTGGGCCTGCATTCGCGGATCATCGCGCAGCGTCACGCCGAGTTCGGCCAGCGCTTGGGCAAATTGGCTGCCGATCTGGGCATCATTCTGCCGCAGCCGCTTAAGCAGCCCGGTCCGAAGGCGTTCCCACACCCCCTGCCACCAGGTCGACACCGCCGGATTAGCCAGCAGCTCGTCCTTCATCCGCTCGACCCGAGCGCGCAATTCCGGATCGCTGCGCAGATCGGCGGCCAATTTGGCCAGCCCTTCCTCGATTTTGGAACGCAGCGGATGGTCGGGATTGACGATCACTTCGGCGAGCAATTTGTACAACCCATCGAGCACCGAATTGGCGACGCGTTCATCGAGCCCGGTCCAGCGCAGCACCGCATTGGCGCGGCGGTGAATCAGTTCGCGCACCAGTTCCTCGTTGGCTTCGAGCGTCAGGCCGGTCCAACGCACCAGCGAATCGATCACTGCCAGATGCCGCCGGTCAGCAATCGCGGTTTCGACCAGCTGGCCCAGCAGCGGCGCGGTGTCGAGCTTACCCAATTGGCGCACCAGCCCGCCGCGCACTTGCCCGCCAAGCTTCTCGGGATCGAGCGATTCGAGCACTTGCGCGAGCAATTCCGCGGCCCCTGCGCGGATCCGTCCGCCATTGCTTTCGCGCGGATCCGCCAGCCAGCTGCCCGCCGCCGCAGCCATATTGGTCGCGTGCAGACGCCGCGCGACGACTTGCGGGGTGAGGAAATTTTCCTGCAGGAACGCCGCCATCGTATCGGCGATCCGGTCCTTGTTTTCAGGGATGATCGCGGTGTGCGGGATCGGCAGACCGAGCGGATGGCGAAACAACGCAGTGACCGCAAACCAGTCGGCCATCCCACCGATCATCCCGGCTTCGGCAAAGGCCAGCACATAGCCCCACGCTGGATGTACCGCCTGGAAATAGCGCGCGACGACAAACAGCATGGCCATTGCCACCAGCATCCCGGTGGCAAACAACCGCATCCGCCTGGCCCGGTCAGGCGGTGACGGCAGATCGGCCGCGACCCGCAGGCGGAGGCGGCGCGCGTTCACTCGGCGGGGAATGCCTCAGGCGGGAGGGCGCGCGCGGGCGCCGGTACCGCCGCCGCATCATTTTCATCGCTGTTCAGCAATTTGCCGCTCAGCCACGGCCCCAGCCGCTTTTCGATTCCATCGGCAAGGCTAAAGCCGGCCGGCACGATCAGCAGCGTCAACAGCGTTGAAAGGACCAGCCCGCCGATCACCACGGTGCCCATTGGCGCGCGCCACGCACCATCGCCGCCCAGCGACAATGCGGTTGGCACCATCCCGGCGGTCATCGCTACGGTGGTCATTACGATCGGCTGCGCGCGCTTGTGCCCGGCTTCGACGATCGCAGCAAATTTCGTGGCGCCATTGTGCATTTCCTCGATCGCGAAATCGATCAGCAGAATCGAGTTTTTGGCAACGATCCCGAACAACATCAGAATGCCGATGAACACCGGCATCGAGATCGGCTGGCCCGCAATCAGCAGCAGCAGCAGCCCGCCCAACGGTGCCAGAAACAGCGAACCCATATTGACCAACGGCGAGACAAACCGGTGGTAAAGCAGCACCAGCACCGAAAACACCAGCAGCACCCCGGCCATCAACGCCTTGCTAAAGTTAGTAATCAGTTCCTGCAGAATTTTGTCGTTGCCGATCGGGGCATTCGATACGCCGCTGGGCAGCTTCTCCATCACGGGAAGTTTGTTGATCAGCGTCATCGCATTGCCTTGCAGCACATCGGGGGCAAGGTCGGCACCGACAAATACCCGGCGATTCTGGTTATAGCGCTGGATGCTGACCGGGCCCGAACCGAATGAGATATCGGCGACCGTCGCCAGCGGCACCGATCCGCCAGTGGTGGTCGGCACCGGCATGTTGCGCAAGGTGGCAATGTTCCGGCGCGAATCTTCTGATAAGCGTACCCGGATCGGAACCTGGCGATCAGTCAGTGAAAACTTGGCAGCGTTCTGATCGATATCGCCGATGGTGGCGATGCGGATTGTCTGGCTGAGCGCGGTGGTGGTAACCCCCAACGAAGCCGCCAGATCAAGCCGCGGGGTGATGATTACCTCAGGACGGCGCATATCGGCCGCAATCCGAGGCGCGACCAGTTCCTTCAAGCCGCGCATTTGCTCGACCAGCTGATTAGCAGTCTGCTCAAGCAATTGCGAATCGCTGCCCGACAGCATGATCGAAATCGGCCGTCCGGTGCCGCCGCCACCGGATGGCCCGCTCAGATCCTGGAATGATACCCGCGCGTCGGGCACCGTCTGGAGCAACGGGGTAAGCTCGCGGCTCAGCTCTTGACTGCTCAGTTTGCGATCGGTCTTGAGCGTTACGAACAGCCGGGCATTGCCTTCGCGGATCCGTTCGAGCGCGTGATCGACTTCGGGTCGTTTAGCGACAATAGCGGCGACCTGATCGGCAATCTGTTCGGTCTGCGCCAGCGTGGTGCCGGGCACGGTTTCAATATTGATCAACGCGAAATCTGAATTGACGTCGGGAAATGGCTGTACCGGGATCATTGTAAACAAGGCCAGCGTCATCACCAGCGAGCCAAGCCCGATCCCGACCATCCAGACGCGGTGATCTTTCAGCCGGGCCCGATAGCGTGCACCCATATACGCATACCACTGGCCAAGCCGCCCGTGATTCAGTCCGATAATCAGCCCGAGCAGGCTGCGCACCAACCACGAAGCAAGCAACCCTCCCGCCAGCGCCGCCAGCAAAGTCAAGACAGTCAACGTTTTTTTCCAGCCAAACAGCGTCAGCTTCAGCCCGCCAATCAGCTTGAACACCCCGACAAACCCGGCGACGAAAGTGGCAAGGATCAGTATCACCGCGACCGTGCCGATCAGGTAAGCCAGCGGCGAGCCGCGCACCGCAGAGATTCGCGCGCGGATAGCCTTGGCTGCGGTCGAATCGAGCGACCAGTGCAATACGCGCAGATAGCGTTCCATCCATTTGCCCGAAGCGTGTTCGGCGTGGCCATGCGACTTCAGGAAATAGGCCGCCACCATCGGCGTGATCATCCGCGCCACAGCCAGGCTGATCAGCACCGAAATCACCACGGTCAATCCGAAATTACGGAAGAACTGCCCCGAAACGCCCGGCATCAAACCTACCGGCAAGAACACTGCGACGATCGAGAATGTGGTCGCCACCACCGCCAGCCCAATTTCGTCTGCCGCGTCGATCGAGGCTTGATATGCGCTTTTGCCCATTCGCATATGCCGCACAATGTTCTCGATTTCGACAATCGCATCGTCGACCAGCACGCCGGCCACCAGCCCCAGCGCCAGCAATGACAGGCTGTTCAAGGTAAACCCGAACCAGGCGTCCATCATCCAGAAGGTCGGGATCGCCGAAAGCGGGATGGCGATTGCAGAGATCAGCGTGGCGCGCCAATCGCGCAGGAAGAAGAACACCACGATGACCGCCAAAATGGCGCCTTCGACCATCGACGAGATCGAGCTTTCATATTGCTGTTTTGTATAATCGACCGAACTGAACAGCCGGGTAAAGTGGATACCGGGATGATCTTTTTTGAGCTGATCGATCTTTTCGATCGCGCCGTCGTAAACAGAGACATCGGATTCGCCCCGCGCGCGCGACATGGCAAAGGTTACCACTGGCTTGCCGTTGATCTTGCCCATCGTGGTGACTTCGGCGAAACTGTCGCTGACCTTGGCAAAGTCAGTCAATTTGACCGTACGCCCGCCGCCCAGCGGCACGTCGGTTTGCGACAGCGCATAGGCATCGGCCGCATTGCCCAGCACCCGCACCGACTGGCGCGATCCGGCGATTTCAGCCTTGCCGCCTGCAGCGTTGACATTCAGCTGGCGCAACGCCGCGTTAACCTGGCTGGCAGTTACCCCCAGCGATTGCATCCGCGCCGGATCGAGCGTCACGCGAATCTCGCGGTCGACCCCGCCCTGACGCTCTACCCCGGACATGCCGGGTACGGTCAGCAGTTCCTTGGCAACGGTGTCGTCGATGAACCATGACAATTGCTCGATCGTCATGTCATCAGCAGAAACCGCAAAATAGGCGATTGGATCGGACGAGGTCTGAACTTTGAACACTTGCGGTTCGAGAATTCCATCCGGCAGCTCGCCGCGCGCCTGATCGACCGCGTTCTTGACCTCGCTGACCGCGTTGTTGATGTCAGTGCCGATCTGGAAGAAGATCATGGTCTGATTGCCGCCCTCGGACGCGGTCGAGCTAATCGAATCAACCCCGCTGATCGTCCGCACTGCCGATTCGACTTTTTGCGTGATCTGCGATTCAATTTCAGATGGTGCAGCGCCGGGCTGCGAAATAGCCACGATCACCGCAGGGAATTCGATGTCGGGGTCGTTTTGAACCTTCATGGTCGAGAAGCTCATGATCCCGGCGATCATCAGCCCGACAAATATCACGATCGGCACGACTGGATTGCGTATTGACCAGGCCGAGATGTTGCGGAAGTTCATCGTGCTACCCTTGCGCCGCGCTTATTGCTTGGTCAGGTTCGGTTTGATCGTTTCACCCTGCGACAGGAACCCGCCGGCGCGCAGCACTACTTGTTCGCTGCCGCTTAGCCCGCTGGTCACGGCAATGCCGTTATCGGTTACCAGCCCCAGCTTGATATCGCGCCGCTCAACCTTGTTGCTCTTGCCCACCACGTAAACATAGCTGCCCTTGGCATCCGACAGGATCGCACTTTCGGGCAACATCGGGGCAACTACGGTGCCGGCCTTGATTTCGGCGCTAGCAAAGCCGCCGGGTGGCAAATCGGGCGAATACGCCAGCGCGATCCGCGCCACACCCTGGCGCGAGGCCGGGTCGATTACCGGTGCGCGCTGCCACACCTGGCCGGTGTGGACGTTGGTCGAACCGACCGCAGTCACCAGCGCGGTCACTCCCGGCGCAATCTGCGCCAGATCGGCTTGACCCAGATTTGCCTTCAGTTCCATCTCGCCGCCCTTGGCCAGACGGAACAGGATACCCGAACCTGCGCTGACCACTTGGCCCGGCTCGACCCGCCGCTCAAGCACCAGCCCTGCTGCCGGAGCGACCACGTTGAGCCGGCGGCTTTGGGCCTGCAGCACGCCCAATTGCGCCCCGGCCACCCGGACTTGCCCAAAGGCTGCATCGCGAGTGGCGCGCAGCCGGTCGATATCAGCTTTAGAGACGAACCCTTTTTCGACCAGCCGCAGCGACCGATCAAGATTGGCTTGGGCCAGATCGGCATTGGCCCGCGCCACCTGAACTTGCGCGGCCTGGCTCGACTGCTGCTGGACTTGAACCGAACGATCGATCACCGCCATCACCTGTCCGGCGCGGACCCACTGCCCTGGCTCAACCAGCACCGACAGGATTTGCCCGCCTTCGCCCGCAATTCCCACCGGCAGTTCGCGCCGCGCAGCCAGTGTTCCGGTGGCCGAAATCGTCCCTTCGATGGTCGCACGGCCGGGCGTTATCACGCTGACTACCGGCGCCTGCGTCGTCGCATCGGTTGCTTCTTCCGCACCCGCAGCGGCCCGGTGCACCATAAACCAGATCGCCGCCATAATCAGCAGCAGAACTGCCCCGGCAACAATCCACCGGCGCTTGCTGCGCGGCTGACCGGCCTCATCAAGCAACGGGTTGATGTCAGACAACGTGCCAGCACCCATTCTGGAATCGAAATTCATGGTCGCAACTGCCTATCAGGTTCGGCCCCAAAAGCCGGAAATAGCGTCAGCGCGGACAAGATCTGCCTGCCCAAGCCACTACACTGTGTTACTATGCTATATCACCCGCCGCAAGCCCTGTTGCATTCAGTCTGCCGCGCATTGTTTGCACGTGCAGCCCTTAGCCGGAGCAGCGCAAAGCGGCAATGGCGGCGTCGTCAAACAACACAGGCACCCCGTTAAACTGCACCCGGCTAGACGCTTGGCCCAGTGCCAAAACGACGCGGCCGGGGCGGATGGTACTCCGCCCCGGCCGCCGCCGTAGCAATCGGTATTGCTAATTCAATACTTGAGCTGGCGCTCGTACAAGTCGCGGTAATGCTGGATACGGGTGACCCTGAGGCCCTGCATCCCTGAGCGGTCGACCGCGCGCTGCCACGATGCGAACTCTTCAAGCGTCAGATTGTAGCGCTCGCAGACTTCATCAATGCTCAGCAATCCGCCGTTGACCGCGGCAACAACCTCGGCCTTGCGGCGCACGACCCAGCGGGTGGTGGATGGGGCCGGCAACGATTCAATAGTCAGCGGCTCGCCAAGCGGGCCGATCACCATTGCCGGACGGATTTTCTGGTTCTCGATCATTGTTGTCCTCGGCCGCTGGAATGGACTTGACCAGCAGTGTCAGCCTCCATGCCATGCGGCGCTTTGCCATCTGTTGAATCAGTGAGGTTAACGCGAAGTGATTGTTTCGGTCCGCCGCACGCCGGGTGCGCCCAGTCGGAAAAGCCACCGCCGGGTCTGACGCAATGCGAATCGCCGCGCTCAAGCTCGCGCCGCATTGCATAAGCAGCGCTGAGCCGGGCGTGCAGTCCAGACCAGTCGAACAAGGGGGCGAATCCCGCGGTTTCGCTGCTTTCGCCGCCGGGTTGCACCCGGCCTCGCAGCGCCGCCATCAGGTCATTACCAAATTCCATAACCCGGGTTCTAGGCGGACAAGGTCAATATCGGGTAAAGCCCGGGTTTACCTCGTGGTCAGATTGCTTACCAAATTGCCTCGACCGCCCGCCGCATCCCTAACGGCGCCGGCGTCCTGCGCTGCCGCCAGCGGCTTTGCTTCGGCGGTGCTGCGCGTGTAAGGCGCGCAAACTATGGCCACCGCCACCCTCACTCTGCCCGATCCGGCAACGCTGTTCCAGCTTTGCGGGCCGCTTTCCGCGCGGCGCATTGTCGTGGCAATGTCGGGCGGGGTCGACAGCTCGGTGGTGGCCGCACTGGCTGCGCGCAGCGGAGCCGAGGTGATCGGCGTCACGCTTCAGCTGTACGATTACGGCGCCGCCACCGGGCGCAAAGGCGCGTGCTGCGCGGGCGATGATATCCGCGATGCCCGCAGCGTGGCTGACCGGCTGGGGATTGTGCACCATGTGTTCGATCACGAAAGCCGGTTCCGCGACGAAGTGGTCGAGCAATTTGCCGACGATTACCTCGCGGGGCGCACTCCAATCCCGTGCATCCGCTGCAATATGGGACCCAAATTTACCGACCTGCTGGCAATGGCGCGCGAGCTGGGCGCGGATTGCCTGGCCACCGGCCATTATGTTCAACGGATCCCCGGTGCGGACGGACCCGAACTGCACCGCGCGACTGATCCGGCGCGTGATCAGAGCTACTTCCTTTACGGCACCACCCCGGCGCAGCTCGATTTTCTGCGATTTCCCCTGGGCGCGCTGCCCAAGGCCGAGGTCCGGCAAATCGCCGAAGCCGAAGGATTGCGCGTCGCCGCCAAGCCCGACAGCCAGGATATCTGCTTCGTGCCCGATGGAGATTACGCCAAAGTCGTTCGCAGCGTCCGCCCCGCAGGCAGCGCACCGGGCGAAATTGTCCATGCTGAAACCGGCGCGGTGCTGGGCGAGCATCGCGGGATCATTCACTACACGGTCGGTCAGCGGCGCGGGCTGGAGATTGGCGGGCTGGCCGAACCCTTGTTCGTGACCGGAATTGATGCCGCCAAGGCGCAAGTGCTGGTCGGTCCGCGCCGGTTGCTGGCGGTGCGGATCGCGCGGATTACCGAAACCAACCGGATCGGTCCGTTGCCCGCCGGACCGCTGACTGCCAAGGTCCGCTCGATGGCCAAGCAGGTGCCGGTCGTGTTGCGCGGCGAACTGGGCAACGGCGCGGACTGCCTGATCGAATTTACCGAACCGGCTTACGGCGTTGCACCGGGGCAGGCGGCGGTAATCTATGCCGGCGAGCGCGTGGTCGGCGGCGGCTGGATCGGCACCACCGAATCAGCCGGGCTAACAGCCTAGCAAGTGGTTCAGCACGGCTGCGCGATCAGGCTGCGCCCGGCAAATTCCACGCGATCGAGTGTGGCCGCCAATGCGCATTGCCCCGGATCGGTCCGCTCGCCCGCCACCAGCAGCGGCGTGTCGAGCGGCAGCACCAGCAGCGCGCCGGTATAACGGGCCGCCGCTGCAGCGCTGGGCGCGCCATCAAGCCGATCGAGTCGGAAGTGCGGTCCTTCGACCAGTCCCACTTCGCCAGACGGCGCGACGTGCCGCCGGTCAGCCGGATCGTGCGGACCGCCTTGCGCGACCTTGATCCCGGCATCAAGATGCAGTTCGCGCGGGCGGCCATAGTCATACAGCCGGTACGTAATGTCCGAATTTTGCTGCACTTCGATCAGCGAGATATCGGGACCGATCGCGTGGACCGTGCCCGCCGGAATATAGAAGAAGTCGCCCGCCTGCACCGGGTGCCAGGTCAGCAACCGCTCGATCGATCCATCGAGCGCGGCGGCGCGCATTGCTTCCGGGCCGATCGGCGCATCGAATCCGATCGCAAGCTTGGCACCCGGTTTCGCGCTGAGCACCAGCCAGCATTCTTCCTTGCCCCGGCTTCCTGCGGGGGCCTGCGCGTCATTCGGGTGAACCTGCACCGACAGTTTCTCGCTGGTGAAGATGTACTTGACCAGCAAGGCATCAAGCGCCGCCGGGGGCGTAAACCACACTTCGCCGATCCGTTCGCCCGGCGGACTGACGAACGGCGCGGGCAAGGCATCGACCCCCCACGGACGCGGCGACAAGGTGGTTGGCAGCAGCACGGTCATTGGGTGGTTGCGCCGCGCAATTTGCCAACCAGCTGGGCCCCGGCACGGGTGGTGACCAGCACTTCGTTGCCATCAACCACCACCACCACATCTTCAAGCCCGATCACCGAAACGCGCGGGCCATCGCTTTCAACCAGCACATTTCGGCAATCTACCAGCTCGGCCGGACCGATCACGGTGTTGCCTTGCGCATCGCCGCCGCGCGCGGTGTGCAGCGCTTCCCAGTTGCCGATATCCGACCAGCCCATCTGCGCGGGAACCATCGCCGCCAGCGCGGTGTTTTCCATGACGGCGTAATCGACCGATTCGCTGTCGATCTGATTGAATTCGGCGGCGTCAGGGTGAAACTCGGTGCCGGCTGCGTGGCCTTTGGCGACTGCCGCGCGGGCGTGCGCGGCTATTTCAGGCCGGAAGCGGGTGAGTTCGTCAAGAAACGTCCCCGCAGCAAAGGCGAAAATTCCGCCGTTCCAGGCATAACCGCCCTCGGCCAGGAACTGCTTGGCGCGGGCCTGTGCGGGCTTTTCCACAAACCGCGCGACCTGATACCCGCCCGCGGCGATTGGCGCGCCTTGCTGCAGATAACCAAACCCGGTTTCAGGAGAAGTCGCGGCGATCCCGAACGCAACCAGCCAGCCTTGGCGGGCAAGCATCGCAGCCGACTGGGCCGCCGCCTGAAACGCTGCGGGGTCGGCAATGTGATGATCGCTCGGGCAGACCAACATCACCGCGTTTGCAGGTAAGCACAGCGCCGCCAAGGCAATCGCCGCCGCGGTGTTCCGCGCTGACGGCTCGACGATCACCCGTGCGTCGGGATCGCCGGCCAACTGGTGCTCGACATGCTGCAGATGCGCCGTGCCCGTTACCACAATGGGCGCGGCGAACCCCGCGCTGGGGGCGCAGCGGGCGATCGTTTGTTCGAACAGCGTATAATCGCCGACCAGCGGCAAAAACGGCTTTGGCCGCACCGCACGGCTGCGCGGCCAAAGCCGGGTGCCGCTGCCGCCACACAAGACGACGGGGTGGATAAGAGTGTCAGTCATGCCCTTAAGTCCGATGCGTGATCGCGCCAATTCAACGCCTTAACCACGCCACGGTTCCAGTTGGCAGCCCAGCCCCGGGCGATAGGTCGCGGTTTGGCTGGCGACCAGCGGAAACCGCGCGGTTACCGTTTTGGCAGCCGGATCTTCGGATAGCATAACCAGCCCCATCCCGGGTTCAAAATCCTTGCGGCAATCGGATAACCCACGCCCGCCGAGATAGCGACACGAGCAAGCGACACGCGCGCCATAGGCTGCGCCTGTACGCGCATAGCCGTGCAGCGGCGCCCAGAACCACCCCAGCAGCACCGCCAATAAAGCCACCCCCAGCCACAGCACGCGGCGGCGCAGCCGGGCGCGCGGATCGCCCGCTGGCGATGCGCCGGATGCTGGGTTTACGGTTGCCATTGCAATGCCTTTGCGCGAGGGGTGCGCGCGATGCCCGCGCGCCGCCTGTCCCTTATCCTGCCGCTGCTTGCGCTGCCAGCCCTGATCGCCTGCTCGGGGCAAAGCGCGCCGCCGCCGCCTTCCGCGCCGCTCAGTGCCGCTGCGCTGAAATCTGTAATCGATCAGCCCGGCATCAACCGCGAACGGCTCGCGCGGGGGGTCGACAATCTGTTCAGCCAGGCACCAACTGCAGAAACCCGCGCGGTGATCGTGCTGCACAATGGCCAAATCGTGGCCGAGCGCTATGCTGCCAGTTATCACGAAAACACCCGCTTTATCAGCTGGTCGATGGCCAAGACCGTCACCGGCGTGATGATCGGGATGCTGGTTGCCGATGGACGGCTGCGGCTTGACGAGGGCGCACCGATCCCGGCGTGGCAGCGCAGCGGTGATCCGCGGGGCGAGATTACCTTGCGCCAACTGCTGCAGATGCATTCCGGGCTCAAGCACAGCGAAGAGAGCGATCCCCCGTTTGAAGCCGATACAGTGCGGATGCTGTTTCTCGATGGCCGCGACAACATGGCGGCCTATGCCGAAGCTCAACCGCTCGAGGCCGAACCTGGGTCAAAATGGGAATATTCGTCGGCCACCACGGTGATCCTGGCTGAC
This sequence comes from Novosphingobium sp., assembly GCA_031361075.1. Classification (GTDB taxonomy): domain Bacteria; phylum Pseudomonadota; class Alphaproteobacteria; order Sphingomonadales; family Sphingomonadaceae; genus Novosphingobium. Next base: position 11,763 of record JANMCG010000109.1, on the reverse strand, counting down.
CTGGCGGCCCGCGCGCTGACCACGAGCACCGAACCGGGGGAGCGCGCGCGTGTGGTGGGGGATTACCTGCGCACACGGCTGTTCGAGCCGCTCGGGATGAAAAGCATGGTCCCCGAATACGATGCGGCCGGCACGCTGATCGGCGGCAGCCTGATCCACGGGACGCTGCGTGACTGGGCTAAATTTGGTGAATTCCTGCGCAACAAAGGCGCAGTCAAGGGCGCGCAACTGGTCCCGGTGGCGTGGGTCGATTTCATGACCACCCCATCGCCGCACAATCCCGGATATGGCGCGCAACTGTGGCTTAACCGGGCCGCGCCCGGGGAAGCGGCGATGTGGCCCGGGCTCGGCAGTTCGGTCTTTTCGATGAACGGGCATCTGGGCCAATTTGTGGTGGTAGCGCGCGGCAACGGGGTGACCGTAGTGCGACTCGGGAAAACCAATGAGGGGCAGCACGAACCGGTTCGGCGTGCTATCGCGCGGATAATTCAGCTATTTCCAAAAGAGGGAACACCGTGAGCAAGACAGCATTGATTACCGGGGTGACCGGGCAGGATGGCGCGTATCTGGCGCGATTGCTGCTCGAAAAGGGTTACCGGGTGCATGGAATCAAGCGGCGTTCGTCGTCGTTCAATACCGGCCGGATCGACGAAATCTATGAAGACCCCCACGTCCCCGCGCCGCAGCTGACCTTGCATTACGGCGATCTGACCGATGCCACCAATCTGATCCGCATCGTTCAAGAGGTGCAGCCCGACGAGATTTATAACCTCGCCGCGCAAAGCCACGTCGCGGTCAGTTTCGAGACGCCAGAATATACCGCCAATTCCGATGCGCTGGGCACCTTGCGCTTGCTCGAAGCCATCCGGATCCTCAAGCTAGAACAGAAAACCCGGTTTTATCAGGCCTCGACCAGCGAGCTTTACGGTTTGGTGCAAGAGGTTCCGCAGCGTGAGACCACGCCGTTTTACCCGCGCAGTCCTTACGCGGCGGCCAAGCTTTATGCCTATTGGATCACCGTGAATTACCGCGAGGCTTATGGCCTGCACACTTCGAACGGAATCCTCTTCAACCACGAAAGCCCGCTGCGCGGCGAGACATTTGTCACCCGCAAGATCACCCGCGCGGCCGCGGCAATCTCGCTTGGTCGGCAAGACGTGCTGTATCTGGGCAACATGGACGCCAAGCGCGATTGGGGCCATGCCAAAGAATATGTCGAAGGCATGTGGCGGATGCTGCAGCAGGACAATGGCGATGATTACGTGCTCGCGACCGGCGAAACGACCACCGTTCGGCAGTTCGTCGAATGGGCCTTTGCTGACGCCGGGATCACCCTCGAATGGCGCGGCAGCGGGGTTGAAGAACAAGGCTTCTGTGCCGCGACCGGGACACTTCGCGTGGCGGTCGATCCGCGTTATTTCCGCCCGACCGAAGTCGATCTGCTGATCGGCGACGCGACCAAGGCCCGCGAGAAGCTGGGCTGGAGCGCGCAGACCAGCGTGCGCGATCTGGCCCGCGAAATGCTGCAGGCCGATCTGCTGACCATGCGCACCGCATCGATCGGACTTGGCGCCTGATGCTGCCAGCGATCGATTTTGAGCTCGCGGGGAAACGGATCTGGGTAGCGGGACACCGCGGCATGGTCGGCGGCGCGATTGCCCGGCGGCTGGCCAGCGAAAATTGCGAGGTCATCACCGCCGGGCGCGACGAACTCGATCTCACCGATCAGCGCGCGGTGTTGGGCTGGATGCACAACCAGCGCCCGCAAGTGGTGGTGCTGGCGGCAGCGCGGGTTGGCGGCATCCTGGCCAACGATACTCAGCCGGTCGAATTCCTGCGCGACAATCTGCTGATCCAGACCTCGGTGCTGACCGGGTCCGAATCGGTCGGGGTGGAAAAGCTGCTGTTTCTTGGTTCGTCGTGCATTTACCCCAAGCTTGCCGAGCAGCCGATCAAGGAAGAAGCGCTGCTGACCGGACCGCTCGAGCCGACCAACGAATGGTATGCGCTGGCCAAGATCGCCGGGATCAAACTGGCGCAGGCCTATCGCCGGCAATATGGCTGCGACTTCATCAGCGCGATGCCGACCAATCTTTACGGGCCGGGCGACAATTTCGATCTGAGTGCCAGCCACGTGATGCCGGCGCTGATACGCAAAGTTCACGAGGCCAAGGCGGTCGGCGGCGAAGTGGTGGTGTGGGGCAGCGGCACCCCGCGCCGCGAATTTCTGTACGTCGATGATTGCGCCGATGCCTGCGTCCACTTGCTTAAGCACTATTCGGACGAGAGCCACGTCAATGTTGGCTCGGGCAGCGATATCTCGATCATGGAATTGACCCGGCTGGTGATGGCAGTGCTGGGTTATGACGGGCCGGTGGTGACCGATCCGAGAAAGCCCGACGGCACCCCGCGCAAGCTGATGGACAATGCCCGGCTGGCCGCGCTCGGCTGGCAGGCATCGACCCAGCTGCGCGACGGGATTGCCAAAAGTTACGCCGCGTTTCTGGCTGGTGAGGGCCGCGGGCTCTAGTCGGCGCGAACGCTAGCTTGCCCGGCCGGCCAGCAAATCGACCGCAGCTGAACCGGTCTCGCCGACGTGACCCTCTGGGTCAGGATGGATCAGAATTTCGATCCCCGGAAATTCGCGCAGCAGCTTGGCCTCGATTTCATCCATGACGGTGTGGACTTCGCGCACCGTCATGTCGGGATTGACCGACATATGGAACTGCACAAAATCGCTGTTCCCCGATGAGCGCGTGCGCAGATCGTGCAGACCTTTCAGCTCGGGGTGCCGCGCCACCACTTCCAGAAACCGCGCCTTGCGCTCATCGGGCCATTCGTGGTCCATCAACTGTTCCACCGCTTCCTGCGAGGCATTCCAAGCGCTCCACCCCAGCCACAGTGCAATCGCGAGACCGAACACCGCATCGGCTCCGGGGATACCGGCATATTGATCGAGCGCGAGCGCAGCGATGACCGCCAAATTGAGCACCAGATCGGATTTGTAATGCAGGTGGTCGGTTGCAATCGCGATCGACCCGGTCTGGGCGATCACCCGGCGCTGCCACAGCAGCAGCAGCATGGTTGCCGCAATCGCAACCGCCGATACCGCGATTCCGCCCTCCGCCTCCGCCGGGCGCGCGCCGGCGAACCATTGCGCAATCGCTCGCACCCCGAGCGTTATCGCCGAAAATGAGATCAGCACGACCTGGAACAGGGCCGCCAGCGCCTCGGCCTTGCCGTGGCCAAAGCGGTGATTGTCATCTGCTGGCTGCGCAGCAATCCACACCCCCGCCAGCGTCGCAACGCTCGCCACCAGATCGAGCACGGTATCGGCCAGACTGCCGAGCATCGCGGTCGAACCAGTGCTGAGAACCGCCCAGATCTTGAGCCCGGCAAGCAGGCTGGCGACCGAGATGGAGGCGTAAGCCGCGCTGCGGTTGAGTTTGGCGGCTTGGCTCATGGATATAGCAAGCTGCTGGTCCACGGCGCGGCGCGATCAGCGCGAACAAACCGGCGGCGCTCGTGCAGCCGGTATTGCCGGTCGAGCCAAAATTCCATCGCAGTCGGGACCAGCCGAAACCCGGTCCAGTGCGCCGGGCGTGTGACCGGCGCATCGGCAAACCGCGCTTCGGTTGCTGCGATCCGCCCCAAGAAGTCGGCGCGCGCGGCGAGCGGCGATGACTGATCCGAAGCCACCGCGCCGATTTGCGACGAGCGGCTGCGACTGGCGAAATAGGCGTCGGCCAGCGCTGGCGAAACCTCTTCGATCATTCCTTCGATCCGGATCTGGCGGCGCAGCGATTTCCAGTGGAAGAGCATCGCCGCCTGCGGATTGGCCAGCAGTTCGGCGCCCTTGCGGCTGTGCGCGTTCGTATAGAAAACGAACCCGTCTGACCCCCAATCCTTGAGCAGGACCATCCGCACCGATGGCGCGCCGCCGGGCGATGCGCTGGCCAGTGCGACGGCTTCGGGATCGTTGGGTTCGGCTTCGCGCGCGGCCGCGAACCATTCACCGAACAGGCCGAATGGCGCTGTATCGGCAATCGCGTTGTGAGTTTGGGCGTCGGGGTCGGAGGTCATCGCCGCACCGCATAGCCGGAGCCAGCGCGCGAAGGAAGCGGCGGCTTGAAGATTGAATCGCAATGCTGCGCCTTGTCCTGCGCGGCTTCGACCCCTAGCTAGCACCAATGGCTGATCCGTATTCGACCCTTGGCGTGGCTCGCAGCGCGACCGAAAAGGACATCAAGTCAGCGTACCGCAAGCTTGCCAAAGAGCTGCACCCCGATCGAAACAAGGATAATCCAAAGGCGACCGAGCGCTTTTCGATTGTCACCGCTGCATACGATCTGCTGTCCGACAAGGACAAGCGCGCGCGGTTTGATCGCGGCGAGATTGACGCCGACGGGAACCCCAGCATGGGCTTTGGCTATGGCCAGACCGCTGGTCCGGGCGGATTTAACGGCGGCGCGCAGCGCGGATTTCGCAGCGAGGATTTTGGCGGCGGGGCTGACGGGATCGATATCGGCGATATTTTTGAAGGGTTGTTTGGCGGACGCGGTGGTGGCGGCGGCGCTGGAATGGGCAGCGGCTTTGGCGGGACCCGACAGCGCGCCGCGCCGAAGGGAGCTAACGTCCAGTATAAGCTGGGCGTCTCGCTGACCGACGCGGCAACCCGCGCCACGCAGCGGATAACGCTGGCCGACGGCAAGACCATCGACCTAAAGCTGCCCGCCGGGGTTGAAGATGGCACGCAAATGCGGCTCGCCGGCAAAGGTGAGCCCGGGCCCGGCGGCGCGGGTGATGCGATCGTCACGATCCACATCCAGCCGCATGGTTGGCTGCGCCGCGATGGTGACCACCTGCGGCTCGAATTGCCGGTCAGTCTGGATGAAGCGGTGCGCGGGGCCAAGCTACGGGTGCCGACCGCTGATGGTGCGGTCATGCTGACCCTGACCCCAGGGACCAGTTCGGGCAAGACGCTGCGGCTGACGGGCAAAGGCATGCCGCGCAAGGACGGCACGCGCGGCGATCAGCTGGTGACGATCGAGGTGCAGTTGCCCGAAGCCGATGCAGATCTGATCGCCCGCCTTGAAGGGTGGCGCGATCCGCGCGACCTGCGCGCCAGATTCGGCGTCTGAGCGGATAGCGGCGGGTGCAGGAACGCGAGATCGATGAAGCCAACCCGCCCCCGCTGACGGTCCCCGACCTATCGCCCGAGGCGCGGCGCCAGCGCGCTGGCCGGTTTCAGGAAGCGTATGACGAACACGTCGGACCCACTGGATCGTTCTGGCAATCGCGCGGCTTCAAGGTAATCGCGCGGGTCTGGGCCGGGGTCTATAACGACGGGTTCATTCACGCGGGTAATCTGGCTTACATGGCAATCCTCGCGTTGTTCCCGTTCTTCATCACGGTCGGCGCGGTGCTGTCGCTGGTCGGCGAGCAGGCGCAGCGTGCCGCCTCGGTACACGCCTTCCTTGCCGCTTTGCCGCCAGTCGCGGCCCAAGCGCTTGAGCCGGTGGCAAGCGATGTAATCGTGGCGCGCAGCGGGTGGTTGCTGTGGGCTGGCGGCATTGTCGGACTGTGGACTGTCGGCAGTCTGGTCGAAACGATCCGCGACATTCTGCGCCGCGCCTATGGGACCAAATCGGCGCACGCGTTCTGGCGGTACCGGCTGATTTCAACCGGAGTGATCGTCGGCGCGGTGGCTGCGCTGCTGTTCGCATTGTTGGCGCAGGTGTTCATCGGCACTGCGCAGCAAGTCGTCGAAGCGCGCTATCCCTGGCTGCAAAGCGTAATTAGCTTGCTCAATCTGTCGTTGCTGCTGCCTCCGGTGATTATTTATGGGTCGATCTTCATGCTGTTCCTGTCGCTTACCCCCAGCGCTTACCGCACCCGGCGTTACCCCAAGTGGCCTGGCGCACTGCTGGTAACCGCGTGGTGGGTCGGGGTCAGTTCGGCGTTGCCGGGGGTGCTGCGCCGGTTCTTCAGCTACGATCTGACTTACGGCAGTCTGGCCGGGGTGATGATCTCGCTGTTCTTTTTCTGGTTGATCGGACTAGGGATGGTGATGGGCGCCGAATTGAATGCGGCTTTGGCCGAAACTCCCGAAGAGCGCGATATGCTCGGGCAAGTCGATGATCGTGGCAGCGCGGCGCAGCCGGGCACGAGACTGTAGCAGCAAGGTTGATTGGATTGGTATGACAGGTTTGATGCACGGCAAACGCGGGCTGATCATGGGGCTGGCCAATGACAAGTCGCTGGCTTGGGGGATCGCGCAGCAGCTCGCTGCGCACGGTGCCGAGTTGGCGTTTTCGTACCAGGGGGAAGCGCTGGAAAAGCGCGTGCGCCCATTAGCGGAAAGCCTCGGCAGCGATTTCCTGATCGCCTGCGATGTGTCGGACATGGCCGCGCTTGACACAGCCTTCGCCGAACTGGCGGCGCGCTGGCCGGTGATCGACTTTGTGGTTCATGCGATCGGGTTTTCGGACAAGAACGAATTGCGCGGCGGATATATCGATACCAGCCTGGATAACTTCCTGATGACAATGAACATATCGGCCTATTCGCTGGTCGCGGTGGCCAAGCGCGCGGCGGCGATGATGCCCGCCTTCGATGCCGAGGCCGGCACTGGCGGCGGATCGATCGTGACGTTGTCTTACTATGGCGCCGAAAAGGTCATACCGCATTACAACGTCATGGGAGTGGCCAAGGCCGCGCTCGAAGCCAGCGTCATCTATCTCGCCAACGATCTGGGACCCGCCAATATTCGGGTCAATGCGATCTCGGCTGGGCCAATCAAGACGCTGGCCGCCAGCGGCATCGGCGATTTCCGCTACATCCTGAAATGGAACGAGCTTAATTCGCCGTTGCGCCGCAACGTGACGATCGACGATGTCGGCGGGGCCGGGCTGTACCTGTTGTCAGACCTTGCCTCGGGCGTGACCGGCGAGATCCATCATGTCGATGGCGGCTATAACGTGATCGGAATGAAGCAGGAAGACGCGCCCGATATCGCGCTGAGCTAACGCGGCCCGGCCCGGGTTGCCTGCGCGCTCAATTCGACTTGGGCGGGACCGGCGCAGCCAGATCGTTCGGGTCCTTGTCGGTTTTGGTAGCCTCAGCCTTGCGGCGATCTTCCATCTGCCGCTCGATCGCCTCGACCCGCGCTTGCGTTTCTGCGGTGTCGGCGTCGATCGTCGACAGACGCTTTGCGCGTTCATCGGCAATCAGCTGGCCAAACTTGATCGTCGGGTCGGTTTTGCGTTCGGCATAGGCATCGTTGATCGCCTTGGCGGTGCAACCGGTCCAGCCGCCTGCGCCCACCGGGCTGCAGCTGTTAGTTCCGGTGCGCGACACGGTTTCATAAGCCAGCACCTTATTGGTCCAGGCCTCGTTCTGCGGGCTGGAATGCTCGCGCAGAGCCTCGGGCACGCGGAACCGCTCGCCCTCGTCCTTGCGCGCGCAGACGGTGATCGTGTCGTCGGTCGATTGCGGGCACTTGTCATCGCCGTATACGATCAGCTGGTTAACCTTGGGCTCGGGCGCGTCCTGCGCAGCGGCGGGCACAGCGTAGAGTGCGGCCAGCGCCAACGGGGCGAGAATTGCAGTGATCGGGCGCATCGGCATACTCCTTGGCGGACGCTGGTATATAGGCACCATGCGCGCTGAATAACAGATGAAGCGCCAATAGCGTTCCCGCGCCCGCGCCCGCATCAGATCCGTTCGGCCAGCCGGATCGCCAGGCGGCAACCCAACCGGATGGCACCCGACAGCACCGGATAGCCAGGCGTCTGCTCGGCGCCGTTAGCCAGCGCAAAATCGCGATGTTCGCGCTCGTCATCGCGGAATTGCGCAATCATTCTCGACAATTCAGGATCGCTGTCCCCCAATTGATCGAGTTGTGCGCTGTAATGCCGGTCGATCTCGGTTTCGACCGCCGCGGTGCAGGCCATCGCCGCTCTCGGCCCGATCAGCGCGGTGGCTGCACCCAATGCGAACCCGGCCACGTCCCAAACCGGCTGCAACACGGTGGGCCGCACCCCGCGCTTGGCCATCAGAGCATCGAACTTGGCGCGATGCACCGCCTCCTGCTCGGCCATGTGGCGTACATCGCCCGCCAGCGGGGCACGGTCGCCCATCACCGCAAGTTGCCCGGCATAAATCCGCGTCGCGCCGTATTCACCGGCCTGATCGACCCGCAGCATCCGTTCGGTCATCTTCGCGTTCACTTGCCCCGCCTCCGTCCGCGCCGCAGCAACGCAAACACCACCGCCGCCGCCGGAACCGATATCAGGAAATTAAACCCGGCGAGCGAAATCCCGCCGAGCGACCATTGCACTTCGTCGCAGCGCACCATCGGCGCGCCCAAAATCGCACCAAGCGGATCATCGCCCAGCGCAATCTCGCTGGTGCAGGCGGTGAACCCCTGCCACCAGCCATATTCGATCCCCGCGTGATACAGCCCGAGCAGTCCGCCGATCAGAATGGCCGCGCCCGCCAGCCATACTAGTGGACGCAGGCTGGGACGCAGCACTGCAAGCAGCGCCAGTGCCAGCGCGGCAAAGTGAGCATAACGCTGCCACCAGCACATCTCACACGGGATCAAGTGAAACACATATTGGCTGATGTAGGCACCGCCAAGCAGTGCCGCCGGCACCGCGACGGCCAGCGTTCGAGCGGCTCGCTCGGCCGCAGCTCCAGCTGGCAGCGCGCTCACTTGCGCTTGGATACCGGCGCGGTGCGGTGCAGCGTCTGCAACGCATAGTACAGTTGGAAATCCTTGATACCCTTGGCTTTCAGCTCATCCGGGGTAAGCTTGAAGCGCGGATCGGCCTGACGGTCATTCTCCAGCTTTTTGTCGTCGAGGCTGGCCTCGTTGACCAGATGGTGCCGCAGATCACTCTCGCGCACCGACAGTTCGCTGCGCCGCGCCGCATCGGGATCGGACAATTGCGGCACGCGGATGTCGGGATCGATCCCGCCTTCCTGCACCGAGCGGCCCGATGGGGTAAAGTAGCGCGCGGTGGTGATTTTGACCGCGCTGGTGCGTGCGCGATCAAGGAAGAACAGCGACTGGACGCTGCCTTTGCCAAAGCTGCGCTCGCCCATGATCACCGCGCGGTGCTGGTCCTGCAACGCCCCCGCCACAATCTCCGAGGCCGAGGCTGAGCCGGCGTCGATCAGCACGATCAGCGGCAAGCCCTTGGCCATGTCACCGGGGAAAATGCTCTCGGCCTTGAAGTATTCGTCCTCTGACGTATCGCGCCCGCGCTGCGAGACGATATCGCCCTTGGTCAGGAACAGATCCGACAAGCCGACCGCCTCTTCAAGTTCGCCGCCCGGGTTCTGCCGCAGATCGAGCACGTAGCCTTCAAGTTTGCCGCCCGATTTCACCTTGAGGTCCTGAATCGCCTTGTTGACCAGATTGCCGACATCGTGGCTGAATTCGTTGACCGTGATAACGCCGACATTGTCGGTCAGTTCGGAGGTAACCGGCTCAAGCTGGATTACGCCGCGGGTGACGGTGACGTCGAACGGTTCGGTCCGGCCGGCGCGAAACAGCGTCAGGCGTATCTTCGATCCAGCCTCGCCGCGCATCTGCGCCACCGCATCATCCAGATCGCCGCCGTAAATCAGCTTGCCGTCGAGGTGCGTGATATAGTCCCCGGCCTTGACCCCGGCCGCCGCAGCCGGGCTGCCGCGCATCGGCGAGACCACTTTGACCGCGCCGTCGTCCATCACCACCGACAGTCCCAGCCCCGAGTAATTGCCGTCGATCATAGTATTGAGCCGCTGCATGGTCGAACCCGACAGGAACGAACTGTGCGGATCGAGGCTGGCCAACATCCCGTCGATCGCGCCTTCTTCCAGCTTTTTGTCGTCGATCTTCTCGACATAGCGCAGCTTGACCAGCTCATAGACTGTCGCGAGCCGTTCAAACTGCACGGAAGAGCGCGCATCGACCGCAGCGAGGCCGGCGGTGGTTGCCGGGATCAGCGACACCGCGCTAATCAGCAGAGCAGCGCGGAACAGGGGGACAATCTTCATGCGGCGTCGGCCTCTCGTAAATCTGAAGCGCCTTCTATCGCGCAGGCGGGGTTAACGCCAGATGGCGCGTAGCTGGCAAATTGTCAGTCTTCAGCCGCGAATAAAATCAAGCGGGTTGATCGGAACGCCTTGCCGCCGCAGCTCGAGGTTAAGCAGCGGGCGGGCGGGCCCGGCGCGGCCAAGCGACCCCCCCGGCACCAGCTGCTCGCCGACCCGGCAATCAAGCTGGCTGAGCCCGGTCACCAGCGAAGTCCAGCCGCCGCCATGTTCGATGATCACGATCAGCCCGTAACCCCGATAGGGCCCTGCGAAAGCGACCCGGCCCGCGCCCGGCGCAACCACTTGCGCGCCGCCAGCGGCCAGGATCGAGAGGCCGTGTGACGGGGCCTGTCCGGCAGAGCCCGTGCCGAACCCGGCGACCAACCGCCCGGCTACCGGGAGCAGATAGCGCGGCGGCGCGTCGCTTGGCGCAGCAGATGGAGCGAGCGCCTGCGGTGCGAGCACGGCCTGCGGCTGCGCGGGGCGCAAAATCGGCCCGGGCAAAGCGGCGAGCTGATCGCGCATAGCCCCGGCCTTGGCCAGATCGCCGACCAGCGCCGAAAGATCGCGCGCTTGTTCGCTTAATGCCAGCGCGCGCTCGCTTTCGCGGTTGGCCGCGCCGCTGGCCTGGACCGAGGCGAGCCGCTGGCGTTCTTCGACCGCACCCAGTTCAGCGCGGCGGCGCGTGAGTTCGGCCTCGCCCCCGCGCAAGGCGGCGGTGGTCTGCTGCGCGCGCGCCGCCAGCGCTCGGCCGCGCTCGATCGCGCCGCGCAGCCCGGCGGTGCGCCGTGCCACTTCGGGCAGCAGTGTCTCAAGCACCGCGCGCAAGTAAACCGCTTCACGCAGCGAGCCCGGGCGCAGCAACGAAAGCAGCGGCGGTCGGCGGGTCAGCCGCTGCAGCGCGGCGGTCAGCTCGATCAACGGGCGCTGCTTTTCAGCGAGATCCGCGCGCAGCCGCACCTGATCTTGCCCGATCAACTGCAATTGCGCGGTATTGGCCGCAATTCGCGCCTCGGCCTCTTGCACCCGCGCGGCCAGCGCGGCACCTTCCTGCGCGGTGCGATCGGCCGCAGCAGTAGCGGTGGCGGCCCCGGCTTCAAGCAGTTCGGCGCGGCTGCGGGCTTGTGCGCCTTGAACTTGCGCGCGGCCCAAGGCGGCTTGCGCGTCTTCGGCGGTATCGATGCCGGAGGTCGTTTGGGCGGCGGGTTCCGACAGCGCTGCCAGCAGCGCCAGCGGCGCGAGGAGCAGCAGCAGTTGAGGGCGCAGGGTCATCCCCGGGCTTATCCTGAACGATGATAGGGATGGCCAGCAAGAATGCTGGTAGCGCGCCACAATTGTTCGGCCAGCAGCGCGCGGGCCAGCAAGTGCGGCCACGTCATCGCGCCGAAACCCAGCAACAGATCGGCCGAAGCCCGCGCAGCGGTACCGTGGCCATCCGCCGCGCCAAGCACAAACCGCGCTTCGCGCACGCCCTCGTCGCGCCATTTACCGAGCAGCGCAGCGAATTGTTCCGAAGTCAGCTGCGCGCCATGCTCGTCGAGCAGCACTTCGCGCGATTGCGGCGAAGCGGCGGGGATAGCGCCGCCAACATCGGGTAATTCGGTCAATCTGAACGGCCACGCCAGCCGTTTGGTATAACGGTCAAACAGCTCGGCTTCGGGCGAACGACCGATC
>JANMCG010000242.1:0-14886 GCA_031361075.1 Novosphingobium sp. | reverse complement strand
TTGATGTCGTCGCGCAGTTCGGCGGTGTAGTTGGCGGCTTGCGCCTCGTCCCAGCGTGCCTTCGTTTCCCGCGCGGCCCGGCGCATATTCGCCGAGGCCGCAGTGCGGAATTTGATTTGCATCACTTGGGCGGGAATTCTTCGTCGTCAGCGGTCCATGTCGAACGCTTCGTCAATCGGGCTCGCCAACCCCGCATCGATCGCTTCGAGCAGCTTCGATTTGAACACAGCGCGTTCCTCATGCAGCCGTAATGCGTCGCGGATCACTTCGCTGGTTGAATCGAACTCGCCACTCTCTACCTGGGCGCGGGTGTAATCCATCCAGCGTTCGCCCAAGGCGATCGAGGTGTTCTTCTTGGCCATGACTGGCAAGTACCAATCATTGGTAACGCGGTCAACGCCAGGCTGGCCCATCCGCTGCCAAACTTGTCCAAGCAAAACGCACAACGAAGCGCAGCAGTTTTCCTACAGGAAGCCGTTGTGATAGCGCCAATGGTCTGCGGCGGGGGACTATGTCAGGCGTGATCGAATTGGCCGCGCCTTTAAATAAGCAATTGATATTAAGCGCTAATATCTGTCCAAACTACCATTTTCGCATCCATCTCAATCCGTCCCAATGGCCTGCTTGACCCCTTGTTGCCCCGGCTAGACCGGTTTGTGCCGCAGTTGTGGACACGGGTGCCGATTCGATTCAGGGCTGGCCGACCCGGCGGTTCATGGGCATGAAGTCCGCGATGTTGCTCCGCCAAACCACCGCCGCCTTCGCGCTCGTGCTGCTCTGGGTCGGCCCGGGCTCCGCTGCGTCCACTCCGCCCCAACTTCCCGACCCGGTCGAGGCCGGGTGGCATGGGCACAAAGTCTGCGAGGTGCTGGTCGACAACCCGCAGGTCCGGACCGCGCGGTGCACTTTTCCGCCGGGCGAGGGGCATGAGCGGCACTTTCATGCGCCGCATTGGGGCTATGTCCTCGCCCCCTCGACCATGCGGATGACGACCGCGAAGGGCAGCATCGTGCGCGTGCTTAAGGCCGGGGATACCTGGTGGAGCGACGGGGTGGCGTGGCACGAGGTGCTCAACGTCGGAACCACCACCGGGGTCTATCTGATCGTCGAGCCCAAGCAGCAGCCGCCGCGGTGACCAGCGCTGCAGCCGCAATCCGCATTGCCCTGTTCGAACCTGAGATCGCCGGAAATGTCGGCTCAGTACTGCGGCTCGGCGCCTGCCTTGGCGCGGCGGTGGATTTGATCGAACCGCTTGGATTTGTCTGGGACGACAAACGCGTGCGCCGCGCGGCGATGGATTACATCGATCACGTCGAAGTGGTGCGGCACGCCGATTTTGCTGAATTCCGGGCCGCGATTGCCACGCGCCGGCTGGTGCTGTTCACCACCAAAGCCGCGCAATCGGCTTATAATTTTGCGTTCGAACCGGGCGATGTGCTGTTGTTCGGCAAAGAAAGTGGCGGCGTGCCGGCGGCGGTGGCGCAGGCTTGCGATGCGCGGTTGCGGCTGCCGATGCGTAGCGGGGTGCGTTCGATCAACCTGGCGATGTCAGCCGCGCTCGCGCTGGGCGAGGGGCTGCGCCAGACCGGCGGTTTGCCTGGTCAGCCGATTGTGGCGCCAATCTGAAACCCTCCGCCGTTCGGCCCGAGCTCGGCCCCGCCGCGCTTACATATCGTGGTATTTGGTCGGGGCCTTGTAGGTCTTGGGGTCGTAGCTCGAATAGATCTGGCCGATCTTTTCTTCGCGGGCCTTGGCCTCGGACAGCGATTTAAAGGACATCAGCCCCATCATCCCGGTGATGACCACCTGCCACAACGCCACCGGCATACCGATCGCAAGTTCGATCAGGACCAGGAACAGGTTGAGTCCGAACAGTCCGCCGAACACTTTGGTTTTCATGCTGTTTGCCCCGTAACTTCGGGGTCAATATCGCGCCAAACATTCAACTTTTGTTTAACGCCAGCGCAAGCGATCGGGGGTCAGTTCGGCGACCGACCTGACCCCCATCAGCCGCATCCCGCGCTCGATCTCATCCTTGAGAATGCCAAGCGCACGCTCGACCCCCAGCTGCCCGGCGGCGGCGAGGGCGTAAAGATACAGCCGCCCGCCTGATGCTGCCGTGGCCCCGGTGCACAGCGATTTGAGGACATGCGTGCCGCGCCGCACGCCGCCGTCGCAAATGATCTCTATCCGGCCGCCGACCGCGTCGATAATTTCGGGCAACTGGTCGAACGGTGATCGGCTACCGTCCAATTGGCGGCCGCCGTGATTGCTGACCATGATCGCGTCGATCCCCATGTCGGCCGCGCGGCGGGCATCGGCCACGCTCATCACGCCTTTGAGGCAGAACGTGCCGCCCCACTGATCGCGGATTGTCTCGGCGGTTTGCCAGGTCATCCCGGTATCGAGCATGGTGTTGAAATCGCCCGCGATCGAGACCGCTTCGCCCGTCCCCGCGCTGACATGGGTATCAAGGTTAGGCAGCGCGAACCTCTCGCGGAAGGCGTAATCAAGCGCCCAGCGCGGCCTGATCGCATAGGACAGCGCGGACGATGCGGTAAATTTGGGCGGCGAGGTGAACCCGCTGCGCGCGCATCGTTCGCGCTTGCCCGCGACGATGGTATCGACCGTCAGCGCAATCGCGTCGAACTTCGCCGCCTGGCAGCGTTCGATCATGCTGCGGTTCAGCCCTTGATCCTTGTGCACGTACAGTTGGAACAGCTTGGGCGATGAAATTAGCGCGCCGATTTCTTCGATGCTGACCGTTGCCAGGCTGGAGATGCCGCACCACAGCCCGAACTTTTCCGCCGCGCGCGCCACTGCGCGCTCGCCTTGCCAGTGAAACACGCGTTGCAATGCGGTGGGCGAGAGCAGCAGCGGCAGCGCTGACTTGCGCCCCATGATCGTGCACGACGTGTCGATATCACTGACCCCGGCCAGCACATCGGGCACCAGATCGGCCCGGTCATAGGCCGAGGTATTGCGTGCCTTGGTCAATTCGTCGTCGGCCGCTCCATCGATATAGTCGAACACGGGCCACGGCAGACGCTGCCTGGCCAGTCTGCGAAAATCGTCGACGTTGTGGCAATCGCTTAACCGCATGGCGCGGCGCTATCGCATTGCGGCAGCCGGCGAAAGTCTACTTGCCGTCGTTCTGTTTCTTTTCTGCCTTGGCTTTGGCGAGCGCGGCCTTATCGCGTTCGGCCTGCGCTTCGAGCGCGGCGAGCGCCTTGGGAGTTATTTCGCGCGCCGGATAGGCACAGCCACGCGCCTGGCCATAGCCCTTCAGGAACGAGCGCCTGGCAGTGCCAGCCTCCACCGCGTCATCGACCTTGCGTTGATGTCCATTGGCGCCGCTGACTTCGCGGATGATCCCGCGGAACGGGATAAACGAGCCGACGGCAGCCTGTGCCACCCGGCCCGCGCTGAGTTTTTCGGCGCGATCGTTGGGAATATCGCGGTCAGGGCCAAGGATCGTGTCGAGTTCGCTGACAGCCACCGAAATTTGCGTGCAGGTCCGCAATCCTGACAAATTGTATGGGTTAGCCACTGCTGCGTCGAGCAGGGCGGGGATTTTGCCTTTGCGCAAATTAAGATCACCTGCCGGGGTCGCAATTACATCGACCGCAGTAACTTTGGTGTCATTCATCGAGCGCGCTGGCGCCTCGGTCTTGGCCTGATCCTTCGCCAGTGCGGGCACAGCCATCACGATGCTGGCGGCAGACCCGGCGGCTCCGAGCAGAATGGGTAACAGGCGCATACAGGGGCTCGCTTGGCTGGTGGACGTGCACGCATAACGTGCCAGTCGGCGAAGCGTTCCTGGCACGCGCCGATGCGAACCGGCAAACCTGCGCACGCTGATAATTACCTCTGCATATAGGTATCGCACACGCTGTCATCGCCCGATTGCATCCCGCGCCGCAAGGCATCGGTACGCTGCTCGCTCGATCCGTGCGTGAACGCGGCTTCGTTGGGATTGCGCCCGGCGCTGCGCATCAGGTTGTCATCACCGATCTGGTGCGCCGCATTGAGCCCGCTTTCCATGTCGCCGTTGTCGAGCCGGTCCTTGTTCTTGGCAGCCCAGACCCCGGCGTAGCAATCGGCCTGAAGCTCAAGCCGCACCGAAAGCTGGTTGGCGGCGCGCGGGTTCTGCTGTTGCGCACTGCGGATCTGATCAGAGATCCCGGTCATCTTCTGGATGTGGTGACCATATTCGTGCGCGATAACATAGTCGCGGGCGAACTGCCCGGTCGCACCAAGCTCTTGGTCCATCTGCTGATAGAAGTTGGTATCAAGGTAGATTTTCTGATCTTCGGGACAATAAAACGGACCCATCGCGCTTTGCGCCGAGCCGCAACCTGAAGAGCCGACATTCTGATAAAACACCAGGCCGGGATGCTTGAACGGAATTTTGGCCGCAGCGAAGATCGGGTCCCAGGTTTTGTTTAGCGAGGACAAAGCGTTGCATGACTCAAGGCTCGCCTGATCGACCTTGCAGCTGCTGGTGGCGTTTGTCCCGGCCACCGGCCCGCCGGTTTGTTCTTGTGGCGCGGCCTGCTCCATCCCGCCGAGCAATTGCCCCGGATCGACCCCCAGCACGTAGGACAGCACCAAAGCGATCGCCAGCGATCCGCAGCCAACTTGCCCGCCGCGTCCCATCGGGAACCCGCTACGGCTGCCGCCGCTGCCGCGCTGGTCTTCGATATCGACGGAGTTTGGATCGAATTCATCAAGGCGCATTGCTGTCTCTCCCCGGGCTGGACAAATTTGGGTACAGCCGCAATGGCCTGTGCATAGCGGATTTTGCAAGCACTTGGAGTCGGATATGAGCCTTGCTGGCAAAAGGACGCTGGTTACCGGCTCCACTTCGGGAATCGGGCTGGCAATTGCACGTGCGCTGAAGGCTGATGGCGCCGAGGTGGTGCTGTCGGGATTTGGCGATCCGGACGCCATCGCCGCGCTGTGCGATGAATTGAACGCGCGGCACATCGCCGCTGACCTCTCGCGCCGTGACGGGGTCGAAGCCTTGATGGCCGGGGCGGGTCCGATCGACATCCTCGTCAACAACGCCGGCATGCAGCACGTGGCACCGGTGGAGGCGTTTCCGGTGGACAAGTGGGACCAGATCATCGCGCTTAACCTGACGGCGGCGTTCGATGCCTGCCGGCTGGCGATTCCGCACATGAAGGCGGCAGGCTGGGGGCGGATCATCAACACCGCCAGCGCACACTCGCTTACCGCCTCGCCGTTCAAAAGCGCCTATGTCGCGGCTAAGCATGGCCTTGCCGGATTGACCAAGACGCTCGCGCTCGAACTGGCGACGAACCGGATCACTGCCAACTGTATCAGTCCGGGCTATGTCTGGACGCCGCTGGTGGAAAACCAGATCCCGGGCACGATGGCAGCGCGCGGGCTGACCCGCGAGCAGGTCATCAACGACGTGCTGCTGCAGCGCCAGCCGACCAAGCAGTTCGTCCAGCCTGACGATGTCGGCGCGATGGCCGCGTTTCTGTGCACCGATGCCGCAGCGCAGATCACCGGCAGCAACTTTAGCATGGATGGCGGCTGGACGGCGGAGTAACGCGGCGGCATCAGGGGCGATCGGCACAGCGCGATCGGCCACTGTCACCTTCGCGCCACCCCGCTGCGACTATCGTTAAGCCGTTGCGTCATCGCGCTTGCGAGACGCGCAGAATTGGTGTGAGTTCGGCCGCGATGAAGCGTTTTCTATCAGCGATGAACCGATTGATCGTGCTGCTGCTAGCCGCCGCGCTTTCGCTTGATCCGCTGGCCGCGGCATCGCGGGACGATCGCGCGGCGGCGCAGCTGCGCTTGCAACTGCTAGGGCACATCACGGTGCTGGCGAGCGACGCATTCGCCGGGCGCGAACCGGGAACCGAGGGCGAGACCAGGACGCTGCGTTATATCGGCCAGCACTGGTCCGATTTCGGGCTGGTTTCTGGCACCAACGATCCTGGCCATCCGTGGTTTGCGCCGGTCACCCTGGTCGGCCGCCAGCCCGATACCAGCCGCGCGGTGTTTGCGCGCAAAGGCAAGCGCGTGCTGGTGCGGCAGGATCAAGTGCTGGTCGTCACCTCGGGCAAACGCGCGCTGGTGGAAAACTTGCCGATGGTGTTTGTCGGCACCGGCGCGGTGATCCCGGCGCGGGCCGATCTGGCCGGGCGGATCGCAGTGCTGCTCGATGGCGGGCGTGCTGACAGCACCCGGCAAAGCGCGCTGCTGCAAGCAGGCGCATCGGGCGTTCTGACCGTGCTCGATGGCGATCGCAGCATCGAGAATGTAGCGTTGCGGCGTGGGCGCGAATGGTATGCGCTGGCCGGGGCAGAGCTGGGCGGCGATATCGACGCGTTCATCTCGGTTGCTGCGTTTGGCAATAGCTTGGCGGGATCGAAAGTGGCGCTGGCAAGCTTGCAAGCTGCTGCTGCTGCGCCCGCGTTTGCGCCAATCCCGCTGGACCTGACGGCATCGCTCGAAGCGACCAGCCGCGAAACCCGCATCAATACCCACAATGCCATCGCCAAGCTGCCGGGTAAGCGCCCTGAGCTGGGCGCGGTATTGCTCGTGGCGCATTGGGACCATTTCGGCACTTGCGCCAAGCCGCCCGCCGAACATTTGATCTGCAATGGCGCGATCGATAATGCCAGCGGCGTGGCGGTGCTGATCGAAGTGGCGCGGCGGCTCGCCAAAAGTCCGCAAATGGACCGTGACGTGTATTTTCTCGCCACCACCGGCGAAGAGCTTGGGCTGCTTGGCGCGCAGGCTTTCGCTGAAAACCCGCCAATCGCGCTGCCGTCAATCGTTGCGGCTTTCAACATCGACAGTGTGGCCTTGGCCGCCGCCGGGCGTCCGTTCGGTGTGGTCGGGATGGGACTGACCGCGCTCGACCCGCAGATTGCGGCGGTCGCCAAGCAGCAGAAGAAAAAGCTGATGCTCGATATCAAGGCCAACGAATACGTGCGGCGGCAAGACGGCTGGGCCTTGTTGCAACACGATGTGCCGGCCGTCATGGTTTCCAGTTCGTGGTCAGACCTTGCCCTGGTCGAACGTTTTTTCGAGACCGATTATCACCGACCAACCGACGTGGTGAAGCCGGGGATCGAGCTGGGCGGGGCGGCGGACGATGTCGATTTCCTCAGCGCGCTGGTGCGCTGGTTTGCCGATCCGAAGAAAGTCCGGACCCGCCCCTAGCCGTGCGCGCGGTGTGCGGTTACATGGGCCGCCACGAATCGAACCGTTAGAGGCACTGTGGCTTTCACCGAAATTCCGCTTGGACTGACTTTCGACGACGTATTGCTGCGTCCGGCCGAGTCGGACATCGTGCCCTCGATGGCGAACACCAGCACCCGGCTGACCCGCGAGATTTCGCTTAACATTCCGGTCGTGTCGTCGGCAATGGACACCGTGACCGAGGCCGACATGGCAATCGTCATGGCGCAACTTGGCGGCATCGGGGTGCTGCACCGCAATCTGACAATCGAGGAACAATGCGCTGCGGTGCGTGCGGTCAAACGGTTCGAAAGCGGCATGGTGGTCAACCCGATCACCATTGGCCCCGATGCAACGCTGGGCGATGCCCGCGCGTTGATGGCGGCGAACCGCATTTCGGGCATCCCCGTGGTCGAAGCCGGAGGCAAGCTGGTCGGAATCCTGACGAACCGCGATGTCCGCTTTGCCGCCAATGCCAAGCAGCCGGTGCGCGAACTGATGACGCACGAAAACCTTGCCACGGTGATGGCCGGGGTCAGCCAGGATGAAGCGCGCCGGTTGCTTCACGCCCGCCGGATCGAAAAGCTCATCGTGGTCGATGAAACTTACCGCTGCACCGGGCTGATCACCGTCAAGGACATGGAACGCGCGGTCAATTATCCTGCCGCTACGAAGGACAGCGCGGGCCGCCTGCGGGTTGCCGCCGCGACCACCGTGGGCGACGCCGGTTACGAGCGGACTGAAGCCCTGCTGGCAGCCGAATGCGACGTGGTGATCATCGACACCGCGCACGGTCACAACAAGGACGTCGCGCGCGCGGTCGAACGGGTCAAGCGGCTCAGCAATTCAGCGCAAGTAGTAGCGGGCAACGTCGCCACGTACAATGCCACCCGCGCGCTGATCGATGCCGGTGCCGATGCGGTCAAGGTCGGGATTGGCCCGGGCTCGATCTGCACCACCCGCGTGGTCGCGGGCGTCGGCGTGCCGCAGCTTACCGCAGTGATGGACGCTGCGCGAGCTGCCAAGGACAGCGGCGTTCCGATCATTGCTGACGGCGGGCTGCGCACGTCGGGCGATGCCGCCAAGGCGCTGGCAGCAGGCGCAAGCTCAATCATGATCGGATCGATACTGGCCGGGACCGAGGAAGCGCCGGGCGAGACGTTTCTGTATCAAGGCCGGTCGTACAAGAGTTATCGCGGAATGGGCTCGGTCGGGGCAATGGGCCGGGGCAGCGCCGATCGCTATTTCCAGGGCGATATCAAGGATCAGATGAAGCTGGTGCCCGAAGGGGTCGAGGGCCAGGTGGCGTACAAGGGCCCGGCCCGGGACGTGGTGCATCAGCTGGTCGGCGGGATCAAGGCGGCGATGGGCTATACCGGATCGGCGACAATTGCCGATCTGCAAGACCGCGCCGAATTTGTGCGGATCACCAATGCGGGTCTGCGCGAAAGCCACGTCCACGACGTGACGATCACGCGCGAAGCCCCGAACTATCCGACACAGTAAGCCTGCTGATATGCGGCAAACACCGGCCCGCTCAATTCGCTCAGCCAACAGCGCGGTGGCGGTAACATGACCCCCGCCGCACGCGTTCAGGGGGCGATCGAACTGCTTGACCTGATTATTGAAGCTGCGCGCGGGCAGGGTGCGAGCGCCGACCGGATCATCGCCGAGTGGCTCAAGGCGCGCCGTTATATGGGCAGCGGTGATCGGCGTGCGGTGCGCGAACTGGTTTACGGCGCGGTGCGGGTGTGCGGCGAAATTCCGCTCGGTGGCCGGGCAGCGATGCTGCGGCTGGGACAAGCCGATGCGGCGTTGCTCAGCCTGTTCGATGGCTCGAACCATGCGCCCGAGCCGATTGCGCCGGGCGAACCGGTCGCCAGCGCCGGGATCGCGCCGCGCTGGCTCGAAGCCAAACTGGCCGAAAGCGGGATCGATGGCGCTGAAGCTGCGGCGCTGCTTGGGCGGGCGCCGCTCGATGTGCGGGTCAACCGGCTCAAAGCCGCGCCGGACTTGCCGCTAAGCGGAGAGCTCACACCTGCTCCCGATGGCTTGCGCTTTCCCGCTGGTACCCCGGTCGAACAGTGGGCCGCCTATCAATCGGGCCAGATCGAAATTCAGGATGCCGGGTCACAGCTGTGCTGTCTGGCTTTGGGCGCGCGGCCGGGCGAGACGGTGATAGATTTGTGCGCGGGGGCGGGTGGCAAAACCCTCGCGCTGGCCGCCGCGATGGATAATAAAGGCCAGCTGGTCGCCGCGGATACCGACCGCAACCGGCTGTCGCGGCTGGTCCCGCGTGCAGCGCGCGCCGGAGCCATGTCGATCGAGACGCGCTTGCTTAATCCTGGGCGAGAGGCCGAAGCGCTGGCCGATCTCACTGGGCAGGCTGACGCGGTGCTGGTTGATGCGCCATGCTCGGGCACCGGCACATGGCGGCGCAACCCTGAAGTGCGGTGGCGGCTGAGCGCAGCCGAACTGGCTCGACTGACGGCGCTGCAGGCGCGGCTGCTGGCTTTGGCCGCGACCTTGCTCAAACCCGGCGGGCGGCTGGTCTATGTCACGTGTTCGTTGCTCGATGCCGAGGGTGCCGATCAGGCCGAGGCTTTTTTGCGGGCGCATCCCGGCTGGACCGCCGCACGCCCCGAATTGCCCGCTGGCAGGCCGCGCAGTGCCGGGCTGCGGCTGACCCCGGGCCATGACCAGACCGACGGATTTTTCATCGCCTGTTTAACTGCGCCATGATACCACCTGCGCAGATGCCAACGCTCAAGGAGCAGATAATGCGTTATACCCCGGCCGCCCTTGCGCTTGCGCTGGCTGCGGCGCTTACCGCCAGCACCGGCTTTGGCGCGCCGCCCGCTCCGCTCGATCCGCGCGCTGCGGGGCTGGTCCAGTTGGGCCGCTCCGCGCTGGTCGCAGGCAAGGCAGACGATGCGATGACCGATTTTGAAGCCGCGCTGGCGATTCAACCGGGTCATCCCGCGATTTACCTCAACCTGGCCGAGGCCAGCCGCAAGCAAGGCCTGCAAGGCAAAGCGTTGCACTATTACCGTGCTGCGTTGAAGCTGGATCCGAGCAATCAGTACGCCATCGCCGGTGAAGGCGAGGCTCTGGTTGAAAAGGGCGCGGTCGAAAAGGCCAAGCTCAATCTGGCGCGGCTGGTGCAACTGTGCGGCAGCGCCAGCTGTGTCCCCGCACAAACGCTCAACGCAGCAATTGCACGCGGACCAGCGCCACAAGTGGTGACCGCAGAACAAGTCGCGGTGAAGCCCGAGGTGAAGGTAAACTAGCGAATTGGGAGCGGCCAAGCTTCCGCGCTACCAGTCAGATCAGTTCGCGGAATTCATCAAGAACAGCGCGATAAACCCGTTTCTTGAACGGGACTATTAAATCTGGCAGCGCGCCTGGCTCGACCCATTTCCAATCGTTGAATTCAGCCGGGTCATGCGCGTCGAGCTTGATGTCGGCGTCGCTGCCGCCGAACCGGGCCAGCACCCAATGCTGGCGCTGGCCGCGAAATTGGCCCTTCCACAGCTTGCCCAGCAATTCTTCGGGCAAGTCGTAGAACAGTTCCTCCCTCGTCTGCGCCAGCAAGGTCACCTGGCCGGGCTGAATGCCGGTTTCCTCGGCCAGTTCGCGCAAGGCCGCGGCCTGAATATCCTCGCCCGGGTCGATCCCGCCTTGCGGCATTTGCCAGAAATCGCCTTCGCTTGGCTGCCCACGGGTGTCGATCCGCTGGCCGACGAACGCTTGTCCAGCGGCGTTAACCAGCAGGATCCCGACGCAAGGGCGGTAGGGCAGATTGGCAAAATCGTCGCTCATTGCCGCGCCTGTGGCTTAAAGCCGCGCTAACATCAACTTCATTGCCGCAAAAATGGCGTGGGTATCGGCTTGCGTGCTCGGCGCAGCCTTGCGCAGATTGACGAAGCCGTGGATCGAACCGCGCATCTCGTGATAATCGACATCGACCCCGGCTTTGATCAGCGCCGCACCATAGCGCCGCCCCTGATCGCGCAGTGGATCGAGTGCAGCGGTAATCAGCACGGTTGGCGGGGTGCCCGCTGCCTCGCTGAGCGCTGGATAGGCGCGCGGATCGCCGGTTTTGGACTGGTAGGCGCCCATGAACCAGTCCATTCCGGCGCGGGTCAGCAAATAGCCCTCGGCAAAGTCGGCCATCGATCCGTCAGCCGAATCGTCAGTCGCAGGGTAAAACGGCACTTGCATGATCACCGGCACTTTGGCGGGCTTGTCGCGCAGCGCGTTTGAAGTGACGATGGTCAGATTGCCGCCGGCCGAATCGCCGATCGGGATCAGCCCGGTAACCTCGCGGCCGAGCACCGCCGGGCTTTCGGCCAGCCACCGCGCGGCAGCTTCGCAATCGTCGGGCGCGGCGGGAAACGGTGCTTCGGGGGCAAGCCGGTAATGCACAGCCACTACTGGCAAGTCCATCTCCGCAGCAATTTCGGTGCACAGCGCGTGGTGGCTTTCCAGATCGCCAATCACGAATCCGCCGCCGTGGAAGAACACGATCACCGGGCCAGCCGCGCGGTTTTCGCGCGCGTCGTAAAACCGCAGCGGGATTTCGCCACCCGGTCCGGGGCAGGTCAGATCCTTGATCACCGCCAGCTCGCGCGGGTCGGCCTCAGCCACCGGGACCATCGCCAGATAGGCCAGGCGCGCCTCAGCGACCGGCAATTCGTGCATCTGCGGGCCTTCGATGCTGTTGAGGAAGCCAAGCAAAGCGGCCACATCTGAGCGCACGTAAGGGGCGACTGGCGGCTGACTGTCGGTCATCGGGAATCCTCTCGTTGTGGTTATTTAAGCGACAGGTTAAATGGCTAATTGTCACTTGACTAGCGGGTTCCACACTACTCTTGTCGAGCCACGATTGGCGGTGCAGCAGATTTTCTTGATTGCGCCGTCTGCAGTGAGGGGACAAGGCGCCCGCGAAGGCCGAATACGGCTGAACCGCCGCCTGCAAGGAAGTTTCATGGCCAGCCAAGTCGCCGAACCCGAAGTATCAGCCGCCGCCCATCCCGAGGCCGTTGTCGTCCGGTTTGCGGGCGATTCGGGCGACGGGATGCAGCTCACCGGCGGGCAGTTCACCTTGTCGAGCGCGCTGGCGGGCAACGATTTTGCCACCTTCCCCGATTTTCCCGCAGAAATTCGCGCGCCGCAGGGCACACTGTTCGGCGTCTCGGCGTTCCAGATCAACTTCGGTTCGACCGATATCGAAACCGCGGGCGATGCGCCCGATGTGCTGGTGGCGATGAACCCGGCGGCGCTCAAAACCAATGTCGATGCGCTCAAGCCCGGCGGCTTGATCATTGCCGACACCGGCGAGTTCACCAAGCGCAACCTCGAAAAGGCCAAATACGCGGTCAGCCCGCTCGACGATGGGAGCCTGGCCAAATGGCAGGTGCTGGCCTTCGATATCTCGGCGCTGACGGTCGAGGCGGTCAAGCCGTATAACCTTGGCAACAAAGACGCGCTGCGCTGCAAGAATATGTGGACGCTGGGTCTGGCGCTGTGGATGTTCGATCGTGAGCGTGAGCCGCTGATCGCTTGGCTAAAGGCCAAGTTCGTGAAGCTGCCGGTGCTGGCAGATGCCAACATTGCGGCGCTTAACGCGGGGCATGCCTATGGTGAGACGGCGGAGCTGGGCGGGCAGATTCGCCAGCGCCATATAGGCCCGGTGACCAGCGCGCCCGGGCTGTACCGCACGATTACGGGTGCGGAATCGGTAGCCCTCGGGCTGGTCGCAGGCGCGCAGCTGGCGGGCCTCGAGATGTTTTTCGGCGGTTATCCGATCACCCCCGCCAGCTCGATCCTGCACAGCCTGGTACGGCTCAAGGAATTCGGCGTCACGACGTTCCAGGCGGAGGACGAGATTGCCGCGATCTGCGCGGCGATTGGCGCGAGCTACGCGGGCAAGCTTGGCGTCACCTCCTCCGCGGGCCCGGGCAGCGCGCTCAAGACCGAGGCGATGGGCCTTGCGGTGATGACCGAACTTCCGTTGGTGATCATCAATTCGCAGCGCGGCGGGCCTTCTACCGGCCTCCCGACCAAGACCGAGCAGAGCGACCTCTATCAGGCGATCTATGGCCGCAATGGCGATACCCCGATCCCGGTGGTCGCGGCGTGCAGCCCCGGCGATGCGTTCGATTGCGCGATCGAGGCCTGCCGCATTGCGACACAATACATGACCCCGGTGATCCTGCTGACCGACGGCTACATCGCCAACGCGGCTGAGCCGTGGCTGGTCCCCGATCCCGCAAGCTATGCGCCGTTCCCGGTGACTTTCCTGACCGAGCGCAACGGGCCAGACGGAACGCTGCTGCCCTATGCTCGCGACGAAAAGGGCGCGCGGCCGTGGATCAAGCCGGGTACTCCGGGGCTGACGCACCGGATCGGTGGGATCGAGAAGAACCCCGGCACCGGCAATCTCGATTACAGCCCCGGCGCGCACCAGACTATGACCGATGCGCGCAAGGCCAAGATCGATGGCGTGGCGAACAGCATCCCGGCACAGGAAATCGCGATTGGCGCACCCGGCGGCAAGCTCGCCGTGGTCGGCTGGGGCAGCAGCTTCGGCCCGATCCACCAGGCAGTCCGCCGCGCCCGCGCCAAAGGCATGGACGTCAGCCACATCCACGTCCGCCACGTCTGGCCGCTCCCGGCAAATCTGGGCGATCTGTTAAAGGGTTACGGCAAAGTGCTCGTCCCCGAGATGAACACGGGCCAATTCAAGACGGTCCTGCGCGATCAGTTTCTGGTCGATGCCCAGCCGCTGTGCAAGACCAGCGGGCAGCCGTTCGCGATCGCCGAAATCGAATCCGCGATTGCAACTTACTTCGATGGACAACCCGGCAACGCTGGCGGCGATGAAGTGCCGCCTAACGCCGCGCAGTTGCCTAGCATTGAGAGCGCCAACCCATGAACGAAATGACCTCCATCGCCGTGCCGACCACGCTCAAGGACTGGGAGTCCGACCAGGAGGTGCGCTGGTGCCCGGGTTGCGGCGACTATGCGATCCTCAAGGCGGTGCAGCGGACTTTGCCCGAGCTGGGCGCGGACCCGGCCAAGACGGTGTTCGTCAGCGGAATCGGCTGTTCGAGCCGGTTCCCCTATTACATCGAGAGCTACGGTTTCCACACCATCCACGGCCGCGCGCCGGGTTTTGCGACCGGGATCAAGCTGGCCAATCCAGAGCTGGATGTGTGGCTGGTTACGGGTGATGGCGATGGGCTGTCGATTGGCGGCAACCACACGATGCACCTGTTGCGGCGCAATTTGAATTGCCAGGTGCTGCTGTTCAACAACGAGATCTACGGGCTGACCAAGGGGCAATATTCGCCCACCAGCCGGGTTGGCACCACCAGCCCGACCACGCCGATGGGCTCGGTCGATCGCCCGGCCAGCCCTTGCGCCTTTGCGCTGGGCGCGGGCGGCCGGTTCATCGCGCGCGGGTTTGACGTCTCGAAGAACCTGCCCGAAGTGCTCAAGGCCGCGCACGCTCACAAGGGCGCGGCGTTCATCGAGATTTTCCAGAACTGCATCGTCTACAACAAGGACGTGTTCGACGATTTCGCTGCGCCCAAGGGTGCCGAGGGCCGTCAGCTCTGGCTCCGCAATGGCGAGCCGATGCTGTTCGGATCC
>JANMCG010000231.1:0-3162 GCA_031361075.1 Novosphingobium sp. | reverse complement strand
GGGATGATTCTGCTGTGGCACGCGCGCCCCGATGCAGAGAATATGGCAATCCATGCCCAGGCGACCTTCTGGTATGTGCTGCCAAGCTTGCCGATGTTTCTGCTGATCCCTTATCTGCTGCGCTCGGGCACCAGTTTCTGGGTCGCGCTTGCGGCCGGCTGCGCGCTGACGGTGGTATTGTACCTGCTGATGATGCAGCTTGGCCCGCGTTTCGGGCTGAAGTTGTGACATGCTGATCATTGGCATCGATCCCTCGCTCAGCTGCACCGGCTGGGGGGTTATCGAGCAGACCGGCAACCGGTTGCGGCACATTGCCAACGGCCAGATCAAAACCGATCCCAAGGCAGCGCTGGCGCAGCGGCTGGTGCAGATCGACCGTCAATTGGCGCTGGTGGTGGCGCAGTATCGCCCCGCTGCCGGGGCGGTCGAAGAAGTGTTCGTCAACGCCAATCCGCAGTCCACGCTCAAACTGGGCCAGGCACGCGGAGTTTGCCTGGTGGCGCTGGCCCGCGCGGAAATGCCGGTCGCCGAATATGCCGCCCGGCTGATCAAGAAAGCGATCGTCGGCACCGGCGGAGCGGACAAGCTGCAAGTGCAGGCGATGGTTAAAGTGCTGCTGCCCGGGGTAGCGCTGGCCGGTGCCGACGCCGCCGATGCGCTGGCGGTGGCGATTGCGCACGCGCATCTGGCTGGAACGCTCGCCGGATTGAGCCGTTAACAGCTCAGCAAGCCGCGGTTCATTGAGCGCGCGATAGACGCGGCGCACAACCTTTGGAGGCTTACGTCCATGCCCCGTTTCAAACTCCTCTCGCTTGCCGCCGTTGCCAGTCTCGCCCTGTCGGGCTGTATGGCCAGCCGCTATCAGATTTCCGACGCGCTGCAGCGTTACGGGCTTGATCGCAATCAGGCCGGCTGCGCGGCAGAATTCCTGCGCGGGCGGCTCAGCACCAGCCAGGTCGACCGGCTGGCTGACGCCGCGCGCTATTACCGCAGCGATACCCGGCTGACCTTTGGCGATCTGATCCGGGTGGCTGCATCGGTGCGCGATCCTAAGACCGCGCTCGAGGTGGGCGGCGCCGCATTCGCGTGCAAACTGGGTGCGAATATGGCGATTCCCGGCTTCTGACGCGGGCGCTGGCTAAAGATCGTTTTGCAGTAGCAGCGTCTGGTAATCGAATGCGCGCCCGGCGGCCTTGTCACACGGCCCCGGGCGGATGAACAGGCACGCCTTGAGCGCACCTTTGCTGCGGCATTCGATGGCACGATAGCGCTGCGCGCCCATCAGTGCGCGGTCAGCGAGCAACGCGTTGGCCGCGCTGCTTAACCCCGCAGGCACGGCCTGCGTTCCGTCCAGCACCGCATTGGGCGCGACGTAAAGCGGGATGTCGCGGCCCAGAAACGCCGTGACGGTGTGGTTGCGCCATTGCTCGGGCACCGCGATGCCGCAAACCTCGGGGTGGCTGGCGGCGCTGTGCAGCGCATGCGGGATCACCCCGCCGCCCTTGAAGGTGCGTGCGCCGCCGCTGAATTGTTCGCCCAAGGCCGAGGCGACCAGCCAGCCGAGGCACAGCAGCAGCACCGCGGGCAGCCCCGCCACCTGGCCGGGTTCGCGTCGCGCCTTAAGCCAGTCAAGCAGGCTGACCGAGGCAATCGCGGCCAGCACCAGGATCAGGAAGGTCGACAGCCAGATGAAGCGGTATTCCTTGTGCCCGATCAGGCTGTGGACCACGATATTGGCGACAAGCGCCAGCACCACCGGGCGGTAACGCGGCCCGCTCAACACTGCTGCGGCCATTATCGCCGGACCCAGCGGGCCGAATTGCACCAGCAGCATCCGCACATAATCGAGCGGCCCGGTTACCCCGAAGCGCGCCGCGCGGCCCGATTCGATGTTCATCGTAAAGTTGTTGGCGATCCACACGAACGGCGCGCGCCCGTCGGCCAGATCGCTGATCGCGCCGAGCCCCAGCGCCGCGCCCGCGCCAAGCGCCAGGTGCAGCCAGATGCGCCAATCCAGCCGCGCGCTGGCCAGCACCAGCACCGCCACGAACGGCGCGTATTGCAGCCGCACCAGCACCCCCAGCGCCAGCAGAAACCCCCCCAGCCCCAGCCGCCGCGGTAACCGATCGGCGCTCAGCAGCAGCGCGGTGCCGCAAGTGATGATCGCGGTCGCGGCGCTCTCGGACAGCAGCAATACATTGAACAGCACCGCATCGTACCACAGCGCCGCCACCAGCAGCGCGGCCAGCGCGTGCCGCTGCGATTGCAGCGCGCCGATCCGCCACGCCCCCCACATTCCGGCCGAACACAACAGCAGAAAGACCGCGCGGGCAAAGTGGATGCCCAGCAGTCCGCTCGGGTCGAACGCGCGCCCCAGCGTCATCGGCCCGGCCAGCAACTGCGGCAGCAGCGCGTTGCGGATCCCATAGCGCGCCTCCCACGGGATCAGGCCATAACCGTCGGCCAGCCGGTGGCCCTGCTCCAGATACTGGGTAAATTCGTCGGCGTGGTGAATGTCCCACACATTGTACGCGAGCAAGCGCAGCGTGATCGCGATCAGCAGGATAACACCCGCCGTCAGCATGATCCGCCTGTTCTCGCTTCCCGCCATTCGCGCTCCTCCCAATCCGAGCCCCCAATCCGGGTCCAGGATCTGCCCGCAATCTGTGCACAGTTTGTGACCGGCCGGTGCCAGCGGCCATAGCGGCCATAGCGGCAGGGCGACTCGGCTGTCACGCCAGGTATTTGGTACTTTCACCGGTTAAGCTGGCGTGCCATAGAACAAACCATGATCGCCAAGCTGACCGGCACGTTCGATGATTTCGGGCCCGATTGGGCGGTGATTGACGTGGGCGGGGTCGGCTATCTGGTCCATTGCAGCGCCAAGACGCTTGATGCGCTGGGCGCGCGCGGCGACGCGGTGACGCTGCACACCGAATTGCAGGTCAGCGAAAACGACATGCGCCTGATCGGCTTCGCCAGCGGCGATGAACGCGCCTGGTTCCGCCTGCTCACGGGCGTGCAGGGGGTGGGCAGCAAGATGGCGCTGGCGGTGCTTTCGGCGCTGTCGGTAGATGACGTGCAGCGCGCTTGTGCGGGCGGAGACGCCGCGATGGTGGCGCGCGCGCAAGGCGTCGGGCCCAAGCTCGCGGCGCGGATTGT
>JANMCG010000222.1:0-3318 GCA_031361075.1 Novosphingobium sp. | reverse complement strand
TCGAAGGCAGTTCCGCAGCGGAATGGTTTTCGTCAGTATCGTTCACAATTTGCGCGCCTCGATCACCACGAACGCCTGCGCCCAAGGATGGTCATCAGTAAGAGTAAGATGGATCACCGCCTCATGCCCGGCGGGCGTGATCGCGGCAAGGCGGGCTGCAGCCCCGCCAGTGAGATTGAGCGTCGGGGCACCGCTGCGGGCATTGACGACGCCGATGTCCTTCATAAACACCCCGGCCTTGAATCCGGTTCCGACCGCTTTGGAAAAAGCTTCTTTGGCGGCAAAGCGCTTGGCCAGCGTGCCGGCCTTGGTGAACGGGCGCTTGGCCGCCTTAGCGCGCTCGACTTCGGTGAAGACACGCTGCTCGAACCGCTCGCCAAACCGGGTAAGCGAGTTGGCGATGCGGTCGATGTTGCAGAGGTCGGAGCCGATGGAGATGATCATCAAAGACCCAACTCAAGACAGAGAAACGCCAGCGCAAAAACCAACCACGGACTCGCTGCATAAAAGAGTGCCGCCTTGGAATTTCTAAGGCGGATGGCATCATCTGCTCGCGCCGCAAAGTAGAACGCTGCTCCAACAGGAAGCAAGATCGCTACAATAATCACAGCAATAATCTGCAATGCGGGACGTCCACCGAAACCCATCGCTGTTCCCGCGCCGATGTTCATAGTCGCCCAAGCAAGCGCCATCACACACGTCAATGCGGTGAAAGCCCGCAGTATGCGTCGGCCCTTAGTCGAAGTTGGCGCGGGACTAATCACCGCGCCGCATCCATTAGCTCGCGCATTTTCAGCACCGCGGCTTCAAGCCCGGTGAAAATCGCCTCGCCCATCAGATAGTGCCCGATGTTGAGCTCGGCCAGATGCGGGATGGCGGCGATGGGCTGGACGTTGTCATAGGTCAGCCCGTGCCCGGCGTGGGGTTCGATCCCGTTCTTGGCGGCGAGCGCGGCCATGTCGGTCAGGCGGCGCAGCTGCGCTTCCACCTCCGCGCCCGCTGCATGGGCATATTCACCGGTGTGGAGTTCCACCACCGGCACGCGTAGCCGCAGCGCAGCTTCGATCTGGCGCTCGTCGGGGGCGATGAACAGGCTGACCCGGATCCCCGCATCGGCCAGCCGCGCCACGATGGGCGCGAGCCGGTTGTGCTGCCCGGCGGCATCGAGCCCGCCCTCGGTCGTCCGCTCCTCGCGCCGTTCGGGCACGATGCAGGCGGCGTGCGGCATGTGGCGCAGTGCGATCGCCAGCATTTCATCGGTGGCGGCCATCTCCAGGTTAAGCGGCAGGTCGGTCGCCGCTTGAATCCGGGCGAGGTCTTCATCACGGATATGGCGGCGGTCTTCGCGCAAATGCGCCGTGATCCCATCGCCGCCGCATGCCGCCACGATTTGCGCCGCGCGAACCGGATCGGGATGATTGCCGCCGCGCGCGTTGCGGATCGTGGCAACGTGATCGATGTTCACGCCCAATCTGAGCAGGTGGGGGCGCAGACGGGGCGGAATCATGCGGCACCCTGCGGGCAGGCGGCGAGGCTCAGCATATCGTAGGAAAATCCCTTGCCTTGCCAAACCTCGCCAAAGTCAAATTCCGCTTGATCGCCGAACAGCGCCGTCGCGATTCCCAGGTCAGGCAGGATGAAATTGCGCACCTGAACCCCGCCGATCGCGCCGCGGCGTTCGATGATGCGAATAGGCGCGGCGCAGCCCTTGAGCGGGGCGGAGAACGACCATTGGCCCAGCGCGATCGAGCCGAGCTTGGGCTGACCGTCCCACATTTGCGCGAGTTCCGGCGCGGGGAGCAGCTTGCCCTGTTCCAACGCGAGGTCGAATTTCAGGAGATCGGACATCGTGCCGTAAAGCGCAGCGGCACCGCCGAAGCGCTCGAAAGCATAAGCCGGTTCGGGCTTGCCCTCGACATATCCCGGGGTGGTGGCGGCCGCCGCAGGAAACGCGCCGACCGATTTGAGCTCCAGCGGTCCGGCAATCCGCTCGGCGACCAATTGCGCCCACGGCGTGCCGGTAACCGCTTCGAGCAGCGCGGCGGCAACGATGTAATCGCAATTGTTGTACGACCAGTTTCCGCCTGGCTCGCCCTTGCCCGGACCAGCGCAATAATCGAGCGGGACGGCGCTGGCCGAATCTGCCCGGTAAAAGTCGGGCACGCCGTCTGGCCCGGGCGTGGTATCGTCGGGGTTAGGCAGGCCGCTCTGGTGGCGCAGCAACTGGCGCACGGTCATGGCGCTCGCGTTGGGCGAGGCGAACTTCGGCAGATACAACGATACCGGCTGATCGAGGTCGATCCGTCCCGCAGCGATCTCCTGCATCACCAGCACTGCGACCACCTGTTTGGTCACCGACGCCCAGCGCCAAACCGCATTTGCCTTGCGCGTTGTCCCGGCGGCATCCTGCGCCGCCACGATCACCACGGGCAAGCCGGGTGCAGCAGTGGGCCGCTGGAAGGATGCCATCCCGAATTCGCCACTAAACCCGGCCTTTGCGGCGAGCGCGCGGCTGCCCTTCATAAAACCGAGCAGGCGCTTGCCGCCATATTCGCTGCGCGCGACCTCTGCTACTTCGGCGGGGGACAGCGCTCGCGGCGGCTGACCCGGTCCACCCGGCGGAGGCGGTGCGGGCATGACTTCAGGCGCGGTTGCGGACTGTGCAGCCGCAACAGCAGGGCCGATCAGTGAGACTGCAAACGCAGTGATGAAGCCGAGCGCCCGCATTACTTGGCCCGGCTCCCCGGCTTAACCGCTTCGCTCACCGCCAGTTCCGGCGGCAGCTCATCGGGCGCGTAGGTCGGGAAATTGATCGCGATCAGCGGGTAGAACGGCACCCCCAGGTTCACCGCTCCAGCAGAGCGATCGACCAGCGCGGCCGCCGCGATCACCTCGCCGCCAGCCTCTTCGATGCAGCGAATCGCTTCGCGGCTGGACAGACCGGTGGTGACCACGTCCTCGACCATCAGCACCTTGTCACCTGGTTCGAGCGCGAAGCCCCGGCGGAATTCGAAGGTGCCGGTGGGGCGCTCGACGAACATCGCCTCGACCCCGAGCGCGCGGCCCATCTCATGCCCGATGATCACGCCGCCCATCGCCGGTGCGACAACCTTGGTAATGTCCTTGCGCAGCTCGCGCGGGATCAACGCAGCGATCGCAGACGCCAGCCGCGCGGCGCGCAGCGGGTCCATCAGGACGCGCGCGCACTGCAGATAATGCGCGCTATGACGACCCGAGGAGAGCAGAAAATGTCCTTCGAGCAAGGCTTTGCTGGCGCGAAACTCGGCCAGCACATCTTCATCCTGCATAACCACGACA
>JANMCG010000220.1:0-2770 GCA_031361075.1 Novosphingobium sp. | reverse complement strand
GACGCAACAAAGGCCGCATGGCTATAGGCGCCCCGATTGGGGTGCCGCAGCCCGCAGCCTTGCGTCAGTCGGAAAACCCGCCGCTTCCTTTCGTGGAAGGTCCCCGCGCATGGACCCGCCTTGCTCGAAGCGTCGAGCGAGGGCGGCATATAGGTGCGCAGCCGAACGAAGTCAAATCGCCGCCCGATTTCCGCAATTCGATCAATGACATATTGATATTCGATATTAGCGCTTGACGGACCATCGCCGCGATATTATTGATTATCAATATAGATCATATCGGAGAACAACCAATGACACATTCCAAGAATCCGTTCGCTCTGATCGTTGTTGCTGCGGCATGAGGACTGCTCATTCATCCGATCCGTTGCTAATCGCGGCCAAGATCGCCACCATCCTGTGTCGTGTCATCATTGTTATCGGCATGATTGCGCTGGGGATCGGCGGCGCCATTATGCTGCTTGCTTTCGGCGGATTTGCCGACGAAATCGCACGCCGATTCAATCCGGAGGATATGGGCGAGACGACAGGAGCTGTGCTGCTGATTATTGTAGCCACCATGATTGCACTGAGCCTGATGTACGACTTTGCAACCCGGTTGGCCCAGCTCATCGACACAGTCGGCTTGGGCGATCCTTTTACCTCCGAGAACGCGGCCCGCCTTGCGCGAATGGGCTGGCTGGTGGTCGCAATTCAGGTGTTGGGCATTCCGATCATGCTGCTTTCGACCTGGCTTGAGCCGCGTATCAAGGACGGCAACTTTCGTTTCGAACCCGAATTTTCTCCGGAAGGGATCTTCCTGATTCTGATCCTGTTCATCCTCGCCCGCGTGTTCCGCCAAGGCGCGCGGCTGAAAGCGGACCTTGAGGGGACTGTGTGATGGCCATCACCGTCAAGCTTGACGAACTCCTCTACCAGCGCCGCATGACGCTGACCCAGCTTGCCGAACGGGTCGACATCACGCTGGCCAACCTCTCGATCCTCAAGACCGGCAAAGCCCGTGCGATCCGCTTCTCGACGCTCGAAGCGATCTGCCGGGCGCTCGAATGCCAGCCGGGCGACTTGCTCGAATTTACGCCCGACTAAGCTGAGATTGGAACGGGCGGCGCTGCCCCCGCAGCGCCGCCCGTTCTTTTCGCTCTCCAGCACAAGGTTAAGTTCAGAACACGCCGGGGATGAGCCGCCAGCGGGTTTTTTGCATGAAAGCGCGGTAGGCGGGGTCTTCGCTCAGCAGGCGTTCTTCGGCGAGCAGGCGCAGGATCTGCGCCCACCAGCCGATCGCATAGATCACGAGGTTGAGCACGGTCGGCATCAGGATCAGGATGCCGATGTGGACCAGCAGATAGCCCGCGTACATCGGGTGCCGCACGATTTTATACATGCCATCGGTTTTCACTCCGCGATTGGCCGGCGCGATGCCGAAGCTGCGGCGCAGGAACAACTTGGCCGCAATCTGGACCATGTTGCCGGCGACCGCCAAGCCAATTGCCAGTGGAACCATAACGTGCAGCGCGCCCGGGGTATCGACCGGCTGGATCAGCATCGGCGTGAACGTTGCGGTGATCGCCAGCAGCCAGTCGCCCAGTCGCAGCGAGATCGCCTCGGTTGGGCGGCGCGCCAGCACGAAAATTACCACCGCGGTTTCGGCCACCATGATCAGCGGCGCGAGCGGGTTGCTGGCCGTATAGACCCGGCGCGCGAGCAGCACCCACAGGATCAGGATGGTGACCTGCTCGAGCCGGTCAAGCCGGGCCGGGGTCAGCCAGCGCGGCAGCGCGGGCGCGGTTGTGGCGGTGTTCATGCCGGCGGGGATCGCAGATTGTGCTTAACAAAGCGTAAGGGCGGGCAAAGCTTGACACACAGACGCAGGCTGATATTGGCCCGCTCCGACCGGTGCGTTCGCGCGCTGGTCGACCGTCCGAGACAGCTGCCGGGAGTTTCTCCCTTAATTTGCAGCCTAGGCGGGGACAGAGATTTTTCGAAGCTTCGCTGCTGCAGCGCCGCTTCGGTTTGGCCCGGTTTGCCGCGCCCTCCTTCCCCTTCGAACGGAAACCGCCTGCGGTGCAACCTTGCACCGCGGACAACGTAGCCGGCTGCACGGGGGCATTCCTCGCGCGGCCATTTTGAAGGAGTTAGGCATGGATCGTTCGCAGAAAGCCGAATCGGTCGCATCGCTCAACGCGGTCTTCAGCGAAGTTGGCGTGGTGGTCATCACCCGCAACCTCGGCTTGACGGTGGCTCAGTCCACTGCCTTGCGCAGCAAGATTCGCGATGCCGGTGCATCGTATAAGGTGGCCAAGAACAGCCTTGCCAGGCTTGCCATTAAAGA
This sequence comes from Novosphingobium sp., assembly GCA_031361075.1. GTDB lineage: Bacteria > Pseudomonadota > Alphaproteobacteria > Sphingomonadales > Sphingomonadaceae > Novosphingobium. The sequence goes on along the minus strand of JANMCG010000220.1, from coordinate 441 downwards.
CACGGACTATGCCGGGATCGGTGACATGCTCACCGGCCCGACCGCGATCGCCTCATCGGTCGATCCGGTGGCTGCCGCCAAGGCAATCGTGGAATTCGCCAAGACGAACGAGAAGCTCGAAATCGTCGGCGGATCGATGGGCGCCATTTTGCTGAGCACCGAAGGGGTCAGGGCACTCGCCTCGCTTCCATCGCTCGATCAGCTGCGCGGCACCATCATCGGTCTGGTCCAGGCCCCAGCGACCAAGATCGCCCAGCTCGTTACCGCTCCGGCGGGCAAGCTGGCGCGCGTCTTTGGCGCTTATGCCGAGGCAGCCTGACAACACGTTTGATACGCTTTTCCGGGACTTTCCCCGGGCCAACATTTGCAGGAGTTAAACATCATGGCCGATATCGCCAAACTGGTTGAAGAACTTTCGAAGCTGACCGTCCTTGAAGCCGC
>JANMCG010000205.1:0-2980 GCA_031361075.1 Novosphingobium sp. | reverse complement strand
ATCGAAGTGTTCGTGGCTGTGCACGATCCAGCGCACGTCACGCATCGAAAAACCAGCCTTGGCCAGACTCGCCGCGACCAGCGGAGCCGCTTCGGGCACCCCGCCGTCGATCAGGATGTTCCCCGCTTTAGTGTTGACCAGAAGAACCGTGATCCCGCAGGTGCCGACATACCAGGTGTTGCCATAGATGTGAGAGGGCGGCGCGGGGTCAGCCCAGCCATCCTTGTCCTTGCACGACTTGGCCAGGGCAGCGAGAGTTTCGGGCGTATTGTCGATCCATCCGCCGTGTTCCGGGGGGGGAGATGCAGCGCCCAGCGAGATGGCAGCAAGAGCGGTGATGGCAATCCTACCGAACATAGCTCGCTCCATTGGCATCGAGCACCGCGCCGGTCATGCTCGGCGGCGCATCGAGCGCGCAGAACGCCGCCATCGTCGCGATCTCTTCGGGCGTGGCGACCCGGCCCAAGGGGATATCCGCCAGCAACGCAGCGCCGCCGCGACTCGCCAGATAGTCCCCGGCCATCGCGGTGTCGGTAAAGCCGGGGCAAATCGCATAGCTCAGCACGCCCTGCGCCGCGTAATGCCGCGCGATGGTCTTGTGCATCGCCACCATCCCGCCCTTGGCCGCGGCATAGTGCCAGTGATCGGGCGAATCGCCGCGATAGGCCGCGCGGCTGGCGATATGCACCACCCGCCCGCCACGGGCGTCCGCCAGCCAATGCTTGACCGCATAGCGCGACAGTTCGGCCGCGGCGGTCAGGTTGATCCGCAGCGTGTCCTCCCAGTTATCGAGCCAGGCAATGTCGCTGAGCCCCAGCGCATTGGGCGCAAATCGCCCGGCGTTGTTGACCAGAATGTCGATCCGGTTGCCGGCTTGCGCCAGCGCCTGGTCCCACAACCGCGCGGGCGCGGTCGGATCGCTCAGATCGGCCGCGATCGTCGCGCCATCGTGCGCCGCGCTGGCATGGCCGATCACTGTCACCCCGCGTGCGCGCAACGCGGCGGCGATGGCCGCGCCGATCCCGCGCGAGGAGCCGGTTACAAGTGCAGTGAGCGCGGTCATGCGCATGGCCTTATGGCCTGGCCGGTAAACCGCCAAGCCCCTGCTTGCACGGCTCGGCATTTTGATTATGGGGACAAGGCAAGCGGGCTCATCCAAGCTGCGCTGCCAACAAGGGATTATTTGCCGCATGGCCGACGCGCGTACTCGTCCGCTTTCGCCGCACATCACAATCTGGCGCTGGGGCCCGGCGATGGCGCTATCGATCCTGCACCGGGCGACCGGCGACGGGATGGCGCTGGTCGGCTTGCCGGTGCTGTTGTGGTGGCTCTATTCGGTCGCCGCGGGGCCTGCCGCATATCAGACCTTCGCCGACCACGCCGGGACATGGTACGGCAATCTGGTGCTGATCGGGCTGACTTACGCTTTCCTCAGCCATATGGCCTCGGGTCTTCGGCATTTCGTGCTCGATGCCGGCGCCGGGTACGAGCTCACCAAAAATGCTTTCTGGTCAGTGGCCACCCCGTTGTTCGCGCTGGCCGCGACCATTGCGGTGTGGGCCACGATCCTGCTGCGCTAAGGAAACCGAACGATGGGTAACGGCACCGAACTGGGCAAGGTCCGCGCGCTGGGATCGGCGCACAGCGGCGCGCATCACTGGCTGCTGCAACGCTACACGGCGATCGCCAATCTGCTGGGCGGGCTGTTCCTGCTGGGCGGGCTGGTGACCAAGCACGATTACAGTTTTCAATCGATTCGCGATTGGCTGCATTCACCGCTGACCGGCACTTTAGTGGGGCTGTTCGTCATTTCGACCTTCTGGCATGCCCGGCTGGGTTTGCAGGTGCTGGCCGAGGATTACATTCACGAGCACGCCAACAAATTCGCCGCGATGGCGGTGCTTAACCTGCTGACCTTTGCCGGGGCTGCGTTCGGCCTGCTGAGCGTCGCGCGGATCGCGCTGGGAGCTTGACCGAGATGACTGCCGCTTACAAAATTATCGATCATACTTACGACACAGTCGTCGTCGGCGCGGGCGGATCGGGGCTGCGCGCCACGATGGGCTCTGCCGAGGCGGGGCTGCGCACCGCCTGCATCACCAAAGTGTTCCCCACCCGCAGCCACACCGTTGCCGCGAAAGGCGGGATCGCCGCCAGCCTCCAGAACAACAGCCCGGACCACTGGACCTGGCACATGTTCGATACCGTCAAGGGGTCGGACTGGCTGGGCGATCAGGACGCGATCGAATATATGGTGCGCGAGGCTCCCGCCGCTGTGTACGAGCTCGAGCACGCCGGCGTGCCGTTCAGCCGCAACGACGATGGCACAATCTACCAGCGCCCGTTCGGCGGGCACATGCAGAACATGGGCGAAGGCCCGCCGGTCCAGCGCACGTGCGCCGCGGCCGACCGCACCGGCCACGCGATGCTCCACGCGCTCTATCAACAGAGCCTGAAGTACGACGCGGACTTCTTCATCGAATACTTCGCGATCGACCTGATCATGGATGGCGGCAAGTGCGTCGGCGTGATCGCGCTTTGCATGGACGATGGCTCGATCCACCGCTTCCGCAGCCATGCCGTGGTGCTGGCGACCGGCGGCTATGGCCGGTGCTATTTCACCGCCACCTCGGCTCACACCTGCACCGGTGACGGCGGCGGGATGGTGCTGCGCGCCGGGCTGCCGCTGCAGGATATGGAATTCGTGCAGTTCCACCCGACCGGCATCTATGGCGCGGGCGTGCTGATCACCGAAGGCGCGCGCGGCGAAGGCGGCTACCTGACCAATTCCGAAGGCGAGCGGTTCATGGAACGCTATGCCCCTTCGGCCAAGGATCTGGCCAGCCGCGACGTGGTCAGCCGCTCGATGGCGCTGGAAATGCGCGAAGGGCGCGGGGTCGGCCCAAATGGCGATTACATCAACCTGCATCTCGATCATATCGATCCCAAGGTGCTGGCCGAGCGTTTGCCCGGGATTACC
>JANMCG010000149.1:0-8742 GCA_031361075.1 Novosphingobium sp. | reverse complement strand
TCAGAGTGAAGCATCTCCGCCGAGCGCACGGTACATGGCAATCCGGCTGCTTGCATCGAGCAGCCGGGTCTGGACCAAGGTACGTGCCGCGTTATAGCGCGCCAGCCGCGCCGTCAGCTCGAGCAGATAGCTGTCGATGCCATTGCGGTATCTGAGGTCGGCCAAATGGAGGTTGTCGGCCGCCGCCGCATCGCCGCTGCGCGCCGCCGCCAGTTGATCGGCAATTGTCCCGCGCCGTGCCAGCACATTGGCAACATCCGCAAACGCGCGCTGAATCGCTTTCTGGTACTGCGCCTGAGCCGCGTCGCGCTGCGCTTCGCTTACCCGGACATTGGCTTTACCCGCGCCGCCAAAGATCGGCAGACCGGCCGAAACCCCGGCTTGCCAGACAAAGCTGCCGCCACTGAACAGCGAAGTCAGCGCCGAAGTGGCTAAACCGAGCAGGCCGGTCAGGCTGATTTTGGGAAACAGCGCCGCGCGCGCTGCGCCAATTTCGGCGTTCGCCGCGCGCAGTTGCCATTCGGCTTCGGCGACATCGGGCCGGCGCAGCAGCACCGACGAATCAAGCCCCGCTGAAATTTCCGCAAAGCGCGCTGCCGCGTCCGTAATCGACTGCGGCAGATCACTTGGCGCAACCTCTGCACCAACCAGCAAACGCAGCGTGTTGGCGTCTTGCGCGACCAAGGTTGTTTGATTGGCGACGTCGGCCTGAGCGGTGGCCAGCACGATCTCGGCCTGCCGCAGATCGTTGCGCGGGGCGATCCCGCCGCGATACCGCGCCCCGGTCAGCCGCACGCTTTCCTGCGCGGCCAGCGCGGTCTGCTGCGCCAGCGCCAGCAAACTGGCATCGGCACCATAAGCAACCCAGGCATCGGCGATATCGGCGATCAGCACTTGCTTGACCGATTGCGCCGCCGAGATGCTGGCCAGATAGCGCGACCGCGCAGCGTCGTTCAGCGAACGCAAGCGCCCGAACAGATCGAGTTCGTAGCCCGCCACGCCGATCTGCAGCGCGGCATTGCTGCGCGCGCCAATTGCGGAACTGCCGGAATTGCCGGAACTGCCTGATTTGCTGCGGGTCAAGTCTGCCGTGGCGTTGATATCGGGCAGCATCTCGGATTTTTGGACATCGAATTGCGCGCGGGCGAGCGAAATGTTCGCGGCTGCCAGCTTGAGGTCCTGATTGTTGCTCAGCGCCTGCGTGATAATCCTGCGCAGGCGCGGATCGCCCATTACCGCTTGCCAATCATAGCTTGGCAGTCCGGCCTGACTGTCGCGCAGATAAGCAGCCCCGGTCGGCCAGCTTTGCGGGACGGCGGTTGGCGGGCGAAGATAAGCGGATTGCGTCGAACAGCCCGACATCAAGACAGCGGCGATCACCGCCGTGGTGCCAGCTCGTGTCATGGCGGCGGGACCTCGCTGGTTGGCGCAGCACCGCGGGGATGCAGTTTGGCAAGCGTATCGCGGGTGGTGCGGCGCACGATCACAAAAAACAGCGGGATAAACAGCACGGCCAGCACCGTCGCGGTCAGCATCCCGCCGATCACCGCGGTCCCGATTGCAATCCGGCTGTTGGCCCCGGCACCCGTCGCGATCGCCAGCGGCAGCACGCCGAAAATAAACGCGGCACTGGTCATCAGGATCGGGCGCAGCCGGATTTTCGCCGCTTCAAGCGCAGCATCGATGATCCGTTTGCCCTTTTTCTCTTCGGCTTCGGCAAATTCGATCATCAGGATCGCATTCTTCGCGGTGAGGCCCATCGTGGTCAGCAGTCCGATCTGCAGATAAACGTCGTTTTGCAGCCCGCGCAGGCTTACCGCAACCACCGCGCCGAGCAGCCCAAGCGGAATGATCAGCAGCACCGCGAGCGGGATAGTCCAGCTTTCGTACAGCGCCGCAAGGCACAGAAACACCACCAGCAATGAGATTGCGTACAGGATCGGGGCTTGGCCCGAGGTTAACCGCTCTTGATACGAGATGCCGGCCCACCCGACCGTCACTCCCGGGTATTTCGCTACGATCGCTTCGAACGCATCCATCGCGTCGCCCGAACTGTAGCCGGGTCCTGCTTGGCCATTGAACTCATAGTTGGCCACACCGTTGAACCGCCCGAGCGAATTGGGCGCCACCGCCCAGCCAATTGTGGCAAAGGCGGAAAATGGCACCATTTGGCCGGTACTGCCGCGCACTTGCCAGGAGCTGAGATCCTCGGGCGCGTGCCGGTAAGCCGCATCACCTGCCACATAGACCCGTTTGACTCGCCCGCGGTCATTAAAATCGTTGACATATCGCCCGCCCCACGCGGTCGATAGAGTGGTGTTGACATCGGTCTGCGTAAGGCCAAGCACCGCCAGCCGCTGATTGTCGATCGTAACCTTGAGCGTGGGTTGATCGGCCAAGCTCGACAAGCGGACATTGGCGATCCGCTTGTCCGCGCGCGTGTCGGTCAGCACTTGCTCCTGAATTTTGGCGAAAGCTGCACGCGGCAATCCGCTGCTGTTCAGCAACTCGGCGGTGAACCCCGATGACTGCCCCAGCCCGCGCACCGCCGACGGCAGCGTGGCAAAAAATTCGACATCGCGCAGCCCTGACAAGGCTTTGGTGGCGCGCTGGGTGATCGCATCGGCTGAGTTGTCACCGGTGCCGCCGCGCGCGTCCCAGTCCTTCAATGCAACAAACCCGCGCCCCGCATTCTGGCCGCCGCTGCCGCCGCCCCCGCCGCTGCCCGATACGGTCAGCAATGCGCTCAGGTTAGCGGCTTCATGAGTCTGGAAATATTCCTCGATCTGCCGCTGCGCAACTTGCGTGCGCTCGATCGAGGCGCCCGGGGGCAGCGTGAACTGGATTTGCGCAATCCCCTGATCCTCGACTGGCAAAAACCCGGTGGGCAGCCGCACGAACAGCACCACCAGCACCACCGCAAACACGCCGTAAACGAGCAGATAGCGCTTGCGCTGCCCAATCGCGGCTTCGGCGCGGGCTTGATACCAGCTGCTCAACCGGTGGAACCGGCTATCGAACCAGCCGCGCATTTTCATGCTGGCGCGCCCGACCAGACTGGTGCGATCCTCATCTTCCGGGCGGCGCAGCAAGGTGGCGGTCAACGCCGGGCTGAGGATCAGCGCGACCAGCACCGACAGCACCATCGACCCGACAATCGTCAACGAAAACTGCCGATAGATCACCCCGGCCGATCCGCCGAAAAACGCCATCGGCAGGAACACCGCTGACAGCACGAGCGCTATTGCGATCAGCGCGACCTGGATCTGCTTCATCGATTCGATGGTTGCATCGCGCGGCGACATGCCCGGATTTTCAGCCATCAGCCGTTCAACATTTTCGACCACCACGATCGCATCGTCGACTAGGAGCCCGATCGCCAGCACCAGCCCGAACAAGGTAAGGGTGTTGAGCGTAAATCCGGCGAGCGAGAAAATGGCCAGGGTGCCGAGCAGCACCACTGGCACGGCGATCGCCGGGATCAAGGTGGCGCGCCAGCTTTGCAGAAACACGAAGATCACCACGATCACCAACACGATCGCCTCGATCAGGGTCGTTTCAACATCGCCGATCGACTGCTTGATGAAGATGGTCGAATCCTGCGCATATTTGTACGCATAGCCAGGCGGGAACCCGGTCGCGCTGTTGGCAATTGCGGCCTTTACGCGGTCCGCGGTAGCCAGCGCATCCGCGCCAGGCGACAAGCTCACCGCCAGCCCAGCCCCCGGATGCCCGTCGATCCGGCTGTACACCCCATAACTTTCGGCCCCCAGTTCAATCCGCGCCACATCGCGCAGAAGCACGGTCGAACCGTCGCGCTGCGTCTTGACCACGATCCGGGCAAATTCTTCGGCGCTCGACAGACGCGACTGCGCCGTCACCGCCGCGTTAAGCATCTGCCCCGGCGGGCTTGGCACGCCGCCGATTTCGCCCGCCGTAACTTCGGCATTCTGAGCGGTGATTGCGCTGATGACGTCGCCCGGCATCAACGCGAACGACGCGAGCCGGTTTGGATCGAGCCAGACCCGCATTGCAAATTGCGAGCCGAACACATTGGTATCGCCAACCCCTTCGACCCGCCCGATCGTGTCTTGCAGATTGGAGACCATCCAGTCGGCAACCTCTAGGTTCGAAGCGCGATCGGTTTCGTCGTAAATGCCGACGATCATCAAGAAGTCCGGGTTGGATTTGGTGACAGTGACGCCTTGCTGCTGGACTTGCTGCGGCAACCGGCTGAGCGCCTGCTGCACTTTGTTCTGCACTTGCACTTGCGCAATATCGGGGTCGGTGCCTTTGGCAAAAGTCGCCGAAATGTTGACCGCGCCGCGCGCTGACGACGACGCGCTGAAATAGAGCAGCCCGTCGATCCCCGACAGTTGCTGCTCGATCACTTGCGTCACGCTGGTTTCCAGCGTGGCGGCCGATGCGCCGGGATAATTGGCGCGAATGTTAACCTGCGGTGGAGCGATATCGGGAAACTGCTCGATCGGCAGCGTGCGCAGCGCGACCACGCCAAGCAACATCGTGATGATCGCAATGACCCAGGCAAAGATCGGCCGGTCAATGAATATTCGGGACATCCCCGGTCAGCCGGGCTTGCCGGAAGCAGATCCGGTAGGCGGCGTTTGCGGCGCGGATTGCAGAACCGCTTTTACCGGCTTGCCCGGTTTGACTTTACCCAGCCCCTGCGTGATCACCCGGTCGCCATCGGCCAGCCCGGCGGTGACCACCCAGGCATCGCCCTGCGTGCGCGCAGCGCTGACCGGGCGCAGTTCGGCCTTGCCGTCACGGCTTACCACATAGACTTGGGCAGTGCCCTTGGCATCACGCGTCAGCGCCACTTGCGGAACCAGAAACACATTGGCCTGGCTGACTTGCGCCAGCTTGGCATGCACGAACATCCCCGGCAGCAGCAGCCCCTGCGGATTGGGGAAAGTCGCGCGCAGGGTGACGGTGCCGGTCGCCGGATCGGCGGTTACTTCGGAAAATGCGATCCGCCCGGGCACGGCATAGCGCGTTCCGTCATCAAGCAGCAGCCACACATCGGCTGCGGTTGGCGCCGAGCCGCCCGCGGCCATTTGCTGGCGCATCTTGATCAGATCCGATGCGCTTTGCTGAAGATCGACGTAAACCGGGTTGAGCACCGAGATTACCGCGAGCGGTTCGGTCTGCGCATTGGTGGCAAGCGAACCTTTCGTCACGCTCGAGCGGCCGATGCGGCCCGAGATCGGCGCGGGTACCGTGGCGAACCGCAGGTTGATCTGCGCGATACTCACCGCGGCCCGGTTCTGGTTGATGGCCGCGCGGCCTTGCCGGGCTGCCGCCGCCGCATCAAGCGCATCCTGCTGCGCCACCGCCCCGGCCGCAGCCAGCGGACGCAGCCGCGACGCCTTGGCGTCAAGCGCGCCTGCATTGGCTTGCGCGCTGGCCAGATTGGCCTGCGCTTGCGCCAGCGATGCGCGGTACAGGCTCGGGTCGATCCGGTACAGCGGCTGACCGGCGCGGACCAGCGATCCTTCGGTAAACAGCCGTTCCTGAATGATCCCGGACACTTGCGGACGGACCTCGGCCGTAGCCGCCGCTGCGATCCTGCCGGGCAGATCGACCTCGACGTTGGCCACGGTTGGATGCATCACGATGAACCCGACTTGCGGCGTGCCGGGGTCTTTGCGTCCGGTTTGCGCGGAAGAATTGCAACCTGCCAGCAAGCCGATGGCCAAGAACACGGCTGTGGTGCGCGGCGGGGGCGTGCTGCTTGATCTGGGCGAAGGCATTCCCCGTCCGAACAAATTTGCCGGCTTCGCGTCAAGTTTCCAATTGTCGTGAATTGTCGTCAACACCTGTTGCCTGATGTTGCAATGCACAATCAGCGGTTTGGTTCCGCGCGCCGGGACAGCGCAAGGCCGCTGGCCAAGCGCAACAGGACTGTTCGTGTGGCCTGCGCCGCAGTATGGCCGCGCGATGAGCAATAGCCAAGATGCCGTCCAAGCCGCCGGGCGCTATGCCGATGCGGCGCTGACCGCGCTCCACGCCAAGCTGGCCAGTGCCAGCATCGATGAAGAACAGCACGCCGCCCATGGTTATGCCTGGATTGCTACGGCAGCGGCGGCGCTGGCTGCGTTAAATACGTGGCATGAGCGACTGGCAGCGGAAGGTGCAGCGCGCGAGATCGATGGATTGGTGCTGTCGATCGCGCTGGGAGAAACGCTGGCCCAGCTGATCGGCGGGTTGCCGATGGGGCAGCACGAAACGATCCGCCCGTCTGGGCTAGGGCTTGAGGCCGAAGCGCAGGCCCTAGCGGCTGACCCAGCGGTGCGCGGCTATCTGCTGAACGGCAATACGCCGGCAACGCGCGCGCAATTGGTGGCGCTGCTGCGCGCTGGCGAGATGCCGTCCGACCGGCTCGATGATGACACGCTTGATGCGATCCGGGCGCAGTACCGCCGGTTCACCGATCAGCAGATCATCCCGCACGCACACGGCTGGCATTTGCGCAATGACCTGATCCCCGACCAACTGGTTGCGGCGATGGCCGAAATGGGCACGTTCGGGGTGTGCATTCCCGAACAGTTCGGCGGGCTGGGGCTGGGCAAGCTGGTGATGTGCGTGGTGACCGAAGAATTGTCGCGCGGCTGGATCGGCACCGGCTCGCTCGGCACCCGCTCCGAAATTGCGGGCGAGCTGATCATGCTTGGCGGCACGGCCGGGCAGCAAGAGCAGTGGTTGCCGCGCATCGCCAGCGGCGCAGTGCTGCCGACCGCGGTATTCACCGAGCCCGACACCGGATCGGATATGGCCAGCCTGGCAACGCGGGCCAGCCGTACCGCCGATGGCTGGCAGATCGACGGTGCCAAGACCTGGATCACGCATGCCGCGCGCGCCGATCTGATGACGGTAATGGTTCGCACATTGCCCGGCCAAGGCTATGCCGGACTTTCGCTGCTGCTGGTCCCCAAGCAGCGCGGCAGCACCACCCACCCGTTCCCCGATGCAGGTTTGAGCGGGAGCGAGATCGAGGTGCTCGGCTATCGCGGAATGCGCGAATATGCGTTGCAGTTCGATGGCTTTGCCGCGCCCGCGGACGCGCTGCTGGGCGGGCGCGAAGGCGCAGGCTTCAAGCAATTGATGCAGACTTTCGAAGGCGCCCGGATCCAGACTGCAGCGCGTGCGGTCGGGCTGGGCCGACGCGCGTTCGAACTGGGCTTCCGTTACGCCTCCGAGCGCCGCCAATTCGGCCGGCCGATCATCGAATTCGCGCGGGTGGCGGATAAACTGGCGCTAATGCTGGCCGATACGGTCATGGCGCGCGAGGTGACTTATGCAGCGGCGCGGACCAAGGACCTGGGCAAGCGCTGCGATATCGACGCCGGAATGGCCAAGCTGTTCGCCGCGCGCTCCGCCTGGGCCAGCGCCGACGCCGCGCTGCAAATCCACGGCGGCAACGGCTATGCGCTGGAATATGAGATCAGCCGGGTGCTGTGCGACGCCCGAATTTTGAGCATCTTCGAAGGCGCGGCCGAAATCCAGGCGCAAGTCATCGCCCGCGGCAAACTGCAAGGCCGCAATTAAGCTCGCGCTCAGCCAGTTTGGGAGCTCCGTGCAAGTGCGGCACAAGGAGGTCTAGGGTGGAACCAATCGGTTTAGCCACAGCTTCGAGGCGACAACCGGCAGCACGGTGGCGCAGTGCAGCAAGCCGTTGCGGCCTAGCGGCTAGCGGTGAGCGTTACGATAGGCGGTCGGATCGTAGCCGCTGAATTTGCTGAACAGCCGCGAAAAGTGGCTGCGGCTGGCAAAGCCGACCTTTCCGGCGATCGTCTTGACCGGCAGATCGGTGGTGCGCAGCATGGCTTCGGCCATAGTCAGGCGGGCGTGCTGGATAAATTCGTTAGGCGCCATGCCGAACAAGGCATCGAACCGGCGCGACAGCGCCTGCGGGGTCATGGCCGCCAGCCGCGCCAGGCTGTCCATCGAGTAGCGCTTACCCGGATCGTCCGTGATTGCATTGGCCACCCGCGCGATCTGTGGTTCGGCCAACAGCAGGTTAAGCGGATTGTCCTTGCGCAATTTCCCCAAGTGTTCGCGCATCGCGAGCAACAACAGGTTTTTAGCGAGCGCGCCGATGATCGAACGCGCGCCGATCTGCTGGTGTGATATCTCGGCCAGCAGCAGCCCGACCGTCTGGCGAATATGTGCATCGCCGCTCGCTTCGACCAGCGCTCCATCCAGTTGTTCGCAGATCCGCAGTTGCGCGGCGGATGTGACGGTCAGTCCGATGGTGGCCAGTGTCATGGTGGTCCCGCCGACCGGCGGCGCGGCGAACATGACAATCTGATCGTTCGATTGGGACAGTTCGGACTGCGCTACCGTAAATTGTAAATTGAGTGCGCTTGGTGCGACCAGCAGTGTACCGCACTTGAGTGTCAACAGGGTATCGCCGCTGCGGCACTGCGCTTCGCCGTCGAGCACGAAATACACTTGCAGCTGTCCGCTCGGTGCAGCCAGCGGCCCATCACCGGGGCGATGGACAGTCGTGCCGACCTCGTCGATTTCGATACACAGATTGCCCAGAAACGCTTCAGCTTCTGGATTTGGCAATCCGCCTGGCCGCCACGCTAAATCGCGCTGGGGTTGGGGTTGGGGTTGAGTATGTGGCTTAGCAACATATTTGCGCGATTGAGGTAATGGAATTGCGCTGAAGTCGTGGTGGAATGATTGCCCGGACCGGCCGAGCGGGTCTGGCAA
>JANMCG010000132.1:0-14729 GCA_031361075.1 Novosphingobium sp. | reverse complement strand
GTTTATCTGGTGATCATGGACGAGACCGAGGAGGCCAGCACCGCGCTGCGCTTTGCTGCGCGGCGCGCGACCCGCACCGGCGGTTCGGTGCATTTGCTCGCGCTGGTGCCGCCGCAGCCGTTTGTGGCGTTCGGCGGGGTGCAGGCGACGATCGAAGAAGAAGCCCGCGCCCGCGCCGAGGCGTTGGTAACCTCTGCTGCTGGCAGCTTGCTCAGCGACGGCGGCAAACCGCCAGTGATCTCGGTACGCCAAGGCGACGGGGTGGCCGTGATCCGCGACTATCTGACCGAACATCCCGAGGTGTCTGCGCTGGTACTGGGGGCCGAAGCCAGCGGCGGGCCCGGACCCCTTGTGTCGCACTTTGCCGGGGCCGCGGGACAATTACCCTGCCCGGTCTACGTCATTCCCGGCGGCCTCAGCGATGCCGACATCGAACGTCTGAGTTGATTAGCCGCGCTGATCAGCGGCGCTTGCCCTGATGGCGGATATTGCCGGGCCGACCGCGCGCGCCCGTCAGGTGATTGCCTTTTTTGTGCAGGGGTGATGGCCGCCCGCGCGGTTCTATCCGCCCGCCGGTGCTGCCCTCGGGTTCAAATTTCAGCGCGCCGGTCAGCGGATTAGCCTCAGCCAGCTTGAGCTGCATCCGATGACCCAAGCCATAGCGGATACCGCTGCGCTCGCCTTCGAGCACTTGCGCCTTGTCATCGTAAGCGAACCGCTCGTCGCCCAGTACCGAGATCGGCACCAGCCCATCGCCGCCCAGCCCGATGATTGTCGCGAACAATCCAAATCGCTGCACGCCCGTTACCCGGCATTCGAACACTTCGCCGACCCGCGCCGAAAGCCACGCGGCGACATAACGATCGATCGTATCGCGCTCGGCCATCATCGCGCGGCGTTCTGATTGGCTAATTGCCTCGGATACGCGGCCCAGATCGTCACGGTCGCGCTCCGACAGACCGCTGTGCGCGGGCAGATCGCCATCGGGCGCGGGCAACTCCAGTCCGTAAGCGTCGACCAGCGCGCGGTGCACCAGCAGATCCGAATAACGCCGGATTGGCGAGGTAAAATGGGCGTAGGAACCCAGCGCCAGACCGAAGTGCCCGGCATTGCGCGGGCCATAGTAAGCTTGCGTCTGGCTGCGCAGCACCGCTTCCATAATCACAGCTTTTTCAGACTCATCAGCAACATCTTTAAGGATACGGTTGAATAATGTCGGCGTGATAACCTGGCCCAGCGAAAGCGTTTTCTGAAATGTCGCGAGGTAGTCCTTAAGCGCGATCAGCTTCTCGCGGCTCGGCGGTTCATGGATGCGGTAAACCACCGGCGAAGTCTTGGCCTCAAGCGCCTTGGCCGCCGCGACATTCGCGGTGATCATGAAATCCTCGACCACCCGGTGCGCGTCGAGCGACTGGCGCAGCGCGATTTGCTCGATTTTTCCATGCTCGTCGAGGATCACCCGCCGTTCGGGCAAGTCGAGCGCCAGCGGATCGCGTGCCGCGCGTGCGGCGGCCAGCGCGCGCCACGCCGCCCACAGCGCGTCCAATTGCGGATCGGCCGCGCGCTCATCAATGCGCCGCTGCGCCTCCTCGTAAGCCATCACCTCGTGAATTCGCACCACCGCGCGGGTGAAGCGCCATGATGTCACTTGGCCCTGCGCGCTGATTGCCACGTGGCAAACCATCGCTGCGCGGTCTTCACCAGCGCGCAGCGAGCAAACATTGGCGCTGAGCACTTCGGGCAGCATCGGTACAACGCGGTCGGGGAAATAGACCGAATTGCCGCGCTTGCGGGCATCGCGATCAAGCGACGAACCCGGCCGGACGTAATAACTGACATCGGCAATCGCGATCACCGCGCGGAACCCGCCCGCGCCATCGCTCTCGGCCCAGATTGCATCATCATGATCGCGCGCGTCGCTGGGATCGATCGCGACGATTGGCAAGTGACGCAAGTCTTCGCGCGCGTCGGCGTGGAGCGGCAGCTTGGCGGCCAGTTCGGCCTCGTCGATTGTGTCAGGATCGAAAGCGTAGGGAATCCCGTGCTTGTGAATCGCGATCAGGCTGAACGCCTTGGGAGCGAGCGGATCACCGAGCACCGCCGTCACCTTCACCCCGGCGCGGGGTGACCGCCCGACCGGCTCAGCCAAAACCAGCTGTCCGGGTTCAGCACCGCCCAGATCGGCAACCGGGGTGGAATTGCGTTCACGCTTGTCGACCGGAGCGAGCCAGGCTTTGCCGCCGCCGTCAATTTCGATCACCCCCATAAGTTGATCAGCGGCCGCGGGCAGCTTTTTCATCGGATGCGCAATCCACCCGTGCGTAAGTTCTTCGGTCCGCGCCAGCACCCGGTCGCCCGAGCGCAGCGCGCCCTCGCGGCCTTTTAGTGCGCGCAGCCGGATCCGCGGCGGCGGCACGGCATCATCCGGGGTCCAGCTATCGGGGACTGCAATCGCTTCGCCGTCGTCGATCTCGATTACCCGCAGCACGGTGACCTTGGGCACCCCGCCCATCCGGTGGAAGGCGGTGCGGTTGCCGTCGATCAAGCCTTCTTCGGCCATGTCTTTCAGCATCGATTTGAGCTGGATTTTCTCCTGCCCTTTCAGTCCGAAAGCGCGCGCGATTTCGCGCTTGCCCGCCGGCTCAACGCTGTCCGCGATAAAGTCGAGCACTTGCTTGCGGCTGGGGAGGCCGGGATTTGGCGTTGGTTTGCGCGGCACTGCTTATTGCGCCGGACGGACAAAGCCGCCGCCCGGAACGCCCGATGCGACCGCGCTTTCGCTGCCATCGGCGGCCAGCGCGCTGACCCCGAAGAACCAGTCATCGCCGCGTACCCCCGGCAATTTGAGCTGCGAGCCGCTCGCCGCCACGCGCCGGACTTTGGTCCAGCCCGCAACATCGGTGCGGCGCTGCCACACATTGTAGCCGGCCGCGCCCGGCGACGGGGCCCACTTGACTACGGTAAATGTCTGGACCGCTGCTTCGACGCTGACGGTGGGCGGCAGCGGCGTGCGCGCGAGCCGGTCAAGCATGGCGATGTTCAGCGTGGTAACCTTGGCGAGGTAATCGAAGTCCATGAATTCGATCGTATCGCCATAGATCACCGCGCGTTCGGTGCGCAGGTCCTGATGCTGGTGATCGTAATTTTCAACCGCAACTGAAAAGCGGATCGCGGCTACCCCCATGTCCTGAAATGGCAAGTGATCGCCGCCGCGCCCCATCCGGTCAGCGCGCCATACCTGCCGCACTTCGAGTCCGCCGGGCAAACCGGCTGCGATCGCCGCGGCATAACGGGACAGATTGCGGCTGGGGCTGTCATTCTCGCCCCCAAAGCGGCGGGCTGCGCCGCGTTGCGCGTCAGTCGCATCGGCGCGCGGCCCTTCGGAGAACACCCGGACGTGCGTGTTGTCGACCAGCCCGTCGGATCCGCGGCTGTTGCCGACAATATCGTTGTTCAGCACCGCTTTCACGGTCCAGCCTTGCGCCTTGGCATAATCGGCCAGCAATTTTCCGCCGAACAGACCTTGTTCTTCGCCCGACAGGACCGCGTAAACGATCGTGGTCGGGAACTTGCGCTTGGACAGCACCCGCGCCGCTTCGAGCACCAGCGCGACGCCCGAACCATCATCATTCGCACCCGGTGCATCGGCGGTGGCATTCATCACGTCGGACACCCGGCTGTCGATATGGCCCTGCACGATCACGACTTCGTTGGGCCGCTCGGTCCCGCGCTGGATCGCCAGCACATCGATGATCTTGGCGGGCTGCGGCATACGGTCACCAGTGACCACAGTTTCGGGCAGCGCCAGCATCAGGCAACCGCCGCAGGCCGCGCTGGTCTTGCGCAATTCACGTTCGGTCCAGCGCCGCGCGGCGCCAATCCCGCGCTTGGGATCGTCCGGGCTCGACAGCGTGTGGCGCGTGCCAAACGACACCAGCGCCGCCACATCGGCGCGCAGGCGGGCCGGGCTGACCTGGGGCGCGGCAACACTGCGGGCCAGCACCGGAGCCGTTACCAACAGCGTCAGCGCTGCCAGTTTAATAAGCGCGCGCAACGTAAACCCTTTCGACGGCTGGCTCGCCCGTGAACGGGCAGGTTCCGCTAACCGGCGCGCCGCCGTTCGGCGTATTGCGCACGGTCAGCTTGAGCGCCTTGAGCTTGGCTACCACCGCATCCAGCGCAGCTCCGGTCGGCCGCGACCAGCCCAATTCGACCCAGCCGGGATATTTCAGATCGGCGGCGAAGAATTGCTCGAGCCCGGCCACGTCAGAAATCCCGCGTTCGATCTGCCGGTCGCGGTGCGCAGTAGCTTGGGCATGGAGGCTCAACTGGATGTCTTCCAGATCGCTGGCCGCAGCGGCGAGGAAATCATCTTTGGCCATTGCGCTGAAGTTGACCTTGCCGTCATCGCGGTAGAGCCGGTCGCGCCGCAGCACCGAAACCTGGCCGCCGGCTGCATCGCGGCCGCCAATTTCGAGGATCAATGGCACGCCCTTCTTGACCCAGCCCCAGCGTTTCTGCGTAGCCTTACCTGCGCGCTTGTCGAGCAGGACACGCACCGGTTCGCCCAGCGCGGTCTGGCTGACCAGCGTTTTGCGCAGTTCTTCGCAGTACGCCAGCAGCGCCGTGTCACCATCGTCTTCGCGCAGCATCGGCAGGATCACGATCTGATGTGGCGCAATCCGGGGCGGCACGCGCAAGCCGTCATCGTCGCCGTGAACCATTATCACCCCGCCGATCAGGCGCGTGGAAACCCCCCAGCTGGTGGTATGGCACAGCGTCTGCTGGCCCTCCTTGTCCTGATAACGGATCCCGGCGGCTTCGGCAAAAGCGGTGCCAAGGTAATGCGAGGTCCCGGCTTGCAGCGCCTTGCCATCCTGCATCATCGCCTCGATGCTGTAAGTCGCGGTTGCCCCGGGGAAGCGCTCGTGCTCGGGCTTTTCACCCGCGAACACCGGGATCGCCAGGTCTTCTTCGGCGTGGGCGCGGTACATCTCGAGTGCGCGCAAAGTCTCAGCCATCGCATCGGGCTTGTCGGCATGCGCGGTATGGCCTTCCTGCCACAGGAATTCACTGGTGCGCAGGAACATCCGGGTGCGCATTTCCCAGCGTACCACGTTGGCCCACTGGTTGGTCAGCAACGGCAGATCGCGCCACGACTGAATCCAGCGCGCCATCGCCTGCCCGATCACCGTCTCCGAAGTGGGCCGCACGATCAGCGGCTCTTCCAGCTTTGCTTCGGGATCGGGGATCAACCCGCCCTTCCCGTCAGCGATCAGCCGGTGATGCGTGACCACCGCCATTTCCTTGGCAAAGCCGTCGACGTGCTCAGCTTCCTTGGCAAAGTAGCTGAGCGGGATGAACAGCGGGAAATAGCAGTTTTCCACTCCCGCAGCCTTGATCCGCGCGTCCATCAAGTGCTGGATCCGCTCCCAGATGCCATAGCCCCACGGGCGGATCACCATGCACCCGCGCACCCCTGATTCCTCGGCCATTTCAGCCTCGGCAATGACCTCCTGATACCAGGCGGCAAAGTCGGCAGAGCGGGTAACGGAAAGCGCATGTTTCATGCCGCGCGCGTTAGCCCAGTAGCCCCACCCCCGCAAGGCGCGGCGGATTAGCAGATTGTTTATGGCTGCGCCGTATAGCGACTTTGGGGTAGCGGGGAATTTGCATGATGAGCAAATGGTTAGGTATGCTGGCACTGGTATCGCTTGGGCTCGGCATGGCCGGTTTCGGCCAACCGGCAGAGGCGCGCGGGTTCCGTTTCAGATCACGGCATGTTCCGGTTGTGGTGCCGATGCACCGTTCGTCCAGCACTAGCGAAAACAGCAGTCAGTCCGACCACCCCAATCCGTGGTCGATGTCGGCCCAACAGAAAGAAGCCAAGGCTGCTGCTGCGGTTGCGGGCACCTCTCCGGCGTCTCCGGCCGCCCCAGCCGGATCGCAACTGCCAATGCTGGCGGTCGCACTGATTGTTGCGGTGGGTGGCGGGGGAATTATGGTCCGCGCGCTGCGGAGCTAACCCGCCGCGCAGCTATTTGCCCAGCTTGTCGAGCTTGTCCTGCATTTCGGCCATCTGCGCGCGCAACGCCGCCAACTCGTCAGCCTGATCCTTGCCGCTGCCGGGTTGCGAGCCGACCTTGGTATCGGCCAGTCCGGGCACGAACGCCGATGCCGCAGCTTTGAACATTGCCAGATTTTGCTGCGCAAGCTTGGCCAGCGGGTTAACCCCAAGGCTTGCTTCGAACGCTTCGCGCAGTTTGGTTTGGTTCGAGCGGAAGTGGTCCATCGACGCTTCAAGGTAATGCGGCACCACGCTTTGCATGGAATTGCCGTACATCGCGATCAACTGGCGCAGAAAATTGACCGGCAGCATCTGTTCACCGCCCGCGCTTTCTTCTTCCATGATGATCTGGGTCAGGATCGAATGCGTGATGTCCGCGCCGGTCTTGGCGTCGAGCACTTTGAATTCCACCCCTTCGCGAGTCATCTTCGAGAGATGGTCGAGCGTGATATAGCTCGAGCTCTTGGTGTTATACAGCCGCCGATTGGCGTACTTCTTGATAATGACCGTCTCGCCGGGGGTCTCGCTCATGTCAGTCATCCTGATCGTGCTAAGGTGCTTGCCGTAGCGTTAGCACCTGCAGCAACGGCAATGCAACATTTGCATGTTGCGCAGCATCATCTTGCAAAGCGGCGGCCGAGCAAAGTCAGCAACTCATATTGCGACAAGCTGCTGCGCCGGGCGGCGTGAGGCAGGTTGTAATCAAGCTCGATCCAGTCACCCTCAGCCAGATCGGGTGTGGCTGAAAGATCGATCACGGTCATATCCATCGAGACGCGGCCCAGCACTGGCAGCGCGGTGCCATCGGCGCGAAACGTCCCAAGGTTTGACCAACACCGCAGATAGCCGTCAGCATAGCCCATGCTGACCACGCCAACATCGAGCGGCGCAGTGGCGGTGAACGCGGCGTTATAGCCAACGCTGTCCCCCGGCGCGAGGCGGCGGCGCTGGATCAACTGCGCCTCGGGCCGGGCGACCTGGCGGATATGCGGTGCCAGCCCAGCGCACGGCACCCCGCCGTAAAGCGCCAGACCGGGGCGGGTCAGCTGACCGTGATACCCTGCCCCCAGCATGATCCCGGCACTGTTGGCCAGGCTGCTGCGGCGGTGCGGCACTTGCTGGCACGCCTCGACCCAGCGCGCGCGTTGGCGCTCGTTTTGCGGTGCATCGTCCTCGGCGCAGGCAAGATGCGAATGCAGCGTTTCGATATCGAGCGCGGCCACGGTTGGATCGCCCAGATCGTCTAGCGGCAGGCCCAGCCGGTTGATCCCGGTGTCGACCATCAGATCGCACGGACCCCCGTCCGCGGCATGCCACAGCCGTGCTTGCGCCAGCGAATTGATCACCGGACGCAGCTCGTTAGTGCGCGCAAATGCTGCATCAAGAGCGCTCAGCGGCCCGTGCAGTACCGCGATGGTCGATGGCGGAACCAAATCGAGCAGCTCGGCGGCTTCGGCCCAGTGCGCGACGAAGAAGCTGCGGCACCCCGCCGCCCACAACAGCGGTACCACGCGCCGCGCACCCAGCCCATAACCATTGGCCTTTACCGCCGCGCCCGCGCTGGCCTGCCCCGATAGCCGGTCCAGCGCGCGCCAATTGTCTGCCAGCGCGGCGGCGTCAAGGTTCAGGCGAAGCGGGTAAGCCGGCGGTTCAAGCGGCATCGTCGGAGAAATCTTGCGGCGGCCCGCTCTTGAGCCCCCAGGCCGCGATGACCAGCGCGACAAGCACCACCGTCCAGGCGTACCACAACCCGGCATAGGGATCGCCGGTGCGCGCGACGATCGCGGTGGCAATCAGCGGCAGAAATCCGCCGAAATAGCCGGTCCCGATGTGGTACGGGATCGACATCGACGAATACCGGATATGCGCCGGAAACATCTCGGTCAGCACTGCCGCAACCGGGCCATAGGTCGCGCCCGACAGCGCGCTCAAGACCAGCAGCGCACCGGCGACTATCGCAGTCGCCTGAAAATCCGGGACGATTTTTGCCCCGGCGGCCGCTGCTGCCTGCGCCGGTGCCAACGCCCAGCCGATCACCCAGAAGCAGGGGAACAGCAGCACCAGGGTGGCCGCATAGCCCCAAACAATCGGGATCTTGCGCCCGATCTTGTCGGACAATGCCCCGCTGCCGACGAAAAACACCAGACCGACCAGCGAAACCCCCGCACAGATCAACTGCGCGCGGGTTTCCTCGACCCGCATCTGCACCGTCAGGAACGACAAGCCATAGAACATTGCAGTGTACCAGATCACCGTCAGCCCGGCACCGATTCCGAACAGCGCGATAAAAATCCGCCGCTTGTTGCCGGGGTAGGTAAAGCTTTCGACAAACGGATTGCTGGCCAGTTCGCCCTTGGCTTTCATCGCGCTGAAGACCGGACTTTCAGACAGTTTAAGCCGCATCCACAACGACACCGCGAGCAGCGCCAGCGACATCAGGAACGGCACCCGCCAGCCCCAATCCTGCCACGTCACAGGGTCCATCAGGCTTTTGCAGCCAAGCACCACGGCCAGGCTCAGTATAAACCCGCCGACCACGCTGGCCTGGATGAACCCGGTGTAGAACCCGCGTCTGCCCGGCGGGCTGTGTTCGGACACGTAAATCGCAGCGCCCCCGTATTCGCCGCCAAGCGCAAGGCCCTGCAGCACGCGCAGAAAAATGATAATTGCGGGCGCGAACAGTCCGATCGACTGCACCGATGGCACGAGCCCGACCGCGGCAGTGGCCAAACCCATCAGCGTAACCGTGACCAGAAAGGTATATTTGCGCCCGAGCCGATCCCCCAGATAGCCGAACAGCACCGCACCCAGCGGGCGGAACCCGAACCCGACCGCAAACCCCGCCCACACTACCAGTTGGCGCACCAGTTCGTTGTCAGACGGCACAAAGGTCTTGCCGATGATCGTCGCCAGCGTGCCGTAAATGAAGAAATCGTACCACTCGAACACGGTGCCAAGCGAAGATGCGGCGATCACCAGCTTGATATCGGCCGTGCTTGGTTCAGGAAGCGCAGCGGTTGCCGGTGCGGTCACAGTCGTATTCTCCCCAGGATTGCGGCGACAGCCCTAGCCGCGCGGCGTCAGCGCGACAAGCGCGGCGCGCCACGCCAGCAGGATCGCTCCATGCCGCGCCGGATAATCGCGCGCGGTCGCAATCACAGCCAGCCCTGGCCACGCAGGCAACGCGCCACCTGCCAGCCATTGTTCGATCGCGCTGGTTGCAGCGCTGATTTCGGTCAGATCCTTGCCCGGCGCCGCAGCGACGAATATCGCCGCGGCTGCTTGGCCGATTGCGCAGGCCTGTGCGTGCACACCCGCGCGGGTAATCCGCCCCGCCGTGTCGCAAGACAGGCCCAGCTTGATCACACTGCCGCACGCCGCTGCGCGTGCGGTGCCGCGCAACACCAGATCATCGGTCAACGGATAACTGGCGAGGCTGGTGGCCAGCCCCAGCACTTCGGTATTGTACAGCGCGGCGGTGGTCACTTGCCGGTCAGGGCATCGGTCGTCTTGCGCTTGATCGCGTCGCGCCCCGCGGCTTCGGCCGCCGCGCGGCGGCGTTCGCCGATCATTTTGACCAATGACTCGCTGGCCGAATTGACGAACGGATATGAGCGCGATTCGGTGATCCATTGCGGGCGCCCGCCAGCGCCCCAGATGGTGTCATAACCCAGCACCAGGACCGAAAACGCCAGTACGGTGATGACAATGCCTTTGACTGCGCCAAACCCGAACCCGATTACGCGGTCAATCGGGCCAAGCACCGAATTGCGGCTGGCCGAACCCAACCGGTCGGACAACAGTTTGACAATCGCATAAGGGACCAGCAGCAGGATCGCGAAAGCGAGCACTGAAGCCCCGCTGGTGGTCCCGACATATTTGATCAGCGCCGCGGTCAACGGCGTGTGCAGGTTGTGGATGGCGACCAGCGCCAGCACCCAAGCGGCGAGCGCGAACACTTCCTGCACGAAGCCGCGCATGAACCCGGTGATCGCCCCAAGGCCAACCAAAATCAGAACTGCAATGTCAAAACCGGTCATATCCGCGCGAAACTAAGCGCCGGTCATTATCCGGTCAACGAGATTTGGTAGCAGGCTCAGCCCGGTATAGCGCGCAGGCTTACTTTTGCCGGGCACATCGGCTGGCCCGCAGGCACGGCCGAAGCCCAGCTTGGCGGCTTCGCGCAGCCGGATCGCCCCATGCGCAACCGGGCGAATTTCGCCGGCCAGCGATACTTCGCCAAACCACACTGCATCGGCAGCGAGCGGTTTGTCGGCCAGCGCCGAAATCAAAGCCGCAGCCACAGCCAGATCGGCCGCTGGGTCAGCCAGCCGGTAACCCCCTGCGACATTGAGATAAACCTCCGCCGAGGAAAAATTGAGCCCGCATCGGGCTTCGAGCACCGCGAGCAGCATGGCGAGCCGCCCGCTATCCCACCCGACCACCGCGCGGCGCGGAGTCGCCCCGCTGGCCAGCCGCACGATCAGGGCCTGAATTTCCACCAGCACCGGGCGCGTGCCTTCGATCGCCGGGAATACAGCGCTGCCCGGCACCGGCTGATCGCGCCCCGACAGGAACAGCAACGAAGGATTGCCAACTTCGGCCAGGCCATCGCCTTCCATCGCAAACACGCCGATTTCGTCGACCGGGCCAAACCTGTTCTTGATTGATCGCAGGATCCGGTACTGGTGGCTGCGCTCACCCTCGAAGCTCATCACCACGTCGACCATATGTTCCAGCACGCGCGGCCCGGCGATGCTGCCATCTTTGGTGACGTGCCCGACCAGCACCAGTGCGGCGCCGCTGTCTTTGGCGTAGCGGATCAGTTCGAACGCCGAGGCGCGGACCTGGCTGACCGTGCCCGGCGCGCCTTCGATCTGGTCCGAATGCATTGTCTGGATCGAATCGATCACCACCAGCGCCGGCGGCGGCATACCAGCCAGTGTGGTGATGATATCGCGCACCGACGTCGCCGCGGCGAGCAGGATCGGCGCTTTGCCCAGCCCCAGCCGATCAGCGCGCAGCCGCACCTGTCCGGCCGCTTCTTCCCCGCTGATGTAAACCGCGGTCTGCCCGCGCAGCGCCAGTGCGGCCGCTGCCTGCAATAACAATGTCGATTTGCCGATCCCCGGATCGCCGCCCATCAGCACCGCGCTGCCCGGCACCAGCCCGCCGCCCAAAGCGCGGTCAAATTCGGCCAGGCCGGTCGATTGGCGCACAAGTTGCTGGCCGGGCGCATCCATCGCTTCAAAGCTGATCGCGCGCCCGCCCGATGATAAATCATGCTTGGCTGAAAACACCGTGGCCGGCGCATCTTCAGCCAGCGTGTTCCATTCGCTGCAATCAGCGCACTGCCCCTGCCAGCGGTGCGCGACGCTGCCGCAAGCCTGACAGATAAAGCGGCGTTTGGTCTTGACCATGAGTTCGGGTTAGCTGGAACGTATCAGGAACGCAATCGCTAGTTCGGCCGCTTGCGCAATTCGTATGACAGATTCTCCACCGCCTTGGTCAGCGCGGCGACTTCGGTTTCGCGCAGCAGATCGAGCTTTTCGTGAAGCAGTTCAATCTCCAGCTCGGCCTTCACATTGACGCGGTAATCGGTCTCTGCCTTGGCCCGATCAATGTCCTGCTGACGGTTTTGGCTCATCATGATGAACGGCGCGGCGTAAGCCGCTTGAAACGACAGCGCGAGGTTAAGCAGGATGAACGGGTAAGGATCCCAGTGTTTGACCCAAGCGGTGATGTTAAGCGCGATCCACAGCAGCAAGATGCAGCTTTGGATGATGATGAACCGCCATGAACCCATGGTCGCGGCGACCGTGTCGGCAATCCGCTGACCCGGCGTAAGCAATGGTGCCGCCTCGCCGACCGGCTCATCGCGGTGCGTGCGGCGCCACAACCGCAACTCGCTCAATAAGGTTTTCTCGCTCTTTTGCATCGGGGCTACCTTACGGCTTGCGTTGGCAAATCGATATCGGCAGTTGGCATCATGCGCCAGAAAGAACTCAGGATTGCACTGGTCTGCTACGGCGGAGTGAGCCTGGCGGTCTATATGCACGGTGTCATCAAGGAACTGTGGAAACTCACCCGCGCCAGCCGCGCGCATCATGGCGGTGCGGCCAGCAAGGGCGGGACCGAGGCGGTGTACCTCAAACTGCTCGAACGGATCGAGCGTCAGCAAGGGCTGCGGCTCAAAGTGCTGACCGATATCATTGCCGGGGCCAGCGCGGGAGGAATCAACGGCATTTACCTCGCGCAGGCGATCCATTCGGGGCAAAGCCTTGAGCCGCTGACCGACTTATGGCTCGAGCGCGCCGACGTCGAAGTGCTGATGGATCCAGATGCGCGGCCGTGGTTCCGCTATGCCAAGCTGTGGGCGATGCCGCTGGTCTACTGGATGCTCAAGCGGCCGGGCAATGTCGTATCGGCCAGCGTTGCGCCTGAAACCCGGTCGGAGGTACGCGGCAAGCTGTCGCGGTTGATGCGTTCGCGCTGGTTCGAACCGCCGTTCGGCGGGCTCGGGTTTTCACGATTGCTGGCCGAGGCGCTTGACGCGATGCAGCGCGGCGAAACCGAAACCCCACTGCTACCGCCCGATCACCCGCTCGATCTGTTTGTCACCGCGACCGACTTCAAGGGTCATCCGCAGCTGCTCCGGCTTAACAGCCCGGCGATGATCGAGGAAAGCGAGCATCGCGTCTCGATCGGGTTTCGCGCGGCTACTCCGGTTGCCAGCGGGCAAAGCCTGGCTGCGCCGCTCGAACTGGTGTTGGCGGCGCGCGCTACGGCCAGTTTTCCGGGCGCATTCCCACCGCTGCAACTGTCCGAGATCGACACACTGGCGGCCGAACGCGGTGATCCGTGGTACAGCCGCACCGCGTTTGTCGAACGGATCATGCCCGAACACAGCCACCGCGGCGATACCGCTGCGGTGGCACTGATCGATGGGTCAGTCCTGGTCAACGCTCCGTTTGCCGAAGCGATCGCCGTGCTGCGCGACCGGCCAGCCCAGCGCGAGGTCGACCGGCGGTTCGTTTATATCGATCCACACCCCGATGAGATCGGTGGGCAGCGCCATGCCGATGCGCGGGCACCGGGGTTCTTTTCGGTGATTTTCGGTTCGCTCTCGTCGATTCCGCGCGAACAGCCAGTGCGCGATAACCTCGAAGCGATCGCCGCGGCCTCGCGGCAGTTGACCGCGCTCAAAATCATCGTCGACGCGCTGCGGCCCGAGGTCGAAGCAGCAGTCGAAAAGCTGTTTGGCCGCACCTTGTTTCTCGATCGGCCCAGCGTACGGCGGCTGGGCAACTGGCGCGCCAAAGCGCAGCAGGCGGCAGCGATCCAGTCAGGCTATGCGTTCCAATCGTATGGTCAGGTCAAGTTTGCCCAGATTGTTGATGAACTGGGCGCGACGATCGAACACGCTGCCCCTGAACTGGCGCTGGGCGGGGCCGACCCAGTGGCTCAGCGGCTGGCAGATTGGCTCGCCGGGCATGGCCTCGATCATCTGAGCGCGATGCGTGGCGGGGCCAGCGCGCCAACCATCGCTTTCTTCCGCGACCACGATCTGGGGTTCCGGATTCGCCGTCTGCGGTTGCTCGCGCGGCGCTTGTCCGAAGATTGGGACGATCTTGACACCGATGCACCAGACGCGCGCGAAGAAGCGCGCACCGTGGTTTACCGCGCGCTGTCGCTGTATTTCGAACGTGAGGCGAGCGGCGCACTGGGCAGCGAATTCGGGGTGGCTGCGCGCGGGTTTGACACCGATCCGGGCGCCGTACTTGCAGCCATCGCACAACGCAGGCAACTGCCCGTGACCGATCTGACCGTCGATGGGTTATTAGTGCAAGCACTGACCAAAATGCCGCGCGAGCTCAAGCGCCGGGTGCTGCTGACTTACCTGGGGTTTCCGTTTTACGACACGGTCACCCTGCCGCTGCTGCGCGGCGAAGGCTCAACCGAATTCGAACCCGCCAAGGTCGATCGCATTTCACCCGAGGATTGCAACACGATCCGCAGCGGCGGTGCGAACGCGGTGTTGCGCGGCACCGAATTCTATAACTTCGGCGCGTTTTTCAGCCGGGCTTACCGCGAGAACGACTATCTGTGGGGGCGGCTGCATGGCGCTGAACGGATGATCGACCTGATCGCCTCAACCATGCCCAAAGCGATGGAGCTTGATCCTGCCGAGCTGGTGCGCAGCAAGATCGAAGCGTTCCATGCGGTGCTCGACGAGGAAGAGCGCCGGCTCAAGGCCGATCCCAAATTGGTGAGCGGACTGCGCGCGGAGTTATCGGGGGCCGCCTGAGCCACCGGTTCAGCTGCCGGTAAACGCTTCCCTGATCCGGTCGAAGAAGCCCTTTGATTGCGGAGTTTCATCGCCGGTCTCGGTTTCCTGCAATTCGCGCAGCAGCTCCTTTTGCCGGGCACTCAGCTTGGACGGGGTCTCGACGATGATCTCGGTGACCAGATCGCCGCGCCCGCGGCCTTGCAGCACCGGCATCCCGGTACCGCGTTTGCGCAGCTGCTTACCCGACTGAATTCCGGCCGGAATGTCC
This sequence comes from Novosphingobium sp., assembly GCA_031361075.1. Classification (GTDB taxonomy): domain Bacteria; phylum Pseudomonadota; class Alphaproteobacteria; order Sphingomonadales; family Sphingomonadaceae; genus Novosphingobium. The sequence continues at coordinate 104 of JANMCG010000132.1, read as the reverse complement.
ACTGTGATGCGTTCGCCATCGAGCCCGGGGATTTCGATCTCGCCGCCCAGCGCCGCGGTGGTAAAGGCGATCGGTACGCGAGTGACCAGATTGGTCCCGTCGCG
>JANMCG010000061.1:0-4199 GCA_031361075.1 Novosphingobium sp. | reverse complement strand
GTGAATTGCTGGCTGCACCGGGCGCGGCTAGTATCCGGCTGAGTAATCGACCGCCGGGCTGACTGGCTGCCCGGCATGATAGCGATCAAGATTGGCCAGCAACCGATCTGCAGCGCGTGCGAACATCAGCGTTTGCGCATGCCCTGACAGATGCATTGTGACTTGCGCATTATCGAGCGACCACAGCGGATGTTCGGATGGAAGCGGTTCGGGCGTGGTGACATCGAGCACCGCGCCGCCGATCTTGCCCGCCTCCAGTGCCACAACCAACGCGTCCTGATCGATCACGCTGCCGCGCGCGATGTTGACGATCACGGCATCGGTCTTCATCGCCGCCAGCTCCGCCGCGCCAATCAGGTGGAGCGTTTCGCGCGTGGCCGGGACCGCCAGTACGATCCAGTCGAACCGGCCAAGTTCACCGCGCCATGCGTCCGGCCCCAGCGTGCCCGGGCCTGGCGAACGGCGCACCTTGGTGACTTTCGCACCGAACCCCGTCAGCCGCGCCTCAACCTCTTGCCCGATCGCGCCGTAGCCCAGGATCAGCACCTCGCTGCCATAAAGCTCGCGTTTGCCCGGCGAATCCTTGAGCCATTCGCGCCGTTCCATCGCGCGCACCACTGCGCGGTAACCCTTGGCCTGCGCCAGCATCAGCATCAGCACATATTCGGCGATCGGCACGGCATTGATCCCCGCCCCGTTAGTCAACACGACCCCGCGCGAGGCGAGCAATTCGAGTGGAAACGATTCAACCCCGGCATAGACCGAATTGAGCCATTTGAGCTGCACCGCGCGGGTGATCGTTTCGGCCATGTCGTCTTTCGAATACATGTCGAACCAGCCGATCTCGGCCTGCGGCGCGAGCGCGAAGGCTTCGTCCTTGCTGGCGTACCAGCGGACGTCGAGCCACCCGGGCAGCCGCGCGGCCAGCAGTGGTTTGAGCATGGCATTCAGCACGGCGATGGTCATGAGCAGCCTTGAAATTGCGCCAGCATGGGCGGGGTGTGTAGACATTCGGCGAAACTGAACGATCGGCAGGTGAGCGGCGGGACAGATGCTGCGGCGGAGTGTGCTGGGTTGAGCAACACCACATCGGCCTCGGGCAGCACTTTCGAGCGCACTGCGGCGAGCAGCGAACGCTGTGACATCAGCCAATCGCCGACGAAACTGCGGATCGTTGCCTCATCGGGATCTGGCACCCGCTCAGGCACCGCATCGACCTCGGTCCAGCCGAGCACGTAATCGTCCGCAATCCCCTGCAAATCTCGCGGTAGATAACGCAGCGCCACCAGCACCGCGAGCCCGGCTTCCGACGCCAGACTGACCACCGCCACCCCCGGCGTCGCATAGCGCGCACCGTTGCGCAAAGCGCCCTGCCCATCAAGCGCCACAAACGGCGCGCGGGTCAGGCGCCAGAGTTTCATGCCGAACGATTCTCCCCATCGACTTGCGATGGGGAGGTGGCATCGCGCAGCGATGACGGAGGGGTTTTGGCAAAGCTTGCGATCCGGTTCAGCGCAAACGCAACAATTGCTTCAGCGACAGCCACCGGAGCGCGCAATACGTCGCTCGCAGGGAAACGGATGGTGTCGATCCAGTGATCCCGCAACCAGGTATCACGCTGTGCGTCGCGCTGCGGCCGATCGCCCACGCCGTGAGCAATCCCGTCAATTTCGATCGCCAGGTTTGCCCGGGCAGAGAAAAAATCGATGATGTAGCCGCCCGCTGGATGTTGATTCCGGAACTGCAGGCCGCTCGGCGAGCCGCGCAGAAATCGCCAGAGCAAGACTTCTGGCAATGACATCTCACGGCGCAGGCGCTTGGCTCTCTGAATCGTGTCGGCGGGCTTGCTCGGTCGGTTCATTTTGCCCCTCCGTCAGCGCTTCGCGCTGCCACCTCCCCATCGCAAGTCGATGGGGAGGATAACAGAGGTCGCCTATCCTCCCTATCGACTTGCGATGGGGAGGTGGATGGCCGCAGGCAAGACGGAGGGGTGCTATTCCCCAAGCTTCCAGTCCCAGCCAAGCGGATCACCGTCCATTACCTCTACACCCTGCGCGGCGAGCTGGTCGCGCAAGGCATCGGAGGTGGCGAAGTCCTTGGCGGCGCGGGCCTCTTTGCGCTGGGCGAGGATGGCGTCGATTTCGGGTTCGGTGATGATCGCGGCTTTGGGGCGGATGCGGAGGTCTGCGCGGGACAATTCAAAGTCGCCGAAGCCTAGCGCGAGAACCTGATCAATTTGCTCGATCGCTGTCGACTTTTCCCTCGCATCCACGCCCTTAAGCGCAATCACCTCCTCCAGCAGTGTAAGCGCAACAGCCGTATTGAGATCTTCGCTAAGTGCGCGGTCGAATTGATCAATGAGATCACCGAGTTTCGGATTTTCTGTGGGCAGGAAATCCCACCTTAGCTTTTTTGGGTCCGCAAATTTGGTAAGTGCATCATTTAGCTTAGAAACCCCCATCACAATCCGCTTCAGCCGAACCAGCGCCGCCCCCAGCCCCTCCCAGCTGAACTCCAGCTCGCTCCGGTAATGCGCCTGCAGGCACATCATCCGGTACGCCAGCGGGTGATACCCCCGGTCGATCAGCAATTGCAGCCGCAGGAACTCGCCGCTCGACTTGCTCATCTTGCCGCTGCGTTCGACCAGGAAGTTGTTGTGCATCCAGATGTTAGCGCCCGAATTGGCCGCCACATCGAGCCCATTGGTGCAGCAATGCGCCTGGTTCTGCGCAATTTCGTTGGGGTGGTGGATTTCGCGATGATCGATCCCGCCGGTGTGGATATCGAACGGGAAGCCGAGCAGATCGCCGCTCATTACCGAGCATTCGAGATGCCAGCCCGGCGCGCCCCGGCCCCACGGCGAATCCCATTCCATCTGACGCTTCTCTCCCGGCGGAGTCTTGCGCCAGATCGCAAAGTCGGCGGCGTTGCGTTTGCCGTCAACCGGCTGGATGCGCCCCTCGCCTTCATCCGTCACCGCGCGGGCAAGACGGCCGTAGTCGGCCACGGTCGTGACATCGAAATAAAGCCCACTGTCTAGCTCGTAGCAGTGCTGATCGGCGATGCCCTTGGCGAAGTCGATCATCTGCGGGACATAATCGGTGGCGATCGACCATTTCGCGGGTTCACGAATATTGAGCGCCTTTATGTCCGCCCAATAGGCCTCAGTATAATGCCGCGCGATGTCCCAGATCGACTGCGCGTTTTCCGCCGCCGCCTTCTCCAGCTTGTCCTCGCCCGCATCGGCATCGTCGGTCAGATGGCCGACGTCGGTGATGTTGATCACGTGGGTGAGCTGGTAGCCCTTGAAGCTGAGTGTGCGCCCGAGCACGTCGGCAAAGACATAAGCGCGCATATTGCCGATGTGCGGGTAATTGTAGACCGTCGGCCCGCAGGTATAGATGCGTGCTTCGCCGGGGTGGACCGGGTAGAACGGCTCGAGTTGGCGGGTCAGGCTGTTGAACAGGCGCAGGTCAGTCATGGGAAGCGCTTTGCCTACCTCGTCGTCCCCGCGCAAGCGGGGACCGCTGGCCGGATCGTTCCTTGGTTGCGATTGGAGGCCAGCGGTCCCCGGTCAAGCCGGGGACGACGTCAGGCTTGAAACCCCTCCCAGCGCACCGCTTCATCGAGCGGAGCGCGTGCCACCGGGAAGGTGTTCACCGCGTGGCTTCGATCGCCCCAGCCGATCGCCATGCCGCAGAAGAAGATATGGTCTTCGGGAATATCGACGCACTCGCGGATTTGCTTGGAATAAACCGCCCAGGCCTCTTGCGCGCAGCTGTCGAGGCCCGCCTCGCGCAGCAGCAGCATCACCGTTTGCAGCCACATCCCCATGTCCGACCACTGCGGCGGCCCCATGTATTTGGGGGTGTGGACCAGCATCAGCACCGGCGCGCCGAATCCCTGAAAATTGCGCGCGAACCAAGCGAGGCGGGCTTGTCTGTTGTCGCGCGGGATTTCGAGCGCAGCGTACATCGCCTCACCAATGCCTTGACGGCGAGTCTCGTAGGCACCCTCCAACTCGGGCGGATAGACGTGATATTCGGGTGCCATCGCGACGCGGCCCTGCGGCAGAACTTCGGCGACCTTGGCGAACAAGGCGGCAAGCGGTTCGCCCGTCAACATCACCGCATTCCACGGCTGGGTATTCCCGCCCGACGGTGAACGCTGGGCAGTTTCGAGGATCTGGCGCAGCATCG
>JANMCG010000057.1:0-16498 GCA_031361075.1 Novosphingobium sp. | reverse complement strand
GTGGCTGCCAAATTGCGGGCGATCTGGTTGGCCATGTAGTGCAGTTGGGCGATGTCCATTGTCCTACTCGGCCGGCTCGGCCGCGACCGCGACGCGGCGGCTCTTGGCAGACCATGACGCATAGCTTTCCTGCCACTCGGTCGGGCCGTTCGAAGCCGTGACCTGGACCGCGGTAACCTTGTATTCTGGGCAATTGGTCGCCCAATCGGAAAATTCGGTGGTGACCACATTGGCCTGCGTCGCGGGATGGTGGAAAGTGGTGTAAACTACGCCCGGCGCAACCCGGTCAGTCACCGCAAGGCGCAGCGTGGTCTCGCCCTTGCGGCTTGCGAGCCGAACCCAGTCGCCATCGTTCAGCCCGCGATTTTCGGTGTCGGTTGGGTGCATCTCGAGCAGATCTTCACCGTGCCAGACCGTGTTTTCGGTGCGCCGGGTCTGCGCGCCGACATTGTACTGGCTAAGGATCCGTCCGGTGGTCAGAAGCAGCGGGTAGCGCGGGCCGGTTTTTTCGTCGGTCGGGACATAATCGGTTACCACGAACTTGCCGCCTCGCTTGTCATTCGGGCCGCGGGCAAAGCCATCGACGTGCATGATCGGCGATCCGTCCGGGTGCGCCGCATCGACCGGCCACTGCAGCGATCCCGCTTGATCGAGCCGGGCGTGACTAACCCCCGCAAAGCTTGGCGTGAGCCTGGCAATCTCGTCCATGATTTCGCCCGAATTTGCATAGTTCCAGTCAAGCCCCATGGCGTTGGCGAGAGCCTGCGTGACTTGCCAATCTTCCATACCCTGGCCGTTGGGCCCATTGGCTGGTTCCATCACCTTGCGTACCATCTGGATGCGCCGTTCGGCGTTGGTGAAGGTCCCGGTTTTTTCGAGGAAAGTCGATCCGGGCAGGAACACGTGCGCATAATCGGCGGTTTCGTTGAGGAACAGGTCGTGCACGATAACGAGGTCCATCGCCTTCAGGCCTGCGGCAACGTGGTGCGTGTTAGGATCGGACTGCAGGATATCCTCGCCCTGAACGTACAACGCGCGAAACGAGCCGTCGACGGCTGCGTCAAGCATGTTGGGAATTCGCAGCCCTGGTTCGGGATCGAGCGCGACTTGCCAGTCTGCCTCGAACAGGGCCCGTGCGGCGCCATCGGAGATGTGTCGATATCCGGAAAGTTCGTGCGGAAAGCTGCCCATGTCACAGGCGCCTTGGACGTTGTTCTGCCCTCGCAGTGGGTTCACCCCCACGCCAGGGCGGCCGATGTTTCCGGTCACCATAGCCAAGTTGGCAATCGCCATGACGGTCGAACTGCCTTGGCTATGCTCGGTCACGCCCAGACCGTAATAGATCGCACCGTTGCCGCCACTGGCAAACAGCCGGGCCGCCGCGCGCAGTTCGTCAGCCGGGACCCGGGTTACGGCCTCGAGCAGTTCGGGTTTATGGCGGTCTTCTGCGACAAACCGGGCCCAGTCTTGGTATTCGTCCCAGTCACAACGGGCGCGGATGAACGGCTCGTCGGCAAGACCTTCGGTGACAATAACATGCGCCATTGCGGTCAGCACCGCAACATTGGTGCCGGGTTGCAGCGGCAAGTGATGCGCTGCCGTCACATGCGGCGAGCGCACCAGGTCGATCCGTCGCGGGTCAATCACGATCAATTTTGCGCCCGCGCGCAAGCGCCGCTTCATTCTGCTGGCAAAGACAGGGTGCGCGTCGGTGGGGTTGGCTCCGATCACCAGGATCACGTCACTTTGTTCAACCGAATCGAAGTCCTGGGTGCCGGCACTGGTCCCGAATGTTGTCTTAAGTCCGTATCCGGTCGGCGAATGGCAAACCCGCGCGCAAGTATCGACATTGTTCGAGCCGAAACCGGCGCGAACCAGCTTCTGGACCAGAAATGTTTCCTCGTTGGTACAGCGGCTCGATGTGATCCCGCCCAGCGCACGCGCGCCGTATTTCGCCTTGATCGCGCGCAACCGCCCGGCGCTAAACGACAGCGCCTCATCCCAGGATACTTCGCGCCACGGCTGGTCGATGCTGTCGCGGATCATCGGATTGCGAACGCGGTCCTGATGGTTGGCATAGCCCCACGCAAACCGTCCCTTGACGCAGGAATGGCCGTGGTTGGCCTTGCCGTCCTTCCACGGCACCATGCGCACAAGCTGTTCGCCGCGCATCTCGGCGCGGAAGGTGCAGCCGACCCCGCAATAGGCGCAGGTCGTGATGACCGAGCGCTCGGGCTTGCCCACTTCCTTGACCGACTTTTCCTGCAGCGTTGCGGTTGGACAAGCCTGTACACAAGCGCCGCAGCTGACGCATTCGGAGGACAGAAAATCATCGCCTGCCTGTCCGGCGCTGATCTGGCTGGCAAACCCGCGGCCATCCATTGTCAGCGCAAAGGTGCCCTGTACCTCGTCACACGCGCGCACACAGCGAGAGCACGCAATACATTTGCTCGGGTCGAAATCGAAATACGGGTTGGATATGTCGGTAGGCAGGCCAAGGTGGTTGTCACCGCCATAACCATAGCGGACATCGCGCAGACCCACTGCCGCAGCCTGGTCCTGTAGCTCGCAATCGTTGTTTGCGCTGCAGGTCAGGCAATCGAGCGGGTGGTCAGAGATATAGAGTTCCATCACCCCCTTGCGCAGCTTTTGCAGGCGCGGGGTCTGGGTGTGGACAATCATTCCTTCGGCGACCGGCGTGGTGCAAGATGCGGGCGTGCCGCGCATCCCGTCCACCTCGACCAAACACAGCCGGCACGAACCGAACTGCGCCAGATTGTCACTGGCGCACAGTTTGGGGATCGACCCGCCCGACAATGCCGCAGCCCGCATGACTGTGGTGCCCAGCGGCACGCTGACTTCGCGGCCATCGATTGCCAGGGTAACGCTGGTGGCGGACTGGACTTCGGGTGTGCCGAAATCGGGCTGGCGTTCATAACCCATGGCGATGCTCCAGCGCTGCCAGATCGGCAGGCGTATTGATGTTAGCGGAAAGTGTCGGCGGTTGCACGGCCCGTGCACCGATCGCATCGGCAAATGCGCGCATCGAATGGCGCCCATCACCGGCCAGGATCGCGCAAAGCACCGGCAATGCGTCAACGGGCCAAAGCCCGATGACCGGCTGGTCCATCAGATAGGCGGGTGCCGGGCCGAGCAAGTCAAGCAGATTTTCGGGCAGCTGCGCCGAATCGACCCCGCATGTCAGCACAAGGTCGTAGCCGTAAAGCCCGGCATGACGCAGCGCGGCGGCAATCCCACCTAGCGGTCCCAGTCCCGGTTCCGGCCAATCGGGCAGGCAGGTGACCGGCGCGGCCGCCCGCCCGACCACAATGACCATGTCGGTGAGCAAAGCCAGGGTCTCTGTCGCCCGCGCCAGCAGGGTTTGCCCGCCCAGCTGGGCCAGCGCTTTATCGCTGCCGAACCGCGTCGATGCGCCGCCGGCCAGGACGACCCCGAGGATCAACGTGCCTCCTCCGCGCCGAACCGGCCATGCGGATCGTTCACGACAAGCACCGAGTCCGGGCGAGCCAGCGCCAGCAATGTCAATCCGGACGCCCGCGCGCGGTCGGCGGCAAGGCTGGTCGGCGCTGAAATCGTGACCAGCAGCGGGCACCCGGCGCGCACCGTTTTTTCAACCAATTCGTAGCTGCACCGCGCGGACAGCAGGATGAAGCCGCGCGCCGGGTCGTTGCCCGCACGAGCCAGTGCGCCGACCAGCTTGTCGAGCGCGTTGTGCCGCCCCACGTCCTCGCGCACAGTCACGATGGTACCGTTGTCATCGCAAAATGCGGCGGCGTGCATCGCCCCGGTACGTCGGCCGAGCGGCTGATGGTCGCCCAGATCGCGCAGCGCCCGGGCGACGGCGGTGGGCGTCGCGGTGGTTCGAACCGTCAGCGGGGGCAAAGGCCGCAGCGCTTCGGTGATACGCTGGATCCCGCACAGGCCGCAGCTGCCTTCGGTGACGCGCAGCCGAACCCGGTCAAGCAGCGGCGCGGCGGACGATGCGGGCAGGGTGATCCGGATGATATGTGCATTCGCTACTTTGGCAACGTCCATGTCCAGGATCTCTTGCGCCGCAGCGATAAGGCCTTCGGACAAGGTAAATCCGGTGGCAAAATCTTCAAGGTCGATCGGGGTGCCCATCATCACCGCGTAACTAACGCCGTTGTATTCGAGCGCGATGGGCTGCTCGATCGCGAGTTCGCGGCTTACCGGGCCGGGATCGCCGGGAACCAGGCGCAGCAGGCCCAAGGTTTCGGTGACTACCGCGCTCATGATGACTCGCCGAAATCCCCGGGCCAATGGCGCAGCGCGCTCAAGACCGGATACGAGGTGAACCCGCCCAACGCGCAGAGCGAACCCAGCTTCATCGTCTCGCACAAATCTTCCAGCAGCGCGATGTTTTCGGCCTGGCTGCGACCGGCTTTGGGCGTATTGTGCATCTGGGGCAGTGCTTCGACCGCGTCTGCAGGCCGCGCCGCCGCGCTGCCCAGACGGTCGATTAGCTCAACCCCGCGGACCGCGCCGATCCGGCACGGGGTACACTTGCCGCAGCTTTCGGCAGCGCAGAACTGCATCGCGAAGCGAGCTTGGCGGCGCATGTCGACGGTGTCGTCGAATACCACGATGCCGGCATGACCGATCAGGCCGTCTGCGGCGGAAAACGACTCGTAGTCGAATGGCAGGTGAAAATCGGTGGGCGGATGATAGGCGCCTAACGGTCCGCCGACCTGCACCGCGCGAACCGGGCGGCGGCTGTTGGTGCCGCCGCCGATATCGTCAACCAATTCGCCCAGCGTGATCCCGAACCCCGCTTCGAACAGGCCGCCATTGCGGATGTTGCCGGCCAGCTGAATCGGCATGGTCCCGCGAGAGCGGCCAAAGCCGATCGCGGCGTAGGCATCGGCGCCATGAGCCATGATCCACGGCACCGCGGCCAAGGTCAGGACATTGTTGATCACGGTTGGCTGACCGAACAACCCGACATGCGCCGGAAGTGGCGGTTTGGCGCGAACTTCGCCGCGCTTGCCTTCGATTGAATTGAGCAGCGAAGTTTCTTCACCGCAGATATATGCTCCCGCGCCGACGCGAACTTCGATGCGAAACGGCTCGATTGCAGCTTGCGCGAGCAAGATCGCAGCTTCCATCTTGGCGATGGCATGGGGATATTCGCTGCGGATATAAACGTATCCGGTGTCCGCCCCGACCGCGAGCGCGGCGATCGTCATGCCTTCGATCAGCATGAACGGATCGCCTTCCATCACCATCCGGTCAGCAAAAGTGCCGCTATCGCCTTCGTCGGCGTTGCATACGATGTATTTGCGCGGCGCGGTGGTCCGCGCGACGGTCTGCCACTTTATTCCCGCGGGAAAGCCTGCCCCGCCGCGGCCGCGCAGCCCCGACGCGGTAATTGCGGTGACGATTTCGGCCGGGCCGATTGCCCGCGCTGTGGCAAGTCCGGCCCAGCCACCGCTAGCCGCGTAATCGTCCAGGCTGAGCGACCGGGTCTGGCCCGCGCGCGCAAAAGTCAGCCGTTGCTGGCGGGCAAGAAACGGATGCGCGGCGATCCGACCGATGGCCTTGTCTGATGTCCCGCTGATAATTCCGGCCACATCACCCACCTTCACGGGCCCCCAGCCGATCCCCCCAATCTCGACCAATGGCTCAAGCCAGTGCATACCCCAGCTCGACACCCGCTCGACCGTATGACCGCCCGATTCAAACGCTGCAGCCACCGCATCGGCCCCGCAGGCGAGCGCCAGTGCATCGTCACTGATCCGCACCACGCTCATGCCTGGCGCACCAGTTCGATCAGGGTCGCTTGGTCCAGCCGGGCAAATAGTTGGTCGCCCATCCGCGCTGCCGGTCCGGCGCTGCACAAACCCAGGCAGTAGACGGTCTTGAGCAATACGCGCTTGCCGGCCTCCGCTTCGGCCGCGCTGACCAGCGTCTCGACCCCGCGCGCCTGGCAGGCTTCGGCGCGGCACACCTGCACCACCGGGCGGGGATCAGCCTGTGCGGTGAAATCGTGGTAGAAGCTGACGACCCCGTGCACTTCGGCGCGACTGAGGTTGAGCTCTTGGGCAATTGCCCGCTCTGCTTCAGGGTCAACACAGCCAAATGCAGCCTGAACATCATGAAGGATCGGCAACAAAGAGCCTTCGCGGCCGTGGTGCTTGGAAAAGATTGCCGCAAAGGTCGCCGCGCGGGTCATCCGTTCAACCGGGCAGCGTGCCACGCAACATGATCGGCCATAAAGGTCGAGATGAAGTAATACGAATGGTCGTAACCCGGTTGCATCCGGATCGTCGCGGGGATGCCGGCCTTGCGGCACGCGAGCGCGAGTAGGCCGGGTTTAAGCTGTTCGTGAAGGAAATTGTCCGCCTCGCCCTGATCGACCAGCAGATCGGGCAGCCGCGCGCCGTCTTCGATCAGCGCGCAGGCGTCATACTCGCGCCACGCCGCGCGGTCTGGTCCCAGATAGCCGCCCAGCGCTTTTTCGCCCCACGGACAGTTAAGCGGGCTGACGATCGGAGCAAAGGCACTGACCGAGCGGAACCGATCGGGATTGCGCAAGCCAATGGTCAGCGCGCCAGGCCCGCCCATGCTGTGTCCGCTGATCCCTTGGCGTGCCATGTCGGCGGGAAACTGTGCCGCGATCAGCGCGGGCAGCTCCTGCTCGATGTAGCTGCGCATCTGAAAGTGTTTCGACCAAGGCTCCTGCGTCGCATCGACATAGAACCCCGCGCCTTGGCCGAAATCGTAGTCGCCATCATTAGGCACATCGTCGCCGCGCGGGCTGGTGTCGGGGGCGACGAAGATGATCCCGTGCTGCGCACAGGCGGCGCGGAATTCGCCCTTTTCGGTGACATTGGCCTGGGTGCAGGTCAGCCCCGACAGGAACCACAGCACCGGCAATTTCGCGCCCGGCGCATGATCGGGGACGAAGGCCGAAAAGGTCATCTGGGTACCGGTCGTGACGCCTTGGTGCGTATAGACGCCTTGGGTGCCGCCGTGGGCGCGATTGGTGCTCACGGTTTCCATCAGAACACAACTACGCTGCGGATGCTCTCCCCGGCGTGCATCAGGTCGAAGGCCTGGTTGATCTCTTCCAGCCCCATCACGTGGGTGATCATCGGGTCGATCTGGATCTTGCCGGTCATGTACATGTCGACGATTTTGGGCACGTCGGTGCGGCCCTTGGCACCGCCGAACGCGGTGCCGCGCCAATTGCGCCCCGTTACCAACTGGAATGGGCGCGTGGCGATTTCCTTGCCGGCTTCAGCCACGCCGATGATGATGCTGGTGCCCCAGCCGCGATGGCAGGCTTCAAGCGCGGTGCGCATCACTTCGGTGTTGCCGGTCGCATCGAAGGTATAATCCGCGCCGCCATCGGTCAGCTCGACCACCTTGGCGACCACCTCTTCGCGGCTAAGACCCTTGGAATTGAGGAAGTGAGTCATGCCGAATTTGCGGCCCCATTCCTCCCGCCCAGGGTTGATATCAACGCCCACGATCATCCCGGCGCCCGCCAGCCGCGCGCCTTGAATGACGTTGAGCCCGATCCCGCCGAGCCCGAACACCACCACATTGTCGCCGACCTGAACCTTGGCGGTGTTGACTACCGCGCCGACCCCCGTGGTCACTCCGCAACCGATGTAACAGGCCGACTGAAAGGGCGCGTCTGCGCGGATTTTTGCCAGTGCGATTTCGGGTAGAACGGTAAAATTGCTGAAGGTTGAGCAGCCCATGTAATGGAAAATCGTCTCACCCTTGTAGCTGAACCGCGAAGTTCCGTCGGGCATCAGGCCTTTGCCCTGCGTCGCGCGGATCGCGGTGCACAGGTTGGTCTTGCCGCTCAGACACGATTTACACTGCCGACATTCGGGGGTGTAGAGCGGGATCACATGATCGCCCGGTTTCACACTGCTCACCCCGGCGCCAACCTCGCGCACTATCCCCGCGCCTTCGTGGCCCAGCACGCTGGGAAACAGTCCCTCGCTGTCGAGCCCGTCCAGCGTATAGGCATCTGTGTGGCAAATCCCGGTCGCCATGATCTCCACCAGCACTTCACCTGCCTTGGGTCCTTCCAAGTCTAGCTCGACAATCTCAAGCGGCTGCTTGGGGGCAAAGGCAACGGCGGCACGGGTCTTCACGGGGCTCTCTCCTGTTTTTCGGCTTTAGACTATATTGGCGGCGAAACCGCCAGCTATCCAATCTTACTTGAAAACTATTGTGCGGTTGCCGTTAAGCAAGACCCGGTGTTCAAGGTGCAGCTTGACGGCGCGCGCCAAAACCCGGCTTTCGGTATCCTGGCCCTGCGCGATCAGATCTTCGACCGTATCGGCATGATCGACGACCGAAACATCCTGCGTGATTATCGGGCCTTCATCGAGATCGGGGGTGACGTAGTGCGCAGTCGCACCCACCATCTTGACCCCGCGATCGTAGGCCCGGTGATACGGTTTTGCACCCTTGAAGCCTGGCAAAAAGCTGTGATGGATATTGATCACGCGGCCGTCGAGCTTGCGGCACAGCTGGTCGGACAGGACCTGCATATAGCGGGCCAGGATGATCAGATCGACCTGTTGTTCCTCAACCAGCCGGAGCAGCCGCGCTTCCTGCTCAAGCTTGTTTTCGGGCGTGATCGGCAAATGCTGGAACGGGATTTGTTCGTGCTCGGCGCGGCGCTGCCAGGTGGTGTGGTTCGAAACCACGCTGGTCACTTCCATCGGCAAACGATTGGTCGATGTGCGATAGAGCAGATCGTTGAGGCAATGACCGCCTTGGCTGACCATGATCATGGCCTTCAGTTTGCGGCGCAAGTCATGGACCCGCCAATCCAGTCTGAACGCGGTCGCGACCGGCGTGAACGCTTCGCTAAAACTCTCGATTGTCATTGCGGCTGGTCCGGAAAATGCCACCCGCATGAAAAACCGCCCGGTCGAGCCATCGCCATATTGCGAGCTTTCGACGATGTTGCAGCCCTGGCTGGCGATCGAATTGGCGACCGCCGCAACGATCCCCTTGCGGTCTTCCGTTGCAATCAACAGAACAAAATCAGCGCCTCTTTGCATCACACTCCCCGCTGAACTAGCGATGGCGGTTGCGGCTAACCTCGTAAGGCAGGCCGGTCCATTGGGGGGTGGCTACATTAGCGGTTCTGATTGCAACATGTAGAAGTTATGATCGGTTGGCGAATTTAATTTACCGGTTGGGAAATTTTGGTGAATTGCCTCTTTGGCAGTGGGGGGACAGCCTCTGCCAAAGCCCGAATAAGGATTTACAAGATCCCGCGGGCACAGGGTGAAATGGGGAGACTTTAGTTGAAAGCCAGTTGGAAAAAGTCGTCGGCAATCGTTGCAATCGCGGTGCTCGGGGCAGGGGCGGCGCCGGCGTTTGCGCAGGACAGCGCCCAAACCGCCGTCAAACCGGTTGACGAGCAGGTCGGCGCCCGGGGGGTCGATGAAATCGTGGTCAGCGCGACCAGGCGTGATCAGTCGCTCCAGGAAGTGCCACTGACCATCCAGGCCTTCAGCACCGATACGCTCAGCAAGCTCAACGTCACCACCTTCAACGATTTGCTCAAGTATACCCCCAACGTGACCTTCTCGAACAATGGTCCCGGACAGGGCGCAATCTTCATGCGCGGCCTGTCGGCGGGCTTCGCCGGCTCACAAGGGGCTGGCACGATCGGCGGCTTCCCGAACGTCGCGATCTACCTGGACGACCAGTCGATGCAGTTCCCGGCGCATAACGCCGACGTCTATGTTGCCGATATCGAGCGTGTCGAAGTGCTCGAAGGACCGCAAGGAACGCTGTTTGGCGGGGGCGCACAGGCGGGCGCGGTTCGTTACATCACGAACAAGCCCAAGTTCGACAAGTTTGAAGGCCGGGTCGAGGGCAGCTTCGGCGGTACCGTTGGCGGCTCGGCAAATGGCTCGTTCAATGCCATGATCAACGTGCCGATCGTGGAGGGCAAACTGGCGCTCCGCGCGGTGATCTACAGCGACCATCACGGCGGCTACATCGATAACAAGGCTTCGACCTTCACCCGCTTGCCGAGTGATCTTGGCTCCTACTATCTGGCGTTCGGTGCTAACGGCAACAAGCTGACGCCGGCCCAGCAGTCCAACTCCGGCCAGTACAACAATGCGTCGCTGGTCGAGGATAATTTCAATCCGGTGGATTACGCTGGTGGACGTGTTGAACTGGGCTGGCAGTTTGCGCCTGACTGGGACCTGCTGCTTACCGAATCGTATCAGAGCCTGAACACCAAAGGCACTTTTGCGACCCAGACTTACACTTACGACTACGCCCCGCTTACGGGGCTGTCGTCGACGCTGTTCGAACCACAGTACAGCAAGGACGATTACACCAACACGTCGTGGACGGTGAACGGCAAGGTTGGCGATTTCAAGGTGATCTACACCGGCGCTTACATGAAACGCCACATTTCGTTGCAAGGCGATTACACGAACTACGCACGTTCGGTTTACGGCATCTTCTACCAATGCACCGGCGGCGCGAATTACTACTGGAACGTGGGTAAGGCACCATATTGCTATTCGCCGGCGAGCTTCTGGCAGGACAAAATCCGCACCACGCATGAAAGCCACGAATTCCGCATCTCGTCGCCTGACAGCGACCGGATCCGCGTGATTGCCGGCGCGTATTATGAATCGTTCCGCATCCAGGACAACCAGGACTGGTCCTACACCACCATCCCGTCGTGCGGTTTGACTTCGACCAAGGCCGCGCTCCAGCTGGCGGGCACAGTATGCCTTGGCCAGGTTGCTCCCAACCCCGCCGCCACGCTCAACGTGCCCGGACCGCGCGCACCAGGCGTCGCCTTTGGCGAAGACGTCCAGCGCGGTTACAAGCAGTATGCGGCGTTCGCTTCGGTCGATTTCGACATCCTCGATAACCTCACGATCACCGCCGGAACGCGGTATTACAATTACAAGGAATACGAGACCGGCTCGGTCTATTCCTCGTTCAATATCGCGTGTTACCAGACCCCCGTTTGTGTGACGGGCTCAAACCTGGATGCCCTCGGTCTCAAGGTCTCGTTCCACGGCTTCAAGAGCAAGGGCGTGATCACGTGGAAGCCGCAAGACCATACGATGCTCTACGGTCTGTTCAGCCAGGGCTTCCGCCCCGGCGGCTTTAACCGCGGGCCATCGGCGCGGGTTTCGGATCCGTTGCCACCTTACAACAAGCAGTTGCTGGTTTCGGCCAGCTACCGTCCCGACACATTGACCAACTGGGAAGTGGGTCTGAAAACCGATCTGTTTGACCGCAAGATGACCTTCAACCTGTCGGCCTACTACATGATCTGGCAGGACACGCAGGTCGGCTTCTTCAATCCGGCGGCCGGCTTTGGCAACACCGCGTTTGCAACCAACGGTCCGAACTATCACATCAAGGGCGCCGAAGTGCAGTTCGTGATGCGGCCTTCAAGCGGGTTTACGCTACAGGGTTCGGCGACTTACAACGATTCAAAGCAGTCGAATTCGCCGTGCTTCGTCGCGAACAACCCAGGCGTGTCGAGTTTCGGCAAGTGCATCACACAGGTCTTTGCGGGCGGTGTGGTGAAACCGGTGCAGAGCCCGTTTGGCAATGTCGGCGATGTTACTCCGTTCAGTCCGCATTTTCAGGGCAACATGCGCGCCCGGTATGAGTGGTCGAGTGGGGAGATGAACTGGTTTGTGGCGGGCGGTGTGTCGTACACAAGTTCGATGTTCAACCAGCCTGCAACCTATCCGTCAGGCGATGTCGCAGGGAACGGCAGTTCGCTTGGCCCCAACGGGATCATCGTGCCCGGGACCACAGTGCTGCGCTACAAGATGGAAGGATATGCGCTGCTCGATGCACAGATCGGTTTCAGCCGCGATAACTGGACCGTGACGATCTTCGGCGATAACCTGACCAACAGCCACGCCTCGACGTTCACCAATTCGGCCCAGTTCATCAAGGCCTCGACGATCGTGCGGCCCATGACCTACGGCTTGAAGATCAGCACCAAAATCTGATCGCAGGCCGGTGTCGTTACAGCCAGGGGTGGTGCCACAAGCGCCACCCCTTGGTTTTTGACGGCACCGTAAGTTTGACAAGCACGCGGCGAATGCCGACAGGACAGGGCGCAATGGCCACGAAATCCGACCTGCCGTTTTTGCTCTCTGCCAAGGGTTCGCCGATCCTTTCCGGTTCGCCCCAGCAAGCCGATGTCGGCGGCTTGCGCGCACTCCAGGCCAACGGCGATCATGCTGGCGCGGCGGCAGGTGCGGCCCGCTTGCTCAAGGCGCATCCAGCCGACCGCGAGGTGTTGCTGGTTGCCGCGCATTCGCTGCGCATGACTAAACAGACCGACGCGGCCTTGGCCATGCTCGCGCAGCTGGCGCAGCACCACCCGCGTTTCAGTCAGATGTTCCTTGAACGCGGGCTGTGCCAAGTCGCGCTGCGCGATGCGCCCGCCGCGATTGCCGATCTGCGTAACGCGGTGGCGATCAATCCTGCCTTGGCAATGGGCTGGCGCATGCTCGATGGATTGTTCCGGATGACTGGCGACACCGCTAGCGCTGATTTCGCCGCAAAACACTGCGCGCATCTTGCCAGCCTGCCGCCGGCAATCGTCCAGGCCAAAGTACTTTACGGCGACGACGAAGTTGATCGCGCGGAAATGCTGATCCGCCGGTTCCTGCTCGAGTTTGGGGATCACCCAGAAGCGATGCGGCTGCTCGCGCAGATTGGCCAGTTGCGCAATGTGCTCGACGATGCCGAAACGCTTTATGCCGGGGTGCTGGCGATGGTTCCCGATCATCACGAGGCGCGGCAGGAATATGTTCAGGTGCTGATCGCGCGCCACAAGTTCCTGCAGGCTGGGGACGAACTCCGTCCGCTGCTCGCACGCGATCCGGCCAACCATGCCCACCGCACGCAGGCCGCGACCATCCAGGTTGGGCTGGGCGATTTCGAAGGGGTCATCCCGGTCTATCGCGAGTTGCTGCGCGAAACCACGGGCGACAGCGCAGAAGCGTCGGTGCAGCGTGCTAATCTCAACTTGTGGCTCGGCCACGCGCTTAAAACCGAGGGCCGGACTGGCGATGCCGTCGAGGCTTATCTGGCGGCAACGACCGACCGGCCCGATTTCGGCGATGCCTGGTGGAGCCTCGCCAATCTGAAGACCTATCGCTTCGCGCCCGAATCCATCGCTGTGATGCGCCGGCAACTGGACGAACCGGCAACCGCAGAGATCGACCGCACCCATATCGCTTTCGCGCTGGGCAAAGCGCTCGAGGACGAGGGCGACTATGCCCGGTCGTGGGCCGCTTACGAGCAAGGCAACGCCATGCACCGCGCGGGCAACGGATACATTCCTGAGGTGTTCGAAACCAACACGCGCGAACAAAAGCGCGTTTGCACAGCCGCGTTTTTCGCCGAGCGGGCCGGCTGGGGCCTGGACGACTCGGCGCCGATTTTCGTGCTTGGTCTGCCGCGTTCGGGCTCGACGCTGATCGAGCAGATCCTTGCTTCGCACAGCATGGTCGAAGGCACGCAAGAGCTGCCCGATGTGCAGCGCATCGTTCACGAATTGCAGGGCCGCGAGCTTAACTTCGATATGCCGCGCTATCCTGGTGTACTACCCGAGCTCGATGCGGCTGCCATCCGCCGGTTCGGCGCGCAATACATCGCTGATACGAAGCCTAACCGGATTTTGGGCCGCCCTTATTTCATCGACAAGATGCCCAACAATTTCAGGCATGTGGGCCTGATCCACCTGATCCTGCCGAATGCCCGGATCATCGATGCGCGGCGCGGGGCGATGTCGTGCTGCTTCAGCAACCTCAAGCAGCTGTTCGCGCAAGGGCAGGAATTCACCTATGCGATCCAGGATATCGGGCGCTATTACCGGACCTACATCGAGCTCATGGACCACTGGGACGCGGTGCTGCCTGGCCGGGTGCTGCGCGTGCAGCACGAGGACGTGATCGATGATCTTGAAAGCAGTGTGCGGCGCATCCTGGGCTATTGCGGCCTGCCGTTCGAGCCGGCCTGCCTCGAATTCCACAAGACCCGGCGCAGCGTACGCACGCCGAGTTCCGAGCAGGTGCGCCAACCGATCTTCCGTGACGGGCTGGATCAGTGGAAGAATTTCAGCCCGTGGCTTGATCCGCTGCGTGATATTCTCGGACCGGATCTGGTTGCCGAGTGAGGGGAACGAAAATGGCGAGTGTAGCACCCGTAAAAGTCGATGAGGTATCCACGCTGAGCCAGCGCTGGTATGTGCTGTTTATCATGATGCTGGTCTACACCATCAGTATCGCTGATCGCTATGTGCTGTCCACTTTGCTCGGCCCGATCAGCAAGGAATTCAACCTCAGTGACAAGGGCGCGGCATCGCTCGGAATTCCGCTGGCGTTATTTTATGTGACGATGGGAATTCCCTTGTCGTGGCTGTGCGACCGGACCAACCGCCGCACGCTGCTGGCCGCAGCGGTGGCGGTGTGGTCAGTGATGACGACATTGACCGGGTACACGCGCGGCTATGTCGACTTGCTGCTGGCCCGGATTGGCGTCGGCATCGGCGAGGCTGGGGGGACGCCCGCCTGCAACTCGATTATTGCCGACTACTTTCCGGCAGACCGCCGATCGATGGCGATGACTGTCTTTGCGCTGGGCGCGCCGATCGGTGCATGGCTGGGCTCGGATCTTGCGGGCTATGTCTCCACCGAACACGGATGGCGCGCGGCGTTTCTGGTACTTGGCATTCCGGGGGTCATCCTGGCGCTGGTCATCATGGTCACCATCAAGGAGACGAAGCGTGGCCGGCTCGATGCGGTTAACGATGAAAAGACCCCGACCGTGGCCGAAACGATCAAGTTCCTGTGGTCGCAAAAGGCAGCAGTCCATGCCATCACCGGGAGCGGTCTGTCGGCATTCTGGGGCTGGGGGCTGATGTGGTTCACCCCGCTGTTCCTACAGCGCACCTATGGGATGGACGAGGGCACTGCAGGCGGGCTGCTTGGGCAGATCTACCTGGTGGGCGGCATCGGCGCATCATTGATCACGGCTTATGTCGTCGCGCGGCCGGCTTATACAGACCCGCGAAAGATTGCGCGCCTGCTCGCCGTCGTCACCGCGCTCGCAACCATCCCATCGTTTCTGGCCTACTGGACTCACGATCTGGGTTTCGCAAAGCTGATGTGGTGGCTGTTTATCCCGGCGATCTATTTCTACATCGGTCCGGCATTTGCACTGTGCCAGAATCTTGCAGCACCGCGGATGCGCGCGATGGCGGTTGCGATCGCCTTGGTGATCGCAAACGTGCTCAACCTGATCGTGGCGCCGTGGATCGTCGGATCGCTGAGCGACTATTTCGCTGGCGCAGGTCCGGCCGATGCTGACTCGTTGCGGCTGGCGCAAATGATCCTTGCGCCTTCGGGCCTGTGGGCAGCCTGGCATTATTGGCGTGCCGAAAAATATATCGTCGAAGACCAGAAGCGAGCGGTGGGTTATGTCTGAATTTGCGCCGCTAAAGTCATACATCGCAGGACGCTGGGTAACCCCCGCGTCCTCGGTCGCCACAATTGACGCAATCAATCCGGCGACCGAACAGGTCTGCGCCACCGTTGCAATTTGCGGCCCTGACGATGTCGACCGCGCGGTGCATGCCGCGCGCGCGGCCTTCGATGGCTATGCCGCTTATTCGCTCGATCAGCGGATAGCGCGGGTCGAACGGCTGATCGAGATCTTCGAGCGGCGCTACGACGAAGTGGTCGCGGCCATATCGACCGAGATGGGCGCACCTTTCGATCTGTCCTACAACGCACAGGCCGAGAGCGGTCCAGGCCATTTGCGCGCGACCATTCGGGCTGCGCGCGAAATCGAGTGGGAACGCGAAGTCGGCACCGATGGCCTGGTGGTGCACGAACCGATTGGCGTCTGCGTGCTGATCACTCCGTGGAACTGGCCGGTCAACCAGCTGGCCACCAAGATCGGTCCGGCTCTGATCGCCGGCTGCACGATGGTTCTTAAGCCGAGCGAGATCGCTCCGCTCTCGGCCCAGCTGTTTGCCGAGTGCATCGACGAGGCAGGCTTCCCGCCGGGTGTGTTCAACATGGTTCATGGGACAGGCGCGGCCATCGGTGATGCGCTGACCGGCCACCGGGAAGTCGACATGATTTCGTTCACCGGTTCGACCCGCGCGGGGGTGCAGATCGCCAAGTCAGCCGCCGACACGGTCAAGCGCGTTTGCCAGGAACTCGGCGGCAAATCGGCGAATATTCTGTTTGCCGATTGCGATCTTGAGGCGGCGGTTGAGCGGGGCGTGCTGCATTGCTTTGAGAACGCAGGGCAATCGTGCAACGCCCCAACCCGGATGCTGGTCGAGCGGGCGGTGTACGATCAAGCGGTGTCGATCGCCGCGCGTGTCGCCAAGGACGTGAAACAGGGCGATCCGATGGACAAGGGCCCGCACTTCGGCCCGGTCGTGACC
>JANMCG010000044.1:0-4434 GCA_031361075.1 Novosphingobium sp. | reverse complement strand
CTTGGTCCCGCCGAGCCACATCAGCGAAGTATAATCGTCGCGGATTGCAAACGACTGCCGGCTGACGTCGGCCCCGGCGGGGAACATATCATCCACGCCCGCCGCAATCCGCACTGCCGTGGCCGCATCACCGCTGCGGGCGCCGCTGAGCAATTCAGCGATCCATTTGCGCGGCTCACGCGGGAGCATGGCTGCGCGCGGCCGCGATGCGAGCACGCCCGCCGCTGAGGCCGACTGACCTTTGCCGCGCAGATAACGCGAGCGATTGTAGATATAGCCCGGATCAACGGCCGCTTCGGCGCCAATGGTCACACCGGCGGCGGCAGGGTCCTGGCCCTTGATCATCGCCAGCCGCGTGGCAAATGCCGTGCGGCGCGCTGGTGAGGTATATGCCAGGGCACGCTCAGCTTGCGCCGCGGCCCCGGCCCATAGCAACGCGTCCATCCGGGCATCGTAATCGTCAAGCGTCAGGGACGGTCCGATCCGGGCCTGCAGCACGGCTTCGGCAGCGTCGCTCATCACCCCGCCGCGCCACGCGCTGCGCGCTGCATCGGCAGCTTGCGGCCGCCCAAGCGCATACAGTGCGATCGCTTGCGCCGCTCGGGCTGCGTTGCCTTGCGGCGGGAAGCGGTCGAAATATGCGGCGACTTGTGCTGGATCGACGGCTTCGCGGCTTAACGCAGTCTC
The DNA here is from genome assembly GCA_031361075.1 of Novosphingobium sp. Classification (GTDB taxonomy): domain Bacteria; phylum Pseudomonadota; class Alphaproteobacteria; order Sphingomonadales; family Sphingomonadaceae; genus Novosphingobium. The sequence goes on along the minus strand of JANMCG010000044.1, from coordinate 3,747 downwards.
GGCATAAGCACGCAGCTTGATCTCGTCGGGCAGCCCCGGGTAAGCCATCAGGAACCCGGCATAATCGGCGAACGCAAACCCGGCAGTGCTTGACAGCATCTTCCACCGCTCGACCGCTTGCACCATATTGCCCGCGGGCAGCGCGCGCAGCGCACTGCGCGCCTGATCCCACTGGCGGCCGTCTTCGCCCATCATGCCGCCGTCCTGCCCGCAAGCGGCGGTGGGGGTGACGGCGATCAAAGCCAGCGCGGGCAAGATGACAAAGCGAACCATGCTGGACATTCTGCGTTTCCGCTCCTTATGGCAGGCTGAACAAACTGTCCTATGGGGCATATCAAAGGTTAAAGGCAATGTTCTCCGGCTCGATCCCGGCTCTGATTACCCCGTTTGACGGCGGGACGATCGACGAAGTGGCGTTTTGCCGGTTGATCGAATGGCAGATCGCCGAAGGATCGAGCGGGCTGGTGCCGTGCGGGACGACTGGCGAGGCACCCACCCTGACCAGCGAGGAACAGCATCACCTGTTCAAGCTATGCGTCCAGACCGCAGCGGGCCGGGTCCCGGTGCTGGCCGGATGCGGCAGCAACGATACCCAGACCGCCAAGTGGCATATGCAGGTGGCGAGGGACTTGGGGGTGGACGCTGCACTGATGGTCGCGCCGTATTACAACCGCCCGAGCCAGGCCGGGTTGCTGGCGCATTTCAGCTATCTGGCAGAGCAGGTCGATCTGCCGATGGTTTTGTACAACGTCCCCGGTCGCACCGTAACCGATATTCAGCCCGCCACCGTGATCGAACTGGCGCGGCGGTTCCCGCAGCGGATCATCGGCATCAAGGACGCCAGCGGTGACATGACCCGGCTGACCGCCCACCGAATCGGGCTGGGTGCAGGGTTTGCCCAGATTTGCGGCAACGACGATATGGCGCTGCATTACAACGCAGGCGGCGGGGTGGGCTGCATTTCGGTAACGGCCAACGTCGCGCCGGGCCTGTGCGCGCAGTTCCAGCAGGCGAGTTTGGCGGGCGACATGACCAAAGCCCACGAAGTTAACGAACGGCTGTTCCCGCTCCACCAGGCATTGTTTACGGATGCTTCGCCTGGTCCGCTGAAATATGCGCTCAGCCGGGTCCACAATTGGTTGACTGACGAAGTGCGGCTGCCGCTGGTGGCATGCAGCGCCGAGGCGCGGGCAGCGGTGGATGCGGGTCTGGAGCGGGCAGGTTTGGTGTGACCCGCCCTTCTTGCTGCGAAGCGACAGCGAGGAATTTGAGCAGGACTAGGTTCCCTTTTGCCTACTCACCCCCTACATCCCCCCGACCATGGCCCGCCCCGTTCATCCCGCTTTCGATAAAACCAAGACCGTCGCCGAAAACCGGCGGGCGCGGTATGAGTATTATATCGAATCGACGGTCGAGGCCGGGATCGCGCTGACCGGCACCGAGGTGAAAAGTCTGCGCTTCGGCGAGGGCTCGATCGCCGAAAGTTATGCCGAGGTCAAAGGCGGCGAGGTATGGCTGATCAATTCGAATGTCCCCGAATTCAGCCACGGCAACCGCCACAACCACACCCCCAAACGCCCCCGCAAATTGCTGCTGCACGAGCGTGAGATTGCGAAATTTACCGGCGCAGTAGAGCGCAAGGGAATGACGCTGGTGCCTTTGGCGATTTATTTCAACGCGCGCGGGCGGGCCAAGGTCGAATTGGCGCTGTGCAAGGGCAAGAACAACGCAGACAAGCGTGCGGTGACCAAAGAGCGGGACTGGAAGCGCGATCAGGCGCGGATCATGCGGGACAATCAATGAGCGCGGCGATGACGCGCCTGCGCGCGTGGGGTCAACGCAATATGCCCACGCGTGAACAAATGGAGCGCAGCCGGTTCATTCCCAATTCGGTGCTGCGCTCGGAATTGTGGCGCTTCACGCGGCGTTCGGTGCCGCGCGCGGTTGCCTTGGGGCTGCTGGTCGGGATTTTGCTGCCGTTCGCCCAGATTATCTTTGCCGCAATCCTCAGCTTGCCGTCGCGGGCCAATGTCCCGATCGCTGCGGTTACGACATTCGTCACCAATCCTTTGACCACGCCGTTGATCTGGGCTGCATCCTATCAGGTCGGCAATGCGCTGCTGCACATCGACGACCGCGCCGGTGGCGCGCTCGACCGGTTGTTTGCGCTGACCGACCTCTGGAGCGCGATGCAGTGGCTGACGTCCGAGGGCAAGTCGCTGGCGTTGGGGCTGGTAATCGTCGCCGTCATCTCCGCTTCGGTCGGGTACCTGCTGTCCGGCGTGGTCTGGCGCTGGTGGATTGGTCACAAACGACGCACCACGCGGCGTGCGCGCGCGTGAAGCACCGGATCGGCGCCTGGCTGCGTGCGCGTGTTCCGACGCGCGAGGCGCTTGAGCGCAACCGCTGGGTGCGTCCGTTCGCGCACCGCGTGCTGCGCTCGGACTTGTGGCGGTTCAATCGCCGCTCGGTCCCGCGCGGAATGGCGCTCGGTTTGTTCGTGGGCATCCTCATCCCGTTCGCACACAGCTTTGTTGCGGCGCTGACTGCGGTATTCGTGCGGGCCAACGTGCCGGTTGCCATCGCTGCGACCTGGATCAGCAACCCAGCCACCTGGGTGCTGATTTTTCCGGCCGCGTACGAGATCGGCGAGGCCATGTTGCACCTCGACCGAATGACCGGCCTCGCCCCGATCAGCGGGACGATGCAGCATACCGGGTCGGATCATCTGCTCCAGCGGCTGACCGGGGCGGGACTTGAGACGGCGTTGGGCCTGTTCGTGCTGGCGACTGTGGCCGCAGCGGTCGGTTACCTGCTGACGAGCTTCGGCTGGAGCTGGTGGATCGCGCGCAAAAGAAGCCAGCGGCTCGCGCAAGCCCGGCTGCGGGAACCGGCGGGTTGAGCGCCAAGACGGCCACGCCGCGCCGGTCGGGCGGGGATTGGCTGGCGCCCGCCGCGGGACTGGTCGCGAGCCTCGTGCTGGTGTGGTTCGCCGCGCATACCATCGGCGCGGTGCTGGCGTTCGCTGCGGGACTTGCGGCGCTGGGCGGGATCGCCTGGGCCTTGACCCGCCGCACCGCTGCGCCCGCCGAAGCCGAATATGCCATGCCCGACTGGTCGGTGACTGTCGCCGCGATCGACCGCAGCGATGCCGCCGTGGCGGTGACCGACCGCGCCGGACGGCTGGTCTGCGCCAATCGCAAATACCAGGACTGGTTCACCGCCGGGGCCGCGCCGCCGCGGCTCGCGCTCGATAACATGTCGCTCGAGCGGCTGGCCAAGGCCGGGCGCTCGGCCTGGCGTGACGGGCAGGGCAGCGCCGACTTGCTCGAAGACGGGCCAAATGGGACTTTGGGGCGCTGGAAGGCCGCCGTCGCCCGCGCCGGGCGCGGCGACGATTATCTCGTGTGGACTTTCGCGCCACTGACCTTGCCCGACCCGGTGGCCGAACTGGTCCCGCATCTCGATGGCAAACTCGGCCGCGCGCTGGCCCAGGCCGGGTTCAGTCTCGCGGTGGTCGACCCCGACGGGACCATGCGCGCGGCGAGCACAGGCTTTGCCGCCCGCGCCACCGGCGATCCCGCCGCGCTGCTCACCGGCAAGGAGTTCACCTCCTTGATGCGGCAGGACGAGGCCGACCGCATCACCTGGGCGCGCGACGGCAAACGCGGCGCGCCGCTGACCATGTTCTACATGCCGCTGGCCGATCCCCATGCGCCGGGGCCGGTCGACTACGATACCACCCCC
>JANMCG010000042.1:0-6744 GCA_031361075.1 Novosphingobium sp. | reverse complement strand
GCGAACACCGCAACCTTGACGTCCTTGCCGGTGCCCGAAGGCAGCACGACCATGCCGCGAACCATCTGGTCAGCATGGCGCGGATCGACGCCCAAGTTGAGCGCCACTTCGAGCGCTTCGTCGAACTTGGTGGTCTTGAGGTCTTTAAGCAGCTGGATCGCTTCGGCGACGCCGTAGAGCTTCTGGTTATCGCCAAGCTTGGTTGTCAGCGACTTCGATTTTTTGGTCAGTGCCATGTGCTTAGCCCTCCACCACGGTGAGACCCATCGAACGGGCCGAGCCCTCGATGATCTTGGTGGCCTGTTCAATATCGTTAGCCGACAGATCGGCCATCTTGGTCTGCGCGATTTCCGCAAGCTGCGAACGCAAAATCGTTCCGCCCGAAATCTTGCCCGGCTCCTTCGAACCCGACTTGAGCCCGGCTGCCTTTTTGATCAGATAGCTGGCAGGCGGGGTCTTAGTGACGAAGGTAAAGCTGCGGTCGGCATAAACCGTGATGATCGTCGGGATCGGCATGCTGGTTTCAAGGTCCTGCGTGGCGGCGTTGAACGCCTTGCAGAATTCCATGATATTAACGCCGCGCTGGCCCAGGGCCGGGCCGATTGGCGGCGATGGGGTCGCCTTGCCTGCAGGAACCTGCAGCTTGATATAGCCTTCAATCTTCTTGGCCACGATGGACCTCCTTTTCTTCCTGTTGGCACCGGAGTATCTCACCCGGATGCCGCAGAGTGAGCGGTCAAGCAGCAATCCCCAATCTTTCGACTGGCTAGCCTCCCGCGTGGATTTGCCGCGTGTCAGACCCGCCGCAAGCGCGCGCCATTAGGTTATCCGCGGCCAAAAGGGAAGCGGATTCGCCCCAGCGTCTAGCCATATCGGCCCCAGGCGAATTGCGAATTTGGTTAAGCAGATTAGGATAGTGGTAGATACCGTGACAGCAGCAGGGGCTTTGCGATGTTCGAACTTGCCGTACGCGCCAGAGAGCTGGCTTCAAGCAACCTCAGCAGCTTGATCGACAAGGCCAGCAACCCGGCCAAATTGCTAAGATTGCTGATGACCGAGCTGGAAGAATCGGTGATCGCGCTAACGCGCGATGCTGCCATGCTGGAACGCGGGGCAGGCAAAAACACGCAAGAGGCCGAGCGGCTGAGCGCGGCGGCGCTCAGCTGGGAAGACAAGGCGAGACTGGCCCTGTCGCGCGACCGAGACGATCTGGCACGCGGCGCGCTGGCCGAACGCAACGCTGCGCTTGATGCGGCCGAGGCGCAGCGCGAAGCCGCCGCCGCGGCGCTCGCTCAAGCCGCAGGCCTGCGCGCCAGCGTCGCCGATCTTGAAGCCAAACACGGCGAAACCCGCGCGCGGTTGCTTAAGGTGATGGCTCAGATACCGGCGCAGGCTGCCAAGGTTACAGCGGCGCAAGCGCGCGGCCGCACCGGCGCGCTGGTCGACAGATTTACCGCGCTGGAGCAGCGGATCGACTACGCCGCCCGCAACGCAGCGGCGCCCGTCTCGCTCGATCAGGAACTGGCTGCGCTGGCCGATCAGGCTGCGCTTGAGGCAGACATGGCGGCGCTGCGCAAAAGCGCGGGTAAAAAGCGCAAATAGCCAGGCACGCCGCACCAAAAAGCGTCAACCCGGTGCAGCCCGGGCTGACGCAATGGCTTACTTGACCAGTTCGACCTGTTCGAAGTCGAGCTCGACCGGGGTCGCGCGGCCAAAGATCGAGACTGAAACCTTGACCCGGTTCTTGTCGAAATCGAGTTCTTCGACGGTGCCGGTGAAAGTGTTGAACGGGCCGTCGAGCACCTTGACCACATCGCCGATTTCGTAATCGACGCTGACGTGCTTCTTGGGCTCGGCCGCGGCGGCATCGCGCGCGCCGAAATAGCGGGCGGCTTCGCGGTCGGTGATCGGTTGCGGCTTGCCATTGGGGCCGAGAAACCCGGTAACCTTGGGGGTGTTCTTGACGAGATGATAGACGTCGTCGTTAAGCCCCAGTTTGGCCAGCACATAGCCCGGCATGGTCTTGCGCTCGACCTGAACCTTCTTGCCGCGCTTGACCTCGGTGATCGTCTCGGACGGCACTTCGACCGCTTCGACCAGAGCTTCAAGCCCCATGCGGGTTGCTTCGGACAGGATCGAATCGCGAACCTTGCCTTCAAACCCCGAGTAGGCGTGGATGATATACCAGCGAGCCATGTGTCTTGAATCTCTGCTTGCGTCGCGGGCCGTCAGGCCAGCGAGAGGAGGAACTGAACGATCTTGCCGAAGACCGAATCGATACCGAGGAAGAACAGCGCCAGCACAACCATCATGATGCCGACGAAGATCGCGGTGGTGGTGGTTTCCTTGCGCGAAGGCCAAATGACCTTCTTGCCTTCTGCCTGAACCTGACGGACAAATTCGCCCGGGTTGAACTTCGCCATGGGTTTGTCACTCACGTCTTTAGAGTCAAAATCCTCGTGTCTTTCACCTAGGGGATAGCGCCGCCCGGCGGCTGCCAGGCAGCTGGGCCGGAGGGGCGACTGATTCTCCTAATGTCGGAAGACACGGCGGCACTTAGCTATGCGCCAGGAGTTTTGCAAGACACGAGGGATCGGGCGGGCTTAGTCGGTGCGCGGAATGATCCGCTGCGCCAAAATCCAGTGCCGCCCGCGCCGCACCTGATCGAAACCGTATGGTAGCCGCACAGGGTCTTCCTGCGCCATATACCAGAACCAGTCGGCGTGCAGCGCAGGTTCGTAATAATAGGTATCGATTGGCTTGCCCGCGCGGTGATTGAGCCGGTGAAACGGATCGCGGAAGAACTGGCTGTCTTGCTTGATTGTCATCATGTGAATGCCCGGCACCGCAAAGTTGCAGTTAATCAGCGCATCAAGCCGGACCACGGCATAACCGCAGATATGCTCTTGGCTGTTATAGCCCCACTCGTTCTTTTCCGTGACCATATAGCTGGCAATCCGCGCGCCGCGCGGCAGCCCGTCAAGCGCGGTCAGCATCCGCACGGTTTCGCGGCTGTCGCGCCGCCAGTCCATCGCGGTATAGCCCAGCCGGCCGATGAACAGCAGCGTCGCTGCCATCACCACCCAGCGCGGCGCTTTCCAGGCGAGCGACAGCGCGCCGACCAGCAGCCCCGCCGAAATCATCCGCGCATCGACCAGATCGCCGCCAAAGATGTGCCGCGGCATCACCAGCGATGCCGCCAGCATCAGCAGCGCCGCCCAGCCCAGCCGCCAATCCCAGCGCCGCAGCGCAATCGACAGCGCCAGCATCCCGCAGATGATGATCGTGTTGGCATAGTCGAACCATTGCAGCGTGCCGCGCAGCGCCTGTTTCCAGATGGCCCATTTATAGATTTCGGGGCGCGGCCCGTAGCTGGGCGGAGCGCCCACGCCGCCGCCGGCGATCAGCGCCAGCAACGGGAAAAACAGCGGCCACGGCGCCACGAAGGCGCGCCAGGTTTTGCTTTTGTGCCATTCGTACCCAAACACCATCAACCCAAGGATGCCCCAGCCCGAAACATGCGCCAGCCACACCACCAGTCCGATCGGGATAAACAGCGGGGCACGCCACGATTTGCCATCAAGCTTGACCCACAACGCGAAGGCAAACAGTGCCAGTGCCTGCGCCAGCCCGAAGTTGAGAAACCCGAGCAGCATCGACGGCGACCACACGAATGCGAAAGCCAGCATCGAGGCCAGCCCGATCCGCCCGCGTAAGGTCCACTGCACCGCCATAATTCCCAGCGCGGTGAGCGGCGGAATGCTGGCCGCGATCAGCCATCCGGCAGTTTCGAGCGGCATGAAGTGAGTCAGTGGCCGGATCAGCAAATCGGCCCCCAGATTGCCCATCCAGTGCCATTCGAACCCGTAATACTCCTGCAGGAACGGGCTCTGATCGCGTGCCAGCATGACGTGAAACCGCGCCAGATGCGCCGGATAATCGACCATCTGCGGATAGCGCGTCATGAAGAACGGCAGGCTGGCCAGCGCCGTAAAGAACAGCCCGAGCCCCAGTCCTTCGCGCGGGGCCGGCTCGCCCAGCAGGAAAGTACGCAGCCGCCGCAGCAGCCGCACAATCAGGTTGGATGACCAAGCGGCGGGCGGCGGTACGATAGGTTCAGCCGTCATGGTACGCCACATCTGGGGAAGTGCCTGGCAGGAGCGGGGGGACTCGAACCCACGGCCCTCGGTTTTGGAGACCGATGCTCTACCAACTGAGCTACGCTCCTGCAGGCGGGGGTGCCTCTATCGGTAAGACTGCCCGATGACAAGCGCCCTGCATAGGTCCATAACACAATTGCCATGCACGCGCCCGCCGCCCCGCCGCCGATTGATCCGCCGTTGCTGCTGCTGGCATACCGCAGCGGGATTTTTCCGATGGCCGATGCACGCGACGATCCCGAGATTTTCTGGGTTGAGCCGCGCCGCCGCGCGGTGTTGCCGCTGGACGGGTTCCATTGCTCGCATTCGTTAGCCAAAGTGTTGCGCCGCGGCAGCTTTGCGGTGACCTGCAATCAGGCATTTGCCGCTGTAATCGACGCCTGCGCAGCGCCGCGCAGCGATAGCGACGAAACCTGGATCAGCAGCCGGATCGCACGCAGTTATATCGCGCTGCACGAACAGGGCCACGCACACTCGATCGAATGCTGGCAGGACGGCGAACTGCTGGGCGGGCTGTACGGTGTCGGGTTCGACCGGGTGTTTTGCGGCGAATCGATGTTCAGCCGGACCAGCGATGCATCCAAGGTTGCGCTGGCATGGCTGGTGGCTGCGCTGCGCTACGCACGAGCCGAACTGCTCGATTGCCAGTTTATCACCGGGCATCTGGCCTCGCTCGGCGCAGTCGAGCTGAGCCAGGCCGAGTATCTCAGCCTGCTGAAATGCGCTCAGCGGCCGGTTGGCGCAGCGCTGGGGGCCGGCGCTGGCGATGCTGGCCCCGCTGGTTTAGGGGACGGCTTAGGCGATGGCTCAGGCGAAGGCTTGACCGCCGGACTGGCGCTGCCCGCCGGTTTTGCGGCGTTGCTCGGCACGGCGGCGGCGGTCGGGCTGTCTTCCTCGCCGGGGAATTTCATCGCGCAGTCCTTGACCCACACATCGTAAACCGGGTGTTGGACCACGCTCAACCCGGGCGAGTTTTTGAACAGCCAGCCTGAAAATACCTTGTGCCACACCAGGGGCTGGTCACCGCGCTCGCGCTCTTCGACAAACACTTGCACGAATGCGCCGGTTTCTGGCGGGGTTTCCCACGGCAGCGAGCGTTCGCAAGTCGCCAGCTTGACGATCACATTGCCGATCCGCTTGGCCTCGCCCACCTTGAGCGTCACATCCTGCGTCAGATTGTTGCGCTTGTTGAGCAGGCCAACGGTGGCGACGCGGTCCTTGACTGGGGTGCCATACTCGCTTTCGATCACCTTGGTCTCGGCGCTGGGGCTGTTGAACGATTTGGGCACTTCGGTGGCGACTGCTTCCGCCGCATCGTTCGAGCCGCTGCTGCAGGCCGACAATGCGCCGCCCAGCGCAGCTATCACCAAGAAGCGCGCGGTCCGCATCGCGCTTAGGCGTCCGGCGTCCACGACTCGTAATCGCCGGTCGCCGGCGCGCGCTTCCCGCCGCGCTCAAGCGCGCCAGCGGGACGATACGCCGCAGCGGTGCCGGTGGCGTTGGGAGTATAGTCCACTTCCCAGATCCGCGCGGGCGGCAGGTTGCTTTGGGGCACGCCCCGGTCCTGACCATCGGCAAACGCCCCGTGCAGCCAGCCGTGCCACTCGGCCGGCACCCGGCTGGCGTCGTTGGCACCGTTGTAAATCACCCAGCGGCGTTCTTGCCCGGCAAACGGATGGCTGGCACCATATGGTTTCTTGCCGCGAAAATAGGTGTTGCCAAGGGCATCGGTGCCGACCTGCTCGCCGCTCAACGAGCTATTGAGCAAGGTGCCGATGGTCGCGCCGTCCCACCAGGTGAAGATTTTGCCGAAGATTCCCATAGCCCGCGCGTTAGCGCCATTTGCCCGGATCGCGCAAGAGCGGCGGGGGGGCCTGATGACAGAGCCGCATCATTCGGGTTCGTCCGCTTCACCAGCCCAATCGTGGGCCGCTTGCTCATCGGGAGCGGCGAGCACCGCGCGCACGAAATCGAGCGGATGGCCTGCGCGCAGCATCGCCGCGACCTGCTTTTCGCGCGCTGCGCGGTCAGCGAGTGGCGGGCCGAACGGTCCGAACCGGCGCTTGCGTGCCAAGGCCAGCGCGGCGCTGCGCTGCGCACCGTCGCTGGCGCGCACTTCGGCGCGGGTCTCCTCGGCAATTCCCGCGGCATTAAGCACTTGCCCGACCCGCCGATCACCGTAACCGCGCCGCAGCAACGCGCCGCTTTTGGCGCGAGCAAAAGCCGCGTCGTCGATGTATCCAGCCGCGACAAATTTCTCTGTCAGCCCCGCCACATCGGGCTCGCCTTCACCCTCCCAGCCGCGCTCGCGCAGTTTGCGCTTCAGATAGTCAGCCAGCTTGGCCGCGCTGGTCGCAAACCGGGCCACGTAATGCAGCGCCAGATCGTTCAGCCGCCGCGCGTCGAGCGGCTTGGGCGGACGCTTTTCTTTGCGTTCATGGGGTCGAGGTTTGGTTAGCATGGCCTTATTCGTGCCACACTAACCGGCAAATGGAAAAGGCCAGTGCAGGCTCCACGCGGATTCTGTGAACGCTTCAAAATGTCAAGCTGCCGTAACATTCGGCGCTGCGCATTGATAAGAAAC
>JANMCG010000039.1:0-21567 GCA_031361075.1 Novosphingobium sp. | reverse complement strand
CGTGTTCCAAGTTATTTTTTTCATTTAAATCAATGTTTTCATTTATTCTACGGTTACCGATTTAGCCAGGTTTCGCGGCTGATCGACATCGGTGCCCTTCACACAAGCGACATGATAAGCGAGCAATTGCACCGGGATGGCATAAACCAGCGGGGCAATCAGCGGATGAACTTTGGGCATTTCGATTGTCGCCAGGCAGCCCTCGCCCGCTTCATCGATGCCGTCGCGATCAGAAATCAGCACGACTTTGCCGCCGCGCGCGCGCACTTCCTGCATATTCGATACGGTCTTTTCAAACAGCGGCCCTGATGGCGCGAGCACGATCACCGGGACGGATTCGTCAATCAGCGCGATGGGGCCGTGCTTCATTTCGCCCGAGGCGTATCCTTCAGCGTGAATGTAGCTGATCTCTTTCAGTTTCAGCGCACCTTCCAGGGCCAGCGGATAGTCCTGCCCGCGGCCCAGATAAAGCACATCGCGCGCCGGGGCGATCAACGGGGCCATAGCTGCAATCTCATCGTCATGCGCCAGCGCGGCGTTGAGGCTGGCAGGGGCTTCGAGCAAGTGCTTGACCACCTCGGCCTCCTCGGCGCGGTCCATCCGTCCGCGCTTGACCGCCATGTGCGCGGCGAGTGCGGCCAGCACGGCAAGCTGGCACGAGAACGCCTTGGTCGAGGCAACCCCGATTTCCGGTCCGGCGTGCGTGGGCAGCAGCAGATCGGCCTCACGCGCCATCGAACTGGTCGGGACATTGACCACCACCGCGATGGTCTGGCCGTGCGCTTTGCAATGGCGCAGCGCAGCGAGCGTATCGGCGGTCTCACCGCTCTGCGAGATGAACAAAGCGAGCCCGCCCGGCTCCATCACCGGTTCGCGGTAGCGGAACTCGCTGGCGAAATCGATGTCAGCGGGGAGCCGCGCGAACTGCTCGAACCAGTACTTCGCAACCATCCCGGCATAGTAGCTGGTGCCGCAGGCGACGATGGTCACGCGGTTGATGCTCGACAGGTCGAAATCGAACTGCGGCAAGGCGACGGTCTGATCGAGCTGGCGGATGTAGCTGCGCAAGGTCTGCGCCACCACGGTCGGCTGCTCGAAGATTTCCTTCTGCATGAAGTGGCGGTAATTGCCCTTCTCGATCTCCGCCGCCGATGCACCCGACAAGGTTATTTCGCGCAGGACCGGGTTGTTTTCCTTGTCGAAGATTTCCGCGCCGTCGCGGGTGACCACGACCCAGTCGCCCTCATCGAGATAGGCAATCCGCTGAGTCAGCGGGGCGAGCGCCAGCGCGTCCGATCCCAGGTATGTCTCCCCCTCCCCGTACCCCACCACCAGCGGCGAGCCGAGCCGCGCGCCGATCAGCATGTCGGGGTGCTGGCGAAACGCGATGGCGAGCGCAAACGCGCCGCGCAATTGTGGCAGCGCTGCCTTCACCGCATCTTGCGGGCTGTGTCCGGCCTCAACCAGTTCGGAAACCAGGTGCGCGACAACTTCGGTATCAGTCTCACTCTCGAACGCACGCCCGCGCGTGCTCAGCGCTTCGCGCAGTTGCCGGAAATTCTCGATGATCCCGTTGTGGACCAGCGCCAGTTCGGATGTGGCGTGCGGGTGGGCATTCGCCGCGGTCGGCGCGCCGTGCGTGGCCCAGCGGGTATGCGCGATGCCAGTGGTGCCGGGCGCGGGATGCGCTGCCAGTTCGCGCACCAGCCCGATCAGCTTGCCCGGCGCGCGGCGACGGATCAGCTCGTCGTCGTGGACGGTACAAACCCCGGCGCTGTCATAGCCGCGATATTCCATCCGCCTGAGGCCATCGACCAGCCGGTCTGCGACTTGATCCTTGCCGACGATGCCGATAATTCCGCACATGTTTTATGCCTCAGGTTTGACAGTATAAGGGACGCGGATGCCCGGCATTTTCGCCGGAAAATCTTTGGTGTTCCGGGTCACCAAGATGCGACCAGAAACCAGCGCTGAGGCCAAAATAATGGCATCGGGCGATTTGAGCGATTTGCGCTGGTGGCGAAGCGCTGCCGCGCGGCGAGCGATTTCTTCGTCGATCTCGCTCATCGCGAATAGCCGCAAGAATTCTTCGGTTTCGGATGCAGCGCTATCGGGCACCCCGGACATAACCTCGATCCACGTCATCCGGCTGATCCATGCCCGGGTGACATTGCGAACTTCACCCCAGGCCGCAGGCCGATTATGCAGCATGTCGATGACGATGTTTGTATCGAAAAACCGTTCGCTCACGCTGCCCGATGCTTCCTTTTGGGTGCCGAGAGATCGGGAACATCGGGCCATTCCCCGCGCAGTTTGCGCTCATAGTCAAGACCATCGACAGTCGAACCGTGCCGCTCCCACAACCCGAAATACCTCTCGAACCCTTGCTGCGATTCCGCCGCAATGTAATTAGCCACCGCCTCACGCAACACCGCCGCGCGCGATTTACCTTCAGCCTTGGCCAACGCATCTAGCTTGGCCACATCTTCTTCAGGAATATCGACAAGGAAACGAGCCATAGTGATATACCGATATCATATCATGATATCATGTCAAGCAACTTGCTCGAGCCTCAACCAGATCAGTGCCCACGTAACACGGTCGGCCCACACCGGCGTCGAGTGCGGGTCGAAGAATGGCAGCGTGACTGCCACCGAACACCACAACCGCGGATTTTCCGCCACCTAGCTGACTCTCAATAAGACCCAGCAAGTGCGAATCGCGCGCCTTGGCGATTGTCCAGGCGATGCGGTTGCTGGGCCACGGCCCATCGGCCAGCGGGCCGACCACTTCAATATCAACGCCATCGCCGATCGTCTTGCGGTTGATTCTGCGATACCAGTCTGCCCAGCCGCCAAAATCCGAAAAAGCTGGTGCGGAAATACCGAGGCTGCGCAGGCTGCGGGCCAGTTGCCGATCGACCAGCCCGGCCAGTTTTTCGTCGCTGGTTCCTGAAAGCGTTCCGTCGCGCAGCCACTGCGGGACTACCCGCAAGACATAGACACCCAGAACGTCTGCTTGCTTGATGCCTTGAGCCTGCGCCAGCCGCAGCACATCCCGGTCATTTGGTTCGCCGCCCCACACCACAGCACCGCCCCGCCTTGCGGACTGCAGGGCTGGAACGGTCTCGCCGCCGGGTTGCTGACCAGCGCCATCCAGCGGTTCGTCCGCCAAAGCCATCAGGCCCGGAGAATTCGCCCCCGCATCGCTTTCCGCCCCTTCTACGATCACGCTGTCGACCGGCCAGACCTCGAACGCCGCACGCACCAGCCTGAAGGTCGCGCTGGCTGGGTCGTTGTCGTGCTGCGCTGCAACCACAATCAGACGCCGTTTGCCGCTGGAGTAAACCAGAAGATACGGCTCATCGTTTTGGCTGTCGCGCAGACGCTGGGTCCAATCCGCCATATCCGCAGGGTTGAGCTGTACAGTGCCGGACGTCGCGCAGCTGCCGGTCAGTAGTGCTGCGAACAACAAGATCCGTTTGGCCAAGTTAATTACCCCCTCTTCACCGTCGCATGTTTCTTTTTCATCGCGTCGTGGAAGCGGTCGGCCCAGCCGGGCTTGACCAGTTGCTCGGCCCGCACCAGCCGCAGCTCGCCCGCCGCGACATCGCGGGTCACCGCGCTGCCCGCTGCGACGATGGCGTCAGCGCCAATCTTGACTGGGGCGACCAGCGCCGAGTTGCTGCCAATGAAGGCGCGCTCGCCGATCACGGTCTTGTATTTGAAATAGCCATCATAATTGCAGGTGATCGTCCCAGCGCCGATATTGGCCCCCGCGCCGACCTCTGCATCGCCGATGTAGGACAAATGGTTGGCCTTGGCCCCGGCCCCGAACACGGATTTCTTGACCTCGACGAAATTGCCGATCTTGGCGTTCTCGCCAAGCACGGTTCCGGGGCGCAGCCGCGCGAATGGGCCGATCTCGCAACCGCTGGCGACCAAAGCGCCTTCCAGATGGCAGTTGGCACGGATCTTCACGTTGTCGGCCACCGTAACCCCGGGTCCGAAGAATACATTAGGTTCGATCGTGACATCGCGGCCAAGCACGGTGTCCCAGGCGAACCAGACCGTTTCGGGCGCAATCAACGATGCGCCATCGTCCATCGCCGCGCTGCGCCGCCGCGCCTGCCACCAAGCCTCGGCCCGCGCTAGTTCGCCGCGGCTGTTAATCCCTTGCACTTCGCCGGGATCGGCGGTGACGACCACCGCGCAGGTTCGGCCATCGGCATTGGCGACGTTGACCACATCGACCAGATAATACTCGCCCGCCGCATTGTCGTTGCTGACCCGCGACAGCAGGCCAAACAGATCGGTGCTGCGGGCCGCCATCAAGCCCGAATTGCACAAGCGGCAACCGCGCTCGGCATCGCTGGCGTCTTTATGTTCGACCATTTTGACGATCCGGTCGCCTTCGACAAGCACACGGCCATATTGCAGCGTGTCAGGCGGCTCAAACCCCAGTACGACCACCGCTGGCTGATCTGCGCCGTGCAACCGCGCAATCATCGCGCGCATTGTTGCAGCGGTAACGAACGGTACATCGCCGTATAACACCAGCACCACCCCATCGAAGCTATGCAGCGCCGCTGCGGCCTGCTGCACCGCGTGGCCGGTGCCCAGCTGCGGATCTTGCACCGCGATCACCGCGCGGATTCCCAGCTGCGCCTCGAGCTGGTTGCGTCCATGTCCCGCGATCACCACTTGCCGCTGCGGCCCGAGTTCGCCGGCACTGGCGAGCAAGTGCTCGATCATCGGGCGCGCGGCGATCGGATGCAGCACTTTGTGCAGATCGCTGTTCATGCGGGTGCCCTTGCCAGCAGCGAGGGTGACGATAGCGAGCGGTGTGTCTGAAGTCATGGTTACGCGCCATGCCACCAATTGCTTGCCGATTCCACAACCCGCATGGCAGGGCGCGCACAATGACTATTCCATTCGACATCGTCGGCTTCGATCTTGACGGCACGCTGCTCGATACATCGGGCGATCTGTGCGCGGCGGTCAACCACGCGTTGACCCTGATCGGGCGCGATCCGGTTGCGCACAGCGCGGTGTCCGGGCTAATCGGCGGCGGGGCCAAGCTGATGCTGCAACGCGCGCTGGTGCTGACCGGCGGCGAGGCCGGGATCGATCAGGATGCGCTGTTTGGCGAATTGCTCGGCTATTACGAGGCTCACATCGCGGTACATACCCGGCCTTATCCTGGCGCGCTGGCGATGCTCGACGCGCTTGCTGCATCTGGCGTCAAGCTGGCAGTGGTGACGAACAAGCGCGAGGCGATGACGCTCAAGCTGTTCGATGCGCTGGGGCTGACGAAGCGGTTTGCCAGCATCATCGGCGCGGGGCGCTATCCGCTTAAGCCCGCGCCCGATGCGCTGCACGCCATGGTGGCACAGCTGGGCGGCGGCCGGGCAGCGTTTGTCGGCGATACCACGTTTGACACCGGCGCCGCCCGAACTGCCGGACTGCCGTGCGTCGCGGTCAGCTTTGGCTATTGCGATGTCCCGCCCGATCAACTGGGTGCGGATGCCGTAATCAACCATTTCGACGCACTGATACCGGCGCTGGCGCAACTTTGATTCAAGCGATTCGGTGCGGCTTGCGGAAAAGCAGGGCAACCTGACGCTAGGGAACCCGGCACCGCCCAACCGTGTGTTGCCAGCCCGGCGCCGCCATGCCATGCCGCGCCGCGTTTCCCCTGTTTCGCGGGGGATCAATCCTGTTGCACTGGAGAATAACCATGACCATTTCGTTCAAGGACCGCGTCGCGATCGTCACCGGTGCTGGCGGCGGGCTGGGCCGCGCCTATGCGCTTGAACTGGCTAAGCGCGGCGCCAAAGTGGTGGTCAACGATCTGGGCGGGTCGCGCGATGGCACCGGTCATTCCGACGCGGCACTCAATGTAGTGGAAGAAATCAAGGCGGCCGGCGGCGACGCGATGTCGAACGGCGGCTCGGTGACTGAATTTGCCCAGATGGAAGAGCTGGTTGCCAAGACCAAGGAAGCCTGGGGCGGGGTCCACGTGCTGATCAACAATGCAGGGATCTTGCGCGACAAAAGCTTTGCCAAGATGACGATGGATGACTGGAAGCTGGTCGTCGACGTCCACCTCAACGGCAGCGCGAACTGCACCAAGGCGGTGTGGGACCTGATGCGCGAGCAGAATTATGGCCGGATCCTGATGACCGCCAGCTCGACCGGGCTCTATGGTAACTTCGGCCAGGCCAATTACGGCGCGGCCAAACTTGGCCTTGCCGGTTTCACCAAGACGCTTCACCTCGAAGGCGCGAAGTACAACATCCGGGTCAACACCCTGGCCCCGGTAGCAGGCACGCGGATGACCGAAGATCTCGGGATGCCCGAAGCGCTGTTCAACGCGCTCAGCCCCGAAAACGTCGCCCCGATGGCGCTGTTTCTGGTCAGCGAAGATGCCCCGAGCAACATGATTTGCGGCGCGGGCGCGGGCGCCTACCACGCCGCTTACGTCACGCTGACGCCGGGCATTGCGCTCCCGGCGGACGAACGCACCCCCGAAGGCATTGCCGCCAACTGGGACGCGATCATCGACCGCACCGGCGAAACCGTGCCGCAATCGGGCAACGAACAATCCGGCGCGGTGATGGCAGCTTTGGCCAAAATCGGCGGCCTTGGCTGATCATCGGCGCGGGCTTTATCGGGGATCGCTGGCGGCCAAACCCCTGGTTAGGAGTTTACGGGTGTTTGGCCGCGATCACCTCGATTTCGACCAGGAAGTTTGGCCCGGCCAGCGCGGCGACCTGCACGGTTGATCGCGCCACGGTCACCGGGTTGTCGGCGGTCAGGAAATACTGCCGGAAGCCTTCGTTCATGCCGGCAAAGTCCATCTTGCCGCCAAGCTTTGGATCGCCGGCGACGAACACGGTCATCTTGAACACATCGCCCATCGTGTATCCCTGCGCGGCGAGCAGCACCTTGATCTTTTCCAGCACCGCAATTGTCTGGGTTTTGGTGTCGCCATAATCGGACATGGTCAGCTCGGCGGGCTTCCTGCCCGCCGCTTCGGGGATTGGGCTGGCCAGTTGGCCGCTTAAAAACAGCAGCTGCGCACCCGGCGCGATCAGCGCGCTTTGCAGGATTGGTGCGGTGGGCGAAGCGCTGCGGCGTTCGATCGCGGGTGGTTTGGGCTTGGACCAAGCCGGTACAGCGCCGATCAATGTGCTGAGAGCGGCAACGCTCATAAACAGCGGTTTGGCAAGAAAGTGCATGGTATGATCCTTTGCTCGATTGATCTGTCAGATAGTTACGCGCGGCCGGGCCCGGGCCGCGCTGCTGGCGCGGTCAGCGCGGCGGCTTTGACCCGCTGCGCCAAGGCCGCAACTTGCGCCCAGGCAGAATGGATCCCGCCCTCTTGCCAGCCCGGCGTCTGGCTCAGCTGCGCCCCCGCCAGATACACCCGCCCGATCGGCTGTTGCAGTGCCCTGAACACTGCGTTGTCGATATGGCCATCGTGCGGCAGGCCGGGCTTGTCGCGGTTCCAGTCGGGCCACGGACCCAGTGAGAACGGCACCTTCGACCAGTTGACGACCACTGGCTTTTCAAGTTCACCGCCGTGTCCGGGATGAGTTTTTTCAATTGCCGCGCGCGCAGCTGCCACTTGTGCGGCCAGCGGCAGTTTTTGAAATTCGGTCGCAACTTTGCCTGAATTATAGCACCCCAGGATCATCCCCCGGTCAGAATGCAGCCCAGCCGACGGGTACCAGATCAGCGCGGTGGGCGGCCCGACAAAGCTGATCCCGCCATAGATATCGTCCGCCTCCCAGAAGCGCTGGGCTTCGAACCCCACCTTGTTCGACGCATCGTAAGGCACGCTGGCGATCTGCGCCTTGGTCACTGCTGGCAGATCGGTATCGATATCGCGCAGCACCGAAAACGGAATCGTCGAGATCACATAGTCAGTTTCAAGCGTGCGCACATCACCCGCTGCAACCTGTTGGTACGTCAGCACAACATTTTGCGCTTTTTGCCGCAGCTTGATCAACTGCGCGCCGAGCACCGGCGGAGATTTGAGCGCCTTGGCCATCGCGATATGCAGCCGGTCCATTCCGCCGACCGGCTCGAACATGGTTGCCTGCATATACGGCAGATCTTCGAACAGCGACATTCCGTGCTGCTCGTTGCCAAGCAACCGTGCCAGCGGCACCGGCGGGGGACGCTGCGCGCTGTCATTAACAGCGCCGGGCGCGGCAACATAGCCAGAGCGTTCACTTCCGCTGAAGCTGCCGTCATCGTCAAGGTCGCCATAGAATTTAAGGAACGGCACCAGCGCCCGCTTGTCCGCTTTGCTCAAGGTTTGGTCGAGCGCGCCCTGATTTACCGCCTTGGTCAGCATTTCGGCGATGTAACCGCGCGTGTCGTTGACCGCCGCGCGCATCCGGATGCGTTCGCCAGCGTTGCTGACAATATAGGCCGAGCGGCTGGAGTTTACTTCGACTTCCAGCGGCACGCCGAACTTGCGCGCATAGCCCAGAAAACCATGATGGATCGACGGGATCCGCGCGGGCCCCGCGTTCATGTAGATGCCCTGACCGAAGCTTACGGTCTGCTGGACTTCGCCGATCATATCGACCTTGCTGCCTTCATACAGCGCCCAGGCACGCCCGCCCACCCGGTCGCGCGCTTCAAGCAGCGTCACGGTAAATCCGGCCTGTTCCAGTTCATAGGCGGCCACCAAACCCGCAATGCCCGCGCCAAGCACGGCCACGTGCTTGCCCTGACCTAGCGTGCGCGGCAGCGAGCTGAATTCCTGCGCGTGCGCATAGCCGCCAATCCCAAGCGCTTGCAGCGCGCCGAGCATCGGCCCGGCCCCAGCCAAAATTCCCAGATTTGTAAGAAAACTACGCCGTGTCGTCATGGCCACCCCCGTGCGCATCGCCCAGCACGTTTACCGTGCCTCACGATTGGTTGCGCCCCGTCAGATTACCTCAACGGCTTATAGGCAGACGGACAAACCGCCGCTGCCAGCACCCACGAATAGGCCAAATAATTTCGACCGATGCAAGCGGTTTGTCCGGGGAACCGCCCGGACATCGCAACCGGCCTATCCCGCGACCACTTTAAGCAGCCGCCGCTCAAGCGGGAACAACACGCCCGGGAGCTCGTGACCGCGTTTGAGCACTTGGCCGCCTTCGCCAAACAGGGTCCACATGCCTTGCCTGGCGCGCAGCGCGGGGCGCTTTTCGATCCGCGTCTCCGGTCGCTCGGCGGTGCGGCGAAAAGCGCTGAAGGCAGCGGCATCGACAGCGAAATCCATCGCGTAATCGCGCCAGTGTCCGGCGACGACCATCCGGCCGTAAAGATCGAGGATGCGCTGCAGTTCGTCGCGATCAAACCCGACTTGCAGCGCGCGGGTAGCACCCTGCGGAAACGGGGTGATGACCGCGCTCAAGCCTGCTTGGCTCCCCCGCGCTTTTTCGCCGCAGTCTGTTTGGCGGCAAGCGCATCACGCTCCTCAAGCAATTGCACCAGCCGCTTGTGCATCGTTTCCATTTCGCACTGCAACAGCTCAAGTTTCTGCGTGGCGGGATCAAACCGTTCCGAACACGGCGTGCCATAAGGAACGAAGTGCTGCGTTTCGGGCGTGACCTGCACCAGCGTTGCGCGCGCCGGGATGCCAACCATCGTCGCGCCTTCGGGGACGTCCTTGTTGACCACCGCATTGGCCCCGATCCGCGCGCCGTTGCCCACCTCGATCGGGCCGAGGATCGCTGCGCCCAAACTGACGATCACATCGTCGCCAATCGTGGGATGGCGCTTGCCGCCATTACCATTGGTCGGGTTGGTCCCGCCCAGCGTCGAGCCTTGGTACATGGTGACGTTATCGCCGATCTCGGCAGTTTCGCCGATCACCACGAAACCGTGGTCGATGAAGAAGTTGCGGCCGATTTTAGCTCCCGGATGGATATCGATCGCGGTCAGAAACCGGCTGAGGGTGTTGATCAGCCGCGCTGCGAAAAATAGCTGCGCTTCAAACAGCCAGTGCGCCACGCGGTGCAAACCAAGCGCGAGCACGCCGGGATACAGCAGCACCTCCCAGCGCGAGCGCGGGCTGGGATCGCGTGCTACGATCGAATCCAGATAGCGGGTCAGTTCGTCAAACATCGGTGCCTCATCGTCTCATTTCGCGCGTGCTAAAGCAAGCGCGGCTCGTTGGGTCCGTACAACAACTCAAGCGCTTCGCGCCAAATCCCCTGTGTGGGCGGCACTTTACGCTCAAGGCTCAGCCGGTCGATCAGCGCGACCAATTGCTCAACAGCGATATGGGACCGCTCGCAGCGCGGCACAAGGTATGCCGCCGCATCGGGCCCCAACGCCAAGCCTCGTTGCGCGGCATGTAGCTGGATCAGTTCAGCCAGAAACGCCTCGTCAGGCGCGCCGATTTCCAGATGTAACGCCGCGCCGATCCGCGATGCGAGATCGGGCAAGGCAATATACCAATCGCTCGCGCCGCTGCTGCGCACCAGCAGCAGCGCAGAACCTTGTTCCTGCGTACGGTTCCAGCGGTGGAACAGCTCGGTTTCGTCAAGCTGATCGGCGTCGTCGATTACCTCCAGGCGATCTTGCTGAGCGAACAACTGCGCGATCAGCGATTTGCCCGAGCGCGAAGGTCCGCGCAGCACTGCTGTGCGGAACGGCCAGCCAGCGGTCGCGGCCAGCGCATCAAGCACCTGCTGGTTGCTGGCGCCGATCACCAGCCGCAGCGGAGCGTTCGGTCCCGCGCCGAGCGGAAGCGCGATCTGGCTCATCAGCGCTTGATCGAAAGCGCGTTGCTGCCGACCGAAACCTTGAACCCGCGCGCGCGCAACGCATCGGCCAGCGTGCCTATCTCGCCTTCATACGTCACCCGCATCACCGAAGTGCCGCCCATGGCCAAACTGGTTGTCGCCGCACCCTTTACCCCGGGCGCCGAACGTACCGCACCCAGCGCAGCGTCAACCGCGCCTGCATCAGGCGACGCAAACTGGACAGTGAAGGTACGCGTCTCGGCCACCGGGGTTGGAACAGCACTTGGCGCGGCGCTGGCCGCGGCGCTTGGCGTTGCATTCGGGGTTTTTGCCACCTCGACCGGTGCCTGCCCCGCAGCGATCAGCGCGGCAAGCCCCGGATCGAGCTGGGGCCGCACGTTAAGCGAGCTATCGGGGTTAAGCCGCCCTTCAGCGAGCGCTGTGCCATAAATCTGATCGAGCCGCGCGGCTCCTTCCGCCAGCATCTTGGGCACCCCGGCCTCGTCATTGGCCGACAAGGAAAAGCTGCCTAAAAAGGAATTATCAGGGCCGTAGCGTGCGGTGAACGTGCCGCGCACCGGGCCGCCCGGCCATTGCCGCTCAAGCCGGGCTTCGGGCACGATTACGTCGCTTGCGCCAAACTGATCGAGCACATTGCGCCACCACGCCCGGCTGCGGCGGCTGGGCTGACCAGCGGTGAGCAGCAGCGAATCGCCGCCCGCGCCGATCGGGCGGACATAATCGATCGAGCTGGTTCCCGCGCGGTATTCGGCCCAGGTTTTTTGCCACGCACCTTTAACCTCGAACACTTGCGCCACACCGCCCGAATATAACACCGGGATCACCAGCATCGGGGCCGAATGCTTTTGTCCGCCGGCAATCCCGCCCAGATATTGCCCAGCACGCGATCGGTCGAACACTACGCTGAGCGTGGCGATATACCGGCGCGGGCCGATCTGCTCGCGCTCTACCACGATGGCCGAGACCATGCCTTGGATCGAACCGTCCGCCATCGCCGGGCCATTGGCTTTCTTCCACGCTTCGCGCGCAGCCAGTTCCCAGCCCTTCATGCGCGCCTCCTGACCGTCGGCGCCCTGGGTGTTGACCTCAATGCCGTTGATCTGGATGTCCGACGTACTGGCGAGCGGCACAATCCCGCGGTCACCCTCGATCTGCGCCCACAGCTGCGCCGGAATTCCGCCCAGCCACAGCGCCGCCAACGCCAGCGCGGCCATACCAAGCAGTACGGCGGCAGGTCCGGGGCGCCGGTAAGCGGCGGTCAAGGAGGGCAAGTTGCTGGCCATCGGGGAAAACTGCGGGCCTTTTGCCCAAAGGTGCATGGAAATCCAAGCGCGAAAAGGCTAGGCGGCTGGCAATGGTTGAAAAGAGTTACAGCTACGAGCAAGCGGGCGTGTCGATTGCGGCCGGTAATGCCTTGGTCAAGGCGATCGCGCCGCTGGCGCGGGCGACCGCTCGGCCCGGCGCGGACGCCGAACTGGGCGGCTTTGGCGGGTTCTTCGATCTGAAGGCGGCAGGCTATGCCGATCCGCTGCTGGTGGCCGCCAACGACGGGGTCGGTACCAAAGTCAAATTGGCGATCGACCATGACCGGCACGATACCATCGGGATCGATCTGGTGGCGATGTGCGTCAACGACCTGATTGTGCAAGGCGCGGAACCGCTGCTGTTCCTTGATTATTTCGCCAGTGCCAAACTCGACAGCGCGGTGGCGCAGCGGGTGGTCGCCGGCATCGCCGATGGCTGCAAGCTGGCCGGTTGCGCACTAATCGGCGGCGAAACCGCTGAAATGCCGGGGATGTATGCGCCGGGCGATTATGATCTGGCAGGCTTTTGCGTGGGCGCGGTCGAACGCGGCGAGCAATTGACCGGAGACCGCGTGGCCGCGGGCGACGTGTTGCTCGGGCTGGCCTCTTCGGGTGTCCACTCCAACGGCTACTCGCTGGTCCGGCGGCTGGCGGCGGACAAAGGCTGGAAGCTTGACCGGCCCGCGCTGTTCGATGCCGACCGGCTGCTGATCGACTGGCTGATCGAACCGACCCGGATTTACGTCAAGAGCCTGCTACCGGCGGTGCGCGGCGGACGGATTCATGCCTTGGCGCACATCACCGGCGGCGGTTTGCTGGAAAATGTGCCGCGGGTGCTTCCCGCCGGACTCCACGCGCGGATCGATGCGGGCGCATGGGAACAATCGCGGCTGATGGCGTTTCTCCAAGCGCAAGGTAACATCGAACCGGCTGAAATGGCGCGCACGTTCAACTGCGGGATCGGCATGGTGCTGGTGGTTGCGCCCGGTGATGCCGCAGCGGTGGCTGCAGAACTCAGCGCAGCCGGCGAGACGGTGCATAGCATGGGCAAGGTCGAAGCGGGTGAGCGCGGCTGTACCGTGACTGGCGAAACCGAAGTGTGGAGCGCGCGCGAGCGTTGGCAGGCCAGCCACATTGGCTGACGGCCAACCGAACCGGACCAAAGTCGCCGTGCTGATTTCGGGTAGCGGCACCAATATGGCAGCCCTGCTGTATGCCAGCCGCGCTGCTGCTTGCCCGTTCGAACTGGTGCTGGTCGCCTCAAACAATCCGCAAGCCGGCGGACTCGCGCTGGCGGCGGGCGAAGGCATAGCGACTTTCGCCTTGGCGCACGCCGGCATGGCCCGCGCCGACCACGACGCCGCAATTGACGCCGCGATCCGCGCGAGCGGCGCGGAATATGTCGCGCTGGCAGGTTATATGCGGATCCTGGCGCCTGATTTTGTAGCGGGCTGGCATGGCCGGTTGGTCAATATTCACCCGTCGCTGCTGCCCGATTACCCCGGCCTGCACACGCACGAGCGCGCGCTGGCGGCGGGCGACAGCCACGGCGGCTGCACCGTTCATCTGGTCACCGCCGAACTCGATGCCGGTCCGGCGCTCGGCCAGACTGCCGTGGCGATCATGCCCGGTGACACCGCCGATAGCCTGGCTGCGCGCGTGCTGATCGCCGAACACCAGCTTTATGGGCGCTGTCTGGCTGCGCTGGTCAGCGCTGGAACCGCGCCCGAAGCGCTGGTTGCCAAGGTGCGCAGCCGCGCGCTGGCGCTACCGCACAGCGACGAGGTGATCAGCCACGGCATGCCGTGCTTCGGGATCATCAAGGGCAAAAAGTTCGCTTATGTCTCGAACGATCATCACGGCGACGGCAAAGTCGCGCTGCTGGTCAAGCTCAGCGGGCTTGACGAACAAGCCCAGCTGATCGAGCAAGACCCCGCGCGCTATTACCGTCCGGCTTATTTCGGCGACAACTGGATCGGGCTTCGGCTTGATCTGGGCGATACCGATTGGGATGCCGTAAGCGCTTGGCTGGCCCGCAGCTGGCGCAGTATCGCGCCTCGCAAGATGACCGGGTTGGTCGACGCCGCCGACGCTTTTTAGCGTTAATTTCGCGTAAACCGCGCTTGGATACCCGGGCTTATCCCTGCTTCGCTAGATCAAATTATCGATAATCGATCGCGTGGAGACCATCATGGCTTTTTTACGGAACCTTGCCGCTGACAGCACCGGAACCTCGGCCATCGAATATGGGTTGATCTGTTCGCTGATGGTTATTGGTCTGGTATTCGGAATTCAAGGGCTCGGCGCTTCGGTGGTCAACAGCTATAGCGGCACGGCCACAGCGTTGCAGAATGCCAACGCCGGGTGATTAAATTTCGCTGCCGTCCACCATCGGGCGGCTTTCGCGGGTACCCTTGTAACGCGCATCGGGTTCGGCCGGTCCCGGCGAAATTACGACATGATCGGCGTGAACTTCAAGCAGCGTGCCGACAAATGGCCAGTCTTCCATCGAACTGACCTTGTAGCTGACCGTGTCGCCCACTTTGAATGTGGCTTCGTCGAAATTGAATGCAAACGGGCAATCTTCGCCCGCTTCGCCGCCGCCCATGCCCTTCATATTGCGCTCCTTCCCCCTACAGATAACCGCTTGGGGCCCAAACGCAAAGGGCCGCCAGATTGCTCTGACGGCCCCGCAAATTCGGCCCGCGTCGCGCTTAGCCGACGATTTCTTCGGGCTTGAAGAAATAGGCGATTTCGCTCGCCGCGTTCTCATCCGAATCCGAACCATGCACCGTATTGGCTTCGATCGATTCGGCCAGTTCCTTGCGGATCGTGCCGGGTTCGGCATTGGCCGGGTTAGTTGCGCCCATGATGTCGCGGTTACGCTGCATGGCGTTCTCGCCTTCAAGCACTTGCACCACCACCGGACCGCTGATCATGAATTCGACCAGTTCTCCAAAGAACGGGCGCTCGTGGTGGACCGCATAGAACCCTTCGGCCTGATCGCGGGTCATGTGGATGCGCTTGGACGCGACCACCCGCAGCCCGGCTTCTTCAAGCATCTTGGTAACCGCCCCGGTCAGGTTGCGGCGAGTGGCATCGGGCTTGATGATCGAAAACGTGCGGGTACCCGCCATGTTGTATTCCTTGCAAGCATTGAGGTGTGAAGAGCTGGCGCGCCACTAGCGGGGATTATGCTGCGCCGCAAGGCATGCAAGACCCATCAAGCCGCCTGAACCCAGCCCTTGCCTTCTTGCCGCCAGTAATTGCGCGTCAGACCGGGTTGCCCGTCAAGCGAGCGCCAAGTGGCGCGCGCGGCTTCGATCACCGCATTGTCGAACAGCAGAAACACACGCTCGAACGCTTCGGCCCCGGGCCGCCACAACCCGTCTGCCAGCGCAAGAAAGCGCGCCGCATTCGGCGCTTCAAGGCTGCCCGTCAGCAAGATCGGTTGGCGCGCATCGTCCGGCCCGCCCGCCAGCCCGTGCGCCAAAAAAGTGCCTTTGGGGGCCCACAATGCATCGCTGATCCGGGTCAATTGCGCCGGATCATCCGAGACGACCAGCACCTTGGCCGCAGCGTCGCGCATCTTTGCCGCGAGCGCTGGCAAAGCCGCCTCAACCGGAGTTTCGCTGAGCTGGTAGAAATCGACGCGCATCGGCGATTGGTCCTAGCTTTCAAGATTGTCGCGCACAAATTGGTCAAGCACCCGTACCCCATAACCGGTCGCGCCTTTGTCCCAGGTCGCACCGGGTTTGCTCGACCACGCCATTCCAGCAATGTCGAGGTGCGCCCACGGCGTACCAGGATTGACAAACCGCTGGATGAATTGCGCCGCAGTGATCGATCCACCTTCACGCGGGCCGACGTTTTTCATGTCGGCAATCGGGCTGTCGATCAGCTTGTCGTAAGCCGCGCCAAGCGGCATCCGCCACAGCTTGTCGCCCGAAGTATCGCCAGCCGCGATCAGCTTGCTGGCCAGTGCCTCGTCGTTCGAGAACAGCCCGGCTTGCTCGTGCCCAAGCGAAATCAGGATTGCCCCGGTCAGCGTGGCCAGATCGACTATCGCGGTCGGCTGATATTCCTGCTGCACCCAGGTGATGCAATCGCATAGCACCAGCCGCCCTTCGGCGTCGGTGTTGATCACTTCGATCGTCTGCCCCGACATCGAGGTTACCACGTCGCCGGGACGCTGCGCATTGCCATCAGGCATGTTTTCCACCAGCCCGCAAACCCCGACCACGTTGGCCTTGGCCTTGCGTCCGGCCAGCGCCTGCATTGCGCCCGCCACCGCGCCCGCGCCGCCCATATCCCATTTCATGTCTTCCATGCCGCCGGCCGGCTTGATCGAAATGCCGCCGGTATCGAACGTCACGCCCTTGCCGACGAAGGCCACCGGCTTTGCACCCGCCGCTCCACCTTGCCATTCCATCACCAGCAGCCGCGCAGGTTTGCGTGACCCCTGCGCCACGCCCAGCAGCGCGCCCATGCCAAGTTTGGCCATCTCGGTATCGTCGAGCACTCTGACGGTAATCCCGCTGCCTTCAAGGCGCCTGGTCACTCGCTCGGCAAAGCTTTCGGGATAGATGATATTGGCTGGTTCGGTCACCAGTTCGCGGGTCAGTTCTACGCCTTCGGCCAGCGCTGCGCCGGTCTGCCACGCAGCTTCGGTGCCTTCGGGCGCGCCCGCGATGCGGATTGTAGTCAGCGAGACTTGCTGATCTGCGGGCAGCTTGGTCCGGTAAACATCATGCCGCCAAGCGCGCAGCCGCGCGCCGAGCGCCACTGCTGCGGCTTGATCTGCTGAAAGCCCAGCGTCGCTGAGATCAATCGTGACCGCGCTTTCACCCGAAACGATCAGCTTGGCCGTGATCGCAGCGCCTGCGCGTTCAAGTGCAGCCAGACGATCCTTGGCCTTCGCGTCGCCGCTGCCGGCCAGCACCGTGCGGATAACCGCGCCGTCGCGATTGGCAAAGCCTTCGTGCACTTGCCCTGTTTTGCCGCTGAACCGACTGGCTGTGGCCCCGGCACCCAGCGCAGGATCAATTCCGGCGGGCACCGCGTCCTGCACAACCAGGTAAGCAACAGGCGAGGTAGCGGCGGCCACTGGAGCGGCAACAAATTCGATTTTCATGGTCTCTCCCAGGGGAAATTCATCGTGCTGCGACAAAGTGATGCGCCGCAGTGCTGGCGTGGATTGCAGTTAGGCGCGGGCGGTGCGATAGGCAAGCCATGCTCCAGCTTCCGCGGCCCCGCGCGCCGTATCCCTTTTTGCCCGCTTTCCATACATCTGCGACCGGCGCAGCGGTTGCGCTGGCGCTGCTCGCTTGTCCGGCTTTGGCGCAAACCCAGCAAAGCACCAGCGACCCCTTGGCCGCCCGACCGGGCGAGGTAGACCCGCAGCAGGCCGTCCAGACGATCCAAGCCGGAGCCCCGGCGGCAACCGAAGATCAGGTCAGTTTTGCTGCCGATGGGGCCAGCTACAACGATGCGGATCAAACGGTCAGTGTCGCTGGCAATGTCGTGATGCGGCGCGGCGATCAATCGATTCGGGCCGACCAGGTGGTGTGGAACCGCAAGACCGGCCAAATCGTCGCACAAGGCAACATCCGGTTCGTCGATGCTGACGGCAACCAGCTGTTCACCGAGCAGCTTGAGCTGACTGACGAGTTCAAAGCCGGGGCGATGGCCAACATGCTGTACGTCTTGCGCGAAGGCGGACGGCTGGCTGCCCAAAGCGGAACCCGCGGTGAAGACGGAACGGTGATCCTGCAAAACGCCGCCTACTCTGCTTGCGCGGTCGAAGACAGCGCGGGCTGCCCGAAAAAACCGAGCTGGCGGATTACTGCGACGCGCGTGGTCTATGATCCGGACAAGAAGCAGGTCCGGTTCCTGGGCGCCCGGATCGAACTGTTCGGTCTGCGGCTGTTGCCGCTGCCGACAATCGTGATCGCCACCGATGGCCGCCCTGTTTCGGGCTTGCTGATCCCCGATGTGCAGCTGTCGGCGTCGAACGGCGTGCAGCTTTCGGAAACATGGTACCAGCGGCTTGGCAGCGGGGCTGATCTGGCGGTCACCGGCTATGTATTTTCCAAAGCGCTGCCGATGGTCTCGGCGCAATATCGCCAGCTGCTCAGCACCGGCGCGTTTCAGGTAACCGGCTATGCTACGCGCAGCTCGCGCATTCCGATCGGATCTGCCACGGTCAGCAACCAGACCGATTTCCGCGGCTATGTTTACGCCAATGGAAAGTTTCAGTTCACCCCAAACTGGGGCCTGAATTTTTCGATCCGCGCCGCGTCCGATCGCACCTTCCTGCGGCGTTACGATATCAGCCGCGATGACCGCCTGCGGTCCAATGCCACGCTCGAGCGGATAGATGCGGATTCGTATTTCTCGCTGGCAGGCTGGGCAACGCAGACCCTGCGGGTGGGCGATTCGCAGGGACAAGTGCCGTTCGCCATACCCGAGATCGACTACCGCCGCCGGCTGACCGATCCGGTACTGGGCGGACGGGTGCAGTTGCAAGTCAACTCGCTCGCAATAACCCGCACCGGCGGTCAGGATACCCAGCGCGCTTTTGCCAGCGCGCAGTGGGATTTGCGGCGAATTACGTCCTTTGGCCAAGAGATTACGCTGACTGCTCTGGCGCGCGGCGATGTATATCATTCTGACGACAACGCGCTCACCCCCACGGTCACCTATCGCGGAAACCCAGGCTGGCAGACGCGCGGCGTGGCGACGATGGCGCTTGATATCAAATGGCCGCTGGTCGGCAGCTTTCTGGGGGGCACCCAAGTCCTGACTCCGCGCTTCCAGATTGTCGCCAGCCCGACCTTGCGCAATCTTGAAGTCCCCAACGAAGATGCCCGCGCGATCGACCTGGAAGATTCCAACCTGTTCGCGCTTAACCGTTTCCCCGGGTATGACCGGATCGAAGACGGGACCCGGTTTACCTTCGGACTGGACTGGCAATTCGAACGGCCAGGCTGGCGGATCAACAGCACCATCGGCCAGTCTTATCGCCTGACCAACCGGCCAACGTTGTTGCCCGATGGCACCGGGCTCAGCTCGCGGACATCGGATGTGGTCGGACGGACCGAAATCAGGTTTCGCGATGTGGTGAAATTTACGCACCGCTTCCGGCTCGATAAGGATAACTTTGCAATTCGCCGCAACGAATTCGATGCCGCGGTCGGTACCCAGCGGACATACCTCGAAGTCGGTTATCTGCGGCTTAACCGCGATATCAGCGGCGGGATCGAGGATCTGAAGGACCGCGAAGAACTGCGGCTCGCCGGCCGGATCGGGTTCGCGCATTACTGGTCGGTGTTTGGTTCGGGAGTATTCGATCTGACGGGCAAGAATGATGATCCCACCTTGACTAACGTCGATGGATTCCAGCCCGTCAGGACGCGGCTGGGCGTCGCGTATCAAGACGATTGTCTTGAGTTCGATCTGACCTGGCGGCGCGATTATGTTGCCACCGGTGATGCGCGGCGCGGCAATACCTTTCAGATCCACATCGCGGTGCGCAATCTGGGCTTCCGGTGATTGCGCGACACTGGTGATTGGCAGTTCGCCGCAAACCCGCTATCGGCGCTTGCTCAGCCAAGGTTAAGCCGCAACCCGGCAATCGCCCGGCTGGTTCGGCGCGGTTTGCCCGCGCGATAAATGGGAATTTTAGAACGGTGACTTCCAGCCCTCGTCCGCGTCTTACGCTGCTTCGCTCGCGCCGCCTGGTGTTTTTGCCACTCGCGTTGGGTGCTTTATCCATCGGCACTATCGCCCCGGCTCAGGATGCCGCGTCCGGCGCGCTCGCGCTGCCTGAAAATCCGCAGATTTTCGGCAAGATCGATGCCAACCACCGCTCGGCCACGGTCATCATCAACGGTGAAGTGATCACCGGCACCGATGTCGATCAGCGCGTCGCGCTGGTGGTCGCGGCCAGCGGCGGGAAGGTTTCGCCCGAAGAGCTTGAGCGGCTGCGGTTGCAGGTGCTTCGCAACCTGATGGATGAAACACTCCAGATTCAGGAATCCAAAGCGCAGGATATGGTGGTCGATGACAGCGAAATCGACGCAACTTATGATCGGATCGCACGTCAGAATTTCGGTCAGGACCCAAAGGCGCTCGACGCTTATTTGACCAAGATCGGGTCATCGGGTAACTCGCTCAAACGGCAGATCCGCGGCGAATTGTCTTGGCAGCGGCTGCTGCGTCGCAACGTCAATCCGTTCGTCAATGTCTCGGACGATGAAGTGCGCGAAACGATCAAGCGGCAGGAAGAAGCCAAAGGCACCGATGAATACCGGGTTGGCGAAATTTTCCTTTATGCCAACAGCGAAAACCACGATGCGGTCGGCCAGAACGCCAACAAGATTGTCGCGCAGATCAAGCAAGGCGGCAGTTTTGTTGCTTATGCCCGGCAATACTCCGAAGCGTCGACCGCGCCGGTGGGCGGCGATCTGGGCTGGGTCAAGCTGGGCATGCTGCCCAGCGAATTGCAACCGGCGGTCGCCAATCTGCAGGCTGGCCAGCTGGTCGGGCCGGTCGAGGTCCGCGGCGGTTATTCGATTGTCTTGCTGATCGATAAACGCAAAGTGCTGACCGCCGATCCGCGCGATGCGGTGCTTAACCTCAAGCAGATTTCGATCAGCTTTGCGTCTGGCACGACTGACGCACAAGCGACTGACAAGGCCAAGCAGTTCGCCGAAGCCATGAAGGGCGCGCGCGGCTGCTCGACGGTTGACCCGATTGCGCAGGGGCTCGGCGCAGAGGTCGTCAATAACGAACAGATCAAGGCGCGCGAACTGCCTGCACAATTGCAGACAATGGTGCTTGGCCTGACGTTGGGCGAGACCACCGCGCCGTTCGGATCGATCAAGGATGGGGTGCGGGTGCTGATGCTGTGCGGCCGGGATGATCCTGCAGGCACGGGCACGCTCAGCTTCGACCAGGTCGAAGGCCAGATCCTCGATGAGCGGATCAACAAGCGCGCGCAGACCTATCTGCGCGATTTGCGCCGCGACGCGGTGATCGATTACGCCAGCTGATGGACTTGCCGCCGCTCGCCATCTCGCTCGGCGATCCGGCGGGTGTAGGGCCTGAACTGATAGCTGCCGCGTGGGCGCAGCGTGAAACCGCAGACTTGCCGCCGTTCTTTGTAGTTGGCGGTGCTGCGGTGCTGCGCGCAGCCGCCGCAGCGCGCGGGCTGACAGTACCGATTGCCGAACTGTTCCACCCAGCTGAAGCGCTTGACGAGTTCGGTGATGCCTTGCCGGTACTGGCCGGAGCGGATGGGGATTACAGTCCGGGCGCGCCTAACCGCGCCGGCGCCGAGCTTGCTCTCGCCTCGCTGACCGAAGCCACCGACTTGGCCATGCGCGGAGAAACCGCAGCGCTGGTGACCGCGCCGATCGCCAAGGCACTGCTGGCCGAAGTCGGCTTTGCATTCCCGGGCCAGACCGAATTTGTGGCGGC
>JANMCG010000036.1:0-2041 GCA_031361075.1 Novosphingobium sp. | reverse complement strand
CGCGCCCTGGCAATCTCGGCTGAACACCGCGCTTTCACCGCCGATCTGCTCGGCCAATACGGCATCGCCGTGCCGCCCGAAGAAGTGGTCGGCTGGCAGGGACGCTCGGGCATCACGCCCGAAAACGGCTATGCGTTGATGGAGGTGGCGTTCCGCCATCCGATCCGGTTGATCGCCAATGCGCTGGGGATCGCGCCGCCCGAAATGATCGCGCAAGGCAAGGCCCGCGGGGTACCGGTAGCGGCGTTGGTCGGAGCCAAAGAACATGCGCTGCGGCAAGCCGCCGCCGGGGTCGATATCATTGTGGCGCAAGGGACCGAGGCGGGCGGGCACTGCGGCGAGGTTTCGACCCTGGTGCTGATCCCCGAAGTGGTCCGCGCGCTGGCCAAGGCGGGCCACGATATCCCCGTGCTCGCTGCGGGCGGGATCATGACCGGCGGGCAGATGGCCGGGATGATGGCGGCGGGGGCGCAAGGCGCGTGGACCGGATCGGTCTGGCTCGCCACGCCCGAGGCCGAAACCAGCGAAGCCTTCCGCGACAAGATGATCGCGGCGCGCAGCCGTGACACGGTACGCTCGCGCAGTCGCACCGGAAAACCCGCGCGCCAGCTCAAAACTGCGTGGCACGACGCGTGGGACAGCGCTGCCGGACCGGGCGCCTTGCCGATGCCGCTGATGGGCATGGTGTCCGAGCCGAGCTTTCGGCGGATCGAACAGGCAGTGGTTGCCGGGAACCAACCGGCGCGCGAACTCGTTTCATACTTTGTGGGTCAGGGGGTCGGTCTGATCGATCAGGTCCGCAGCGCGCGGAGCGTGGTGCAGGACTTCCGAGAGGAGTTCGCCGCTGCGGTTCTGGGGCTGACCGCAATGATGGAGTAAGATGTTGAGTGCCAGCAGTGCTTTCAGGAACCGTTACCTCGATGTGCTCGCATCGATTTACCTCTACAACGAATTCCGCGGCTACACCGCGCTCGATCGGGTGATCGATGCGGTGCAGGTGCGCTGCCCCGACGATCTCGCATTTCAAGCCGAGATCTCCAAGCACCGCGCTGACGAGCGCAAGCATTACGTGATGTTCCGCCGCTGGTTCGAGCGGCAGGGGCGGATGCCGCTGGTGGTCGATTCGGGGGTCGGCCACATCGACCGGTTCATCCAGTGGATCTTTCGTTGCACGATCGACGAGCTGGATACCGACCGGGTCATCACCAACCCGGACGAATTCGAACAACTGTGCCGGGTGATCATGCTGACCGAGCAACGCGGGCTGGCGCAGGTCAAGATCATTCTCAAGAGCAAGCTGATCATGTCGGACCCGATCCTCAAGCGGATTTTCCAAGTGGTCCACAAGGACGAGCCCGATCACTTTTTGCCGTATCAACGCTGGCTCGAACGGCAGGGCCGCGCCACCGCGCGCTGGAATGAGCGCGCGGCTGACTGGACCATTCACAAGATTCTGATGCTGGCCAAATTGCCCGCGCTGTTCCTTGACCGGGGGCGGGCGCGGATGGAGCAGTGGCCCGATGAAATCGCCGCGCTGCCTGCGCATTGATCTTTGCGCGCGGCGCTTTAGCGTGGCGCGATGACTTATACGCTGATTACTGCAAACCGGAACTATTCAAGCTGGAGCCTGCGCCCGTGGGTGCTGATGAAGGCGCTGGACATCGCCTTTACCGACCGGCTCGAACCGTTCTCGCAGCCTGATAATTACGACGACTTTCGCGCATTTTCTCCTACCGGGCAAGTTCCGGTGCTGATCGATGCCGACCGCGTGATCGCGGATTCGCTGGCAATCACGCTTTACTTGGCCGAGCGGCAGGCCGGGGTCTGGCCAAGGGACGAGGCAGCCCGCGTCTTTGCGCAAAGTTCGGTCTGCGAAATGCACGGCGGCTTCGGGCATTTGCGCAATGATTGCACGATGAACATCGGGGTACGGGTCAAACTCAAGCCGCAGAGTCTGGGCCTTAAGCGCAACGTCGCGCGGTTACGCGAGATTTTCGAGGCAGGACTGGCGCAGTTCGGCGGTCCGTGGCTGGCTGGCGCA
>JANMCG010000035.1:0-11203 GCA_031361075.1 Novosphingobium sp. | reverse complement strand
GATGGTCCCTTGGACGAAAGCAAAACCTTCGAAAGGTCAGATCATGAAGAACACCGTCACCCTCGTCGGCTTCGTCGGCAACAATCCCGAAGTCCGCACCACCCAAGGCGGCACCGCGATCACCAGCATCTCGCTCGCCACTTCCCGCAGCTTCAAGGACGGCGAAGGCAACCGCCAGACCGAGACCGAATGGCACCGCATCACCTGCTTCAACGGCACCGGCAAGAGCGTTGCCGCGCACGTCACCAAGGGCGCGATGATCATGGTCATCCGTTCGCCCGGAATGGTCCAGAGCCCGGACTTGAGATCGATCTCGGACCAGCTACAGCCGCGCACCTCGCCCGACCGTGCGGCGGTCAGGATCAGGAATTCAAGCGCCAGCCGACCGACCGTTACGCGCTTGCGCAGCGAGGTCAGAAACGCAGGAATGTCTGCGAACGGCAACGCCGCAAAATGACCCTGCTTTTTCGGCTGCCGCGGCAATCCCCGCGCAAGTGATCGCATCGGGGCTTCGGCCGATCGGAAGCCCTTCGCATAGGCCCAGTCCAGCACAGCTCCGATCCGCTGGCGCACGCGCCGCGCGGTCTCCGGCTTGGTCAGCCAGATCGGCGACAACACGTCGCGGATCGCCGGCCCTTCGATCTCGGCGACAAGCCGATCGCCGATTGACGGAAACACATAAGCCTCCAGCGTCGCGATCCATTGCGCCTGGTGCTTGCCGTTCTTCCAGGCTGCCTTGTGCTCCGCGTGGACCTGCTTGGCCGCGTCCTGGAAGGTCGGCACCACAATCCGTTCCTTCTTGCGCTCGGCAAGCACATCGATCCCGGCTCTGGTGTCCTTGCGGATCTTGCGGGCGGCCTCGCGGGCTTCGCCGAGCCCGATATCGGCTAGCGCGCCCAATCCGATATCGCGGCGCTTGCCGTTGGCCTGCACCCGCACCATCCAACTGCCACGGCCAGGGCTGATCAGATTGAGGATCAGGCCTTCGCCATCGGAATAGCGACCAGGCTCTTTGAAGTTCCTGATCTGGATTACGGTCAGCATCCCCATCGCTCCAAGGCCTTCTTTCCCCACATTCTTCCCCACACTCGAGGCAGGATGTATTGGAACATATAGAGAACTTTAAGGACACGCAAGATGCGAAAAAGTCCGCATTTCGGGGGCTTTTGGGATTACATGCGATGTCTCGGGAATGATCGGTGGCGGAGACGGAGGGATTATCTCCACATCCTTATAAATCAACTACTTAGCTAAGGCGGCGTGTTACGTCTGTGGGTGGCGTGTGTAGCAGGTGAACTCGGCGGCACAAGCCAGCTATGGACGGGTGATGCAACCACTTCCTAGTTGCGGGCATGAGCGGTTTGCGTGACATGGTGCTCGTCAGCCGGACTTGCTAGGCGCGAACCATGAATGAACTCCACTATGCGGCAAGGCAGGATCGCCCAATCGGCGGCACAAGAGACGATGCACTGGACAGGGGGCCATTTGTTGAGAGCCTCGTCCGGGCCCTGGTTGTCGACGAAATTGACACTTCCGGCACGCTGACCGGACGGCGGGCCAGCGGCTCGGTGGTTGGCCTTACAGGCCGCTGGGGCCTCGGCAAATCAAGCGTAATAAATCTCTTGGCTGAAAAGCTTGGCACAATGGATCGGACCATCGTTGCCGAGTTCAACCCTTGGCTCTTCAAGGGGCGAGATGAACTGCTCATCGGCTTCTTCAGCGCGTTGCGCACCGCAATGGGCAAAAGCGACGCCGAGGTTGCTCGGGACCTAGTGTCGCAGGTTGATCGTTACTGGAATGCGATCAACCTCGCTGGGCACGGCGTTGCCGCCTTCGTGGATCTGCATGGTGGGTCTGGTGCCGCGAGTAGAGGCTGGAAAACTTGGGTTCCGCGCTTCGCAAAACTTATCGCCGCTCAGAAGGCGAAGTCCCCAAACGAAGAGCGAAAGGCATTAGAAAAAAAGTTGGTCAAGCTTAAGTGCGCGGTAGTGGTTCTTATTGATGAACTTGATCGCGTAGAAGATGATGAAGTCCGCGCGGTAGCCCAACTGATAAAGGCCGTTGGTGATATCAAGGGCATGTCTTACCTTGTAGCCTACGATCAAGAGAGGGTTGTACAGGCACTTGGGCGAGGGGATGGAAGTGATCGACGGGCTTCAGGTGAAAACTACCTCGAAAAGATCATCCAACACCCCATCCCGCTACGCCCTCTTTTTGAAGAAGATGCTGTCAAGTTGCTAAATGCTGCTTTATCAAATCATAGTGTTGATTTGGCGGAGCCATCTAACGATAGTCAACGTGGTATCTTTACTTCTATAATCAAAGAGATATCTACTCCAAGAGAAATAAAGAGGCTTGTCGGTGCTTACGTTATAATGGAGCGCGCAGTTAGAGGGGAGATTTGTCCCTATGACGTCCTGGGATACTGCTGGATACTGGCGAAGTCCCCTTCGGTTCGGGACCAGCTTGCTGCTAATATTGATGGGGTCGTCAGTGATCCCGGCGATGCTGAGGCATTGGTGCGCGCAGCGCGGCCAAATAACGGTCAGAAAGTCGATGTAGTCTCGGTTCTTGGCAACTCTGCAAAGGTGCAGGAACGATTGCTAAGAAACCTTTTCCCAGTGTTCGGCAAATCGGCCGATGGACCGGACGGGGACAGGCTTTTTAGACGCCGAAACTTAGTTCGAATGCTCTATTTAGGTGATCCACCTGGGATAATCCCGATTAGAGAGGTCGAGCGACTTTGGAACCTCCCGCAGGATGAACTCGAAACTGAACTGAGTTCCTCGCTGGCGGATGGTCGGCTGGCGTCAGTCATCGACCGCGTGGACGATTTGCTGCCAGTCCTGCCCGCGTCGGGAGATGATAGGTTTTGGGTGGCGCTCGCTCACGTACTCCATCGCACCACCGACTGGCTCCACGGCCCAGAGAATGCCCGTGCGGTCGGTGACGATGCCGCAACTGCGCTTTACCGCCTTGCTCTTCGGGATCCGAAACAGGCACCCCGCGTCGCGTCTTGCATAGAGGCACTCGTACGGGCCGAGGATTTGGTTATAATCCCTTGGCTTCTCCGAAAACACCTCTTCGCGTGCGGGCTCACACGAAATAGTGAAGATGTGCGCGGGGGTGGCGTGTTGGATCGCGACGCAGTTATTGCCCTGCTTGAACGTGAAGTTCCGCGATATCGCGTGGCCGTGTTGGACGGCACCGCTTTACGCCGTATCCCTAATGTTGAGGCAATCTACGTTCTGTCCAACTCAGGCAACTGGACGGGGGAGCTGAGAGAAAGCCTGACCTCGCAACTCGATAGCGCGGACGCCATCTGGACGTTGGCAGGCTTGGTAGTGCCTCCCGGTTATTCGATCCACGTCAAGCACTTGGACGAGTTATTTGATGCGAAGGTTGTCCGGGAAAGGTTGGAGCAACTGGTCGCAGGGGATGAACTGCCGACAGACCCTTGGTTGCGCGAAAGTACGTTGCGGCTCCTAAAAATACTTGGGGGCGCTGACCCAATGTTTGGCCTGGGCTATGATGATGATCCCTAAGGCGATCAACTCGCCACTTCCCGACCTGAAAATGGGGTCCGGTCAAAAGCCTCCACCTGACATCTTACTGGGTGGGCTTTACCCCCGTGCCCCCCTTACCCCTCGGTGCCTGCGTTACGTGCCTCAGCGCGCACCCTGCTAACCGTCATTGCCACGAGTGCACTGGTAGGAGTGAGGACTGGAGAGACCGGCAACTCTGAAGGCTTGGCGATGGTATAGATTGCAACACGCTCACCAGAGCGCTTTAATGGCGGTAGCGATGGCAGAGAAACAAAGGACCCACATGAGGATGGGACCTGATGCACCTTCAAACTTGATCCCGATCGCCTCAAGCTTGATCGGTCCCTCAGTCGTTCTGAACAGCGCGATGATGACGAATGATGCAGCCCCTGCAAGCGGCAGACCAATGGTCGCCGGGAAGTGATCGAAGATCACCGTGCTCCACGCTGGATTATACCATTCAGTGACGATGAAGAGGGCAAACAATGCGACGCTTCCCGCCGCGACCAATGCCGATAGCACAACCGCAGTGCGGTTCACTCCGGCTTCTCCGGCTCAGGCTTGGCTTTCGCCAGCTTGCGCACCCGGCAATCGCAGTGGTGTTCGTACATGTCGGCAAGGTGCCCCACTCGGACGTCGTTCGCAATGGGTCCATTGCACGCTCCGTAGCGGCTCACAGCTTGTAAGTGCTGGACCCCCCCGAACAGCCCCGCCTGATAGGCTCACAATATACCTTGACCCATATGGACTATAGGCTCACAAGGCTCTCATAAGTTGTGAACCACGAAAGGGTCCAGCCATGTGCCGAGTTGCCTATTACCGCGTTAGCACCCGCGACCAGAGCGTGGAGGCACAGCGCGCTGCGCTCGGCGGGGACTTCGCCAAGGAGTACAGCGACGAAGGCGTTAGCGGTGCCACCTTAGCCGCAGACCGCCCTGGCTTCACCGCCTTGATGGCCTACATCCGGGAGGGCGACGAGTTGTGCGTCTATGCCATAGACCGGCTGGGTCGCGATGCATTGGACGTGCAGGCCACGGTGCGAGCGATGCTCGACAGGGGCGTGACGGTGAACGTCCATGGCCTAGGACCGATCGGTCGGGGCGTTGGAGAGTTGATCGTGGCGGTACTGGCACAGGTCGCCAACATGGAGCGGGATCGTATCCGGGAACGGTGCGACAACGGACGTGCGGTGGCGCGGGATGCGATAGCCCGCACGGGGCTTACCCATCGGGGCAAGTCGTTCGGGCGACCCTTCGCTAAAAATGCTCCCGCCGTGCGGGACTGGCGACGCGCCAACAATGCCAGCATCGCCCAAACGGCGGCGCAGTTCGGTATCTCCAAGAGCACGGTGAAGCGGTACTGTGTCGATCCGCTGGAGCTAGCGATGCGGGACGGGCGATAAGGCGGGGACGCCCTCGCTTGAAATGCCCTCACAGGGGGCGTGGGCGCGTCGGGTGCGGGAGCCATGTCACGGTGGTTTGTCAGCCCCGGCGCACTGCGCGGCCTGCCTGTGTCGCTGTGACGCGCGCTAGGCGGGTTTGGCTCCGAAGCGGGGGCGCTGGTAGTCGGGGCGGAGCCAGCGGACGGTGCCAGTCGCTTCCTCGGCGGCGCGCTCGGCGTTGAGCGCGACCAGCCGGGCGACAATCTCGGCGGGCGCTAGGTCGGCTGGCCAGCCGTAGGCGGCGGCGACCGCTTCATCCAACTGCTCGTGCAGCCGGTTGACGATCCCGGCGCGGGCTGCGC
The DNA here is from genome assembly GCA_031361075.1 of Novosphingobium sp. GTDB lineage: Bacteria > Pseudomonadota > Alphaproteobacteria > Sphingomonadales > Sphingomonadaceae > Novosphingobium. Next base: position 5,915 of record JANMCG010000035.1, on the reverse strand, counting down.
GGGCGCGGTCCTGTTCGATGAGGTCCATGGGCGCGGCGGTGCGCAGTTTGTCGCAAAGGTTATAGAGTTCGGTCATCGTGAGGCCGGACGTTTCAGTCAGTGCAACCCTGCGCGTGGCATCGAGTTCGTCGCCAAGATCGGCGATGCGCGCGCGTTGTACCTCATTCGCCAGTGGAAAGGGGAAGGGATCAAAGCAACTGGATTTCACGTACACGTGACCCGCCGCAAAGTTTGCCATCCCTATCAGGCCGCAACGAGCAAATGCCCATTGCTGATGCACGTTCGAACACAGGACCCCGAGCGAGAAAGCATCCTCCATGCAGATCACGATAATCTTGTTGTCAGGGAGTACCTCGGCATCAACGAACTGAAAGATGCGGTGCCGGGCTGTCTCGACAGTAGCAATGTAGCGATCCAGGCCGACTAGTGCGGGACGTAATTCCTTTCTAGGCTCGCCATGTATCCACCATAACCGCTTATAGCTCTCCCTGCGGTTTGCATCACGTTCCGGCTTCACTGTACTGAGCAAGTGCTGGTATATCTCGGGATACTGCTGTCTAACCTCTTTCTCGCTTAACCCAAAGAGGTCGATCACCATAAGGTTGCGGGGTCGTTGGAGTAAATCGCGACCATTTCGATAAGGCCGTACATGGTTTTCCAGCCCCTCGCGGCTCCCAAGACCAAGGGCCTGCGCCTCTTGTGGTGACACTATGAAACCCGCGCCATGCAGCTTGACACCGGGGCAAGCTAGGCCGTCGTTAGCCTTCAAAGTGGTCACCGCAGTCGCATCGGCTCCGACAGACAGGTCTGCATTGATCCGGCCAACAGACACCCGGTGCTCGATTAAGGGGTTGTCCGTCTCCAACCGTGCTTCACGCACTATGTCGATCAGCCGTCCGTCATTCACGCCACCTTTCGCCACCGTCATTGCGATCCGCACGGCGGCTGCATCCTTGCTGGCCTTGGTCCATGGATGGTCTGGGATTGCCAACACGAGCGACAACCCTTTCCCGCTTAAATAGCCTTCGATCACCCGACGGCTAAAAGTCTGGGTAATGCTGTTGGTGGTAACCAGCCCGAAGCGCCGCAGGGGGCTGCCTTCGGCTATCAGCGTATGCGCCGCGCGGTCCCACCACTGCATGACGAAGTCGGCCGACTTGGGCACGCGGGGGTTCGCCGCCCACATTGCCTCTGCATAGTCGCCGCCAAGCTGCCGCCGGATGTCCTTGCCGCCAATGAACGGCGGGTTGCCGACAATGAAGTCAGCCTCTGGCCACTCCGCCAACAGGGGCAGCTCAGTCTCCGCTTCGCCAGTCGGCCTATGGCGCAGCACCGCGTCATACCCGGCGTGGCCGCCGAAGTTGATTGCGTCGGTCTTGCGCAGCACCGGCTCGGGCACGTTGTCGGGATCGTTGCTGGTCCGCCAACGGAGCCAACCAATCCAAAGCACCAACTCCGCGATCACGGCTGCGCGGGGGTTCAACTCCAGCCCGTAGAAATGGTGCGGCCCGACGCCCGGCTCGGCCTTGCCGCCAAGCTGCTCGATCAGCACCAGCACGTCCGCCTCCAGCCGCAGCAGCAGCTCCATGGCGACGTAGAGGAAGTTGCCAGTACCGCAGGCGGGATCGAGGATGCGCAACGCGCACAGACGGGCGTGGAAGGTCCGTACAGCGTCAAGTGCGGCCTCGCCTTGGCCATCGCCCTGCGCAGCTTCCACCTTTGTCTGGACGGCTTCCCACTCGCCCTCCAACACTTCCATGATCGTCGCCCGCACCAGCCGCTCGACATAGGGGCGCGGGGTGTAATGCGCGCCAAGCTGCGACCGCTGTTCGGGCGTGAGCGCCTGCTCCAGCAGCGTGCCGAAAATCGCAGGCTCGACATGCTTCCATTCGGCCTTGGCTGCCTCCAGCAACTCGCCGCGATCCGCGCGACCCAGCACGAACGTCTTGGCGTTCTCGAACAGCCCGCCGTTGAAATATCGGACCTCTGCCTTGACCACCCAGCTCCAGCGCGGCTGGGCATCGGCACTGCCCATCAAGGTCCACAGGTCGCGCAAGCCGGTTTGAAAATGCTGGTCGTCGTCAACCTCCACGGCCTCGGCGAGGAAGTTCTTGAAGCTGTTTTTCGGGAGCAACCCCACGTCCTCGGCGAACATGCAGAACAAGATGCGCATGAGGAACAGCGAAGTCTCTTCAACCGCTAGGCTGCGCTCGTAATCGCTAAGGCCAAGGGTCTTGAGGCGCTGCGCTTCCTCCAGCCACTTGCTGACATCGGCCAGTCGCTTGGCGACGGCGCGGGTGACCTCTGCCGCTTTGAGCCGGGGGTCGCGCGAAGCGGGGTCCAGCCAGATGGCACGGAACAGCTCTTGCACGTCCGGGTCCGCCAGCCGGTCGATGGAGATGCGGTAGCTCTGGCGGTCGGGATAGAGGTCATACCCCCGCCCGTTGCCCGACCAATCGAAGTACAACTCAAAGGCGCGGCCTACGTCGCAGACGATCAGGAACGGCGGCCACGGATGATCGGCGGGGAGGTTGACGGCATAGGTGCGCGCTTGCCGCAGCGCATCGCGCATGAGCCGATCATACTTGGCCCCCGATGGTGCGCCGGGTTCGGTGGCGGCGGGATCGAACAGCTCGGGCTGGTCGCGCTGCGCCACCGGGATTTGCGATTGCTTCGCCTCCAGGACGAAACTGCCCTTGCGGTACAGGTCGATGAAGCCCTTGTTGCCCTTGGCCGATCCCCCGGCGACCGGACCCTCGAACTGGTACGCGCCGAGCACGCCGCCCTGTGCATGGTCGGGTTCGTCCAAGCCGAGCGCACGGCACAGGCCGGACAGGAACAGCACGTAGTTCGCCCGCTCCGCCCCGCCGGGCGTGTTGCGCCATTTGGCGATGAAGGCCGCGACGGCTTGCTGGTCAACGTCCGGTAGCGCCACGCAGCGAAATCCCCCAAGTCACGGTTACAATGGCAGAAACCCAGCCCTTCGCAAGGCGTTGGCCGGAGGTGGTCGCATTACGATACCGTCAAGAACATGCAGCCGTAAAGGTTGCCTGCCTCAAGAAAATAACGCTGACGAAGTCAGGATACACCCTGCTTACCCCCGGATGATCCTACTAGTGATCCCCCTAATAAAAACCATCTAGTAAATGCTCATAGACCCCATGATCTCAGTGGGAGCACAAACAGGATTACCTCCGTCATATTAGACTGGATAGCCTAGTATCGACGTGCTTGAACTAGAGACGATAATCATGAGAAGATCAGGCTGTAACCCTAGGGGAGTGGGGTGTAATACGCGGGGGATATAAGGAGGAGGTTCAAACGGGATTATCAAACAGCTAGCTGTCCTGTTCGTGTGGAACGCCTGCCTCATTTTTCGGTCATGCGGCTGATGCGAGATATACCTCTTGGGCAAGCTCTAGGAGCAAATGGTCGTTTCCACTTAGGGCGTAATCCTGCGGCTTCCCGGTTACCTCCAGCAAGACTGCGCCCAACGATAGGTGGAAGCACAGTTGGCCCTCCCGGTTCTCCCTCATATCCTTGACCCCTTGGGCCAATGCGACTGCCGCTAAGGACAACTTGTGCGGACGCTTACCCCGTTTACCGTCGAACAGGGCGGGGTCCTCATTGTATATCCTCCCAACTAGCTTGCTGGCGATGGTCGCTGCGTTCCTTGCAAGCGCGCCGCCGCGCCCATGCTTCTCCAGCAGGTTCTGGACGACTACGGCGGCGGAGCTGAGACGGTAGCTGCTGTACAGACCTGCAAACATTCATCATCCCCCGACCCCGCATAATGGGTCGTCGATACCGTGGCCCCCCAGTGCATCAGGCGCAACTGCAAAGGGGTGGTGCGGCAATCAATCAAGACTGACAGCGATGGGCGCTTGCGCCAGCTCGGCGCAGCAATCCGCGCCGCCCGGCATGAGCGTGGCCTATCGCAAGAGGCGCTTGCCGACGCGGCTGGGATCGACCGCAGCCACATGGGCAAAATAGAGCGCGGCGAGCGCAACGTGAGCGTGCTGAACGTCGCGCGGGTGGCAACCGCCCTGAACCTCTCCGTCGCGTCGCTGATGGCCTCAGCGGCGCTTTGACAGCCGATGGAGAAATGACGCTGCGGTCTCGTTGGCAGCGCAGCCCGGTCGGCTCCCCTGCCTAGTTAAACGCCACTGGCGGATTGGGCGGGGTGAAACCGGGGACGCGGAAGCGCCTCATCCCTTCCACCAGAGGGTGGAGAGGGTAGCTTAGGCCGCCGTAACCATCCGCTATGTCTCCTGTCTCGTGACCGGTTATTTCGTTCTGCACGTCGGGCGCGATCTGAGAGTAGCGGGCGAAGTGCTTAAAGGTGTGCCGGAAAGAATGGAACACCAGCCGCTTGTCGGTGATGCCGCAGGTGCCGCGCAGCCAGCGGCCAAACCAATTTGACCATGCGGCTGTAAAGTTGCCATCGTAGTCCGGGCGTAGGTCGGGGAATAGCCGCTGTCTGCCGGTCGCTTCGGCAGCTTCGACGTAGCGAAGGAAGCCTAGTTCAATCAATGCGGCATGGATGGGCACCCGCCTTTCGCTACGCTCGTTCTTTAGCCGTCCGGCAGCGAACAATATGCGGATTACCCAAGCATGTGCTTCGTTCCCGGTCGCGTCTAGGTAGGGTTCCTGCACTACGTCCATGGTGCGAAGTTGACCGATCTCTCGTTGCCTTGCGCCGGTGTATAGAGCCAACAGGGGCAGCCAGAAGGCTGCCTCGCCTCCACCCGCCACAGGGCGCATGTTGGCGCAATAGACCGGGCTGCCAAACATAGTGCCAAGGTGCCCTGCGTCGAACGCGTGCCTTCTATCCTGTGCGAGCCGCTTCTTGGTGACGGTGATGTTGATCCCCGCACAAGGATTGAGACCGCCCGGCAGGTGTGACTTTGATACTTCGCATACCGTGCGCAGCAACCCCAGCTTGTTGTTGCCCGTGGCGAGGGCAGCGCCGGACGAAGTCAGGTGATCTTTGAACTTGTTGATGTGCCGAGCGGTGAGCTGTGGAGTGCTAAGGGACCCAAGCCCCACCGCTTCTTCAAACTCTGCAATGACCGCACGCACCTTGTTCGCAGTCTTGGCGGTTGGCTGCTTTGCCGCCTCCCAACGCTCAACCAAGCTGGCGAGGGTCAAGACGTCGGGGAGGGTAAGGTGGTTGACCTCAGCCGCAAAGACTGCCGCGCCTTCACCATCCAGGACCGCCCTCAGTGCGTTCCTGTTCAGTTCATGGCTCTGCATCGGAAATGTTGGCAAATCCTGCCCGTCCAAAACCCCTTGATGCCAGCGTAGGTCCAAGCGGCGTAATGCGCCCCACTCTTCAAGTTCGCCCCTTTCTAGCGCCTCTGCGCGGCTGTGGCGGAGGCGGGAGATGGCTGCACCTTGGCGTATCTCCAACGGGGCCGCCTTGAGGGCAGCCATCCGCTTGCTTGCCGTCGCGTCGGCAGATGTGCTGGCTTGAAGTTCGGCCCGCCGTTCCGAGAACTGCTCGTCAAGCGTAACCCACATTCGCGCGTGAAGAACGCGAGCCTCTGCCGGGTCAGCGGTGGCAAGAGCTATCACTAGCTCCTTGCGTCCCCCGTACGCAGCGATCAGGTCTGTAGGTATCCTGCGGCGCGTCGAGTAGCGGCCATTGCGGCGTAAAGGCTTGCCCACTTTGTTTGTTCCACCTGTAGCATGTGTAACATCCACAGGCGGTACGGACCTTATAAGGGGCTGATTTTAGCCATTTCCCTGCAATACCAATGGTCTGGCGGGGAGTGGCGGAGACGGAGGGATTCGAACCCTCGGTACAGATGTATCCGTACGACGGTTTAGCAAACCGTTGGTTTCAGCCACTCACCCACGTCTCCGGATCGCAGCAGCGAGGGCGCGCTATAGCGAGGGGTCTGCGGGTCGGC
>JANMCG010000251.1:0-6802 GCA_031361075.1 Novosphingobium sp. | reverse complement strand
GCGTTGAGCATCAGCGTGGGGTCATCGCCCTGGTTGGCATAGGCGACGATCCGCGCGCGCGGCTTGAGCTTGTGTTCGTCGGCGTAATCCTTCGAGGTGATCAGAATCGCGGCGGCACCGTCGACCACGCCCGAACTGTTGCCGGCGTGGTGAAAATGCTGGATTTCCACGTCCGGGTAACGCCGGTTGATCTGTTTGCGGAAGGTGGTTCCGCCAAGCTCGAAATCGGCGATCTGCGTGAACGCGGGCTTGAGGCTCGCGAGCCCTTCAGCGGTGGTTTCGGGGCGCGGGAATTCTTCATGGTCGAGCGCGACCGAGCCGTCCTCGTTCAGCACCGGCACCACCGATTTGGCGAAGCGGCCTTCCTTGATCGCCACGTCGGCGCGTTGCTGGCTGGTCAGCGCGAGCGCGTCGAGCGCCTCGCGGCTGATCCCTTCGATCGTGGCGATGGCGTCGCCGCACACGCCCTGATGGCTTTGCGGGTGCAGCGCATCGAGCGCTTCGTGGCCAGAACCCATCAGCCGCGGCGCAATCCCGGCGTTGGCCTGTTCGGCGCCATAAGCGGTGGTGTAGCTCATCATTTCGGTGCCGCCAGCGATGACGCAGTCTTCCATCCCCGACATGACCGAGGCTGCCGCCAGATTGACCGAGGTGATCCCGCCGCCGCAAAACCGGTCGAGCGTGGTGCCGCTGGCCGAGACGTCATAGCCCGCCGACAAGGCCGCCATCCGGCCCAGATCCCCGCCCTGCTTGCCGTTTTGCGAAGAGGTGGACCAGATGATGTCATCGACGGTTTTGGTGTCGAGATGATTACGCTCTTTGATTGCGCCGAGCACGGTTGCGGCAAGGTGCTGCGGGTGGAGGTGCGACAGCGCGCCCTTGCCCGGCTTGCCCACCCCGCGCGGGGTGCGAACGGCGTCGATGATATATGCTTCAGCCATGAGGTTTCTCCTTAAGATTAGGCCAGCATTCCTGACAGGCGCTGGCGGATGATGGTTTCGGCGTCGGCTACGATCCGCGTGACGAGATCGTGGCAGGTCGGGATATCGTGGATCAGGCCCTGAATCATGCCCGCGCTCCAAATGCCGTGATCGGTATCGCCCGATTGCAGCCCTTCGCGCCCGCGCACACCCTTGACCAGATCGGCGACCGCGCCGAAGTCTTTGCCTTCGCGCTCGGCCGCGACCACTGCTTGCGACACTTCGTTGCGCGCGACCCGCGCGGTGTTGCGGAACGTGCGGAAAATCAGGTCGGTGCCGCGTTCGTCCGTGGCAACCATCTGGTCCTTGAACGCCTGATGGATCGGTGCTTCGACCGTGGCGGTGAAGCGCGTTCCCATGTTTATGCCGTCGGCGCCCAAGGCCAAAGCCGCCGCCAGCCCGCGCCCATCGCCAAACCCGCCCGAGGCGAGCAGCGGAATCTTGACGTGATCGGCTGCCGCTGGAATCAGGATCAATCCCGGAACATCGTCTTCGCCCGGGTGCCCGGCACATTCGAACCCGTCGATTGAAATGATGTCGACCCCGGCGCGCTCGGACGACAACGCGTGGCGCACGGCGGTGCATTTGTGCAGGATCAGGATGCCATGCGGCTTCATCATCTCCCACAATTCGCGCACAGCCGGCGTGCCAGCGGTTTCAACGATCTTGATGCCAGAATCGATGATCGCTTGTGCATAGGCCTTGTAATCGGGCGCGTTGATCGTCGGGAACACCGTCAGGTTCACCCCGAACGGCTTGTCGGTCATGCTGCGGCAGCGTTCGATTTCAGCCGATAGCGCGGCCGAACTGGGCTGCGTCAGTCCGGTCAGGATGCCCAGACCGCCCGCATTGGAGACCGCGCTGGCCATTTCGGCCACGCCGACCCACTGCATCCCGCCTTGCACAATCGGGTGCTCGATCCCCAGCATTTCCGTGATGCGCGTCTTGATCGCCATGCCTTAGCCTCTCACCGATTCTGTTTTGCGAAAAGCGGTTTAACCGATCAATTAACTTTGGCAATCGCGAAGCTGCTTGCGGCAGGCGCGCGGCGCGTTAGGGGAGCGGCGATGAGCGCCCCGAATCTCCCGATCAGCGTAGCCGCGCTGTACCGCTTTGCGCGGTTCGACGATCCGGCGCGCTTGCGCGCGCCGCTCGCAGCGCTGTGCCGCGCGGGCGGGGTCAAAGGTACGCTGCTGCTTGCGCGTGAGGGGATCAATGGCACGATTGCAGGCGACGCTGCGGCGATCACTGCGGTGCTTGATCACATTCGCACCCTGCCCGGCTGTGCAGCGCTAGACGTCAAGCACTCGCGCGCGGCAGCACTGCCGTTCTACCGGCTGAAAGTGCGAGTCAAGCGCGAGATCGTCACGATGGGCCAGCCCGAGATCAATCCGCTGAGCGATGCCGGGCACTATGTTGCCCCGGCCGACTGGAACGCGCTGATCAGCGACCCGGCGGTGGTGCTGATCGATACCCGCAACGATTACGAAGTTGCGATCGGCACTTTTGCCGGGGCGACCGACCCGCAAACCACCTCGTTCGCAGATTTCCCCGCGTGGTTCCGCGCGACCCGCGAACGGCTGCTTGGCCAAGGCCGCCAGCCCAAAGTGGCGATGTTCTGCACTGGCGGGATCCGCTGCGAGAAATCGACCGCCTTCCTCAAAGCCGAGGGGGTGGAACAAGTGTTTCACTTGGCGGGCGGAATCCTCAAATACCTTGAGCAGGTGCCCGCCACCGAGAGCCGCTGGCAAGGCGAATGTTTCGTATTCGACGAACGGGTCAGCGTCGGGCACGGTCTCGCTCCGGGCAGCTATACACTATGCCGCGCTTGCCGCCGCCCGGTCAGCGCTGCCGATCAGGCCTCGCCCTCCTATGAAGAAGGCGCAAGTTGCCCGGCTTGCCATGATCGCCGCACCGAGGCACAGCGCGCCGGCTATCGTGAGCGGCACCGGCAAGAGCTGCTCGCGCAGCACCGCGGCACCGCTCATATCGGCACACCCGCCAAGGAATTTTAGGTAAGCCATGCTCAATATCACTGACATCACCGTGCGGCTTGGCGGCCGGACCATCCTTGACGGCGCGACCAGCCGGTTGCCGCCGCGTGGCCGGATCGGGCTGATCGGCCGCAACGGCGCTGGCAAATCCACGCTGGTGCGGGTGATCGCCGGGATGCTCGAGCCCGATACCGGTTCGGTCGATATGCCGCGCGGCGCGCGGATCGGCTATATTGCGCAGGAGGCCCCGGGCGGCGACGCCAGCCCGTTCGAGACCGTGCTCGCCGCCGATGAGGAACGCGCCCGCCTGATGGCCGAAAGCGAGACCTGCCACGAGCCGCACCGGCTTGGCGACATTCACGAGCGATTGATCGCGATCGACGCCCACTCCGCCCCGTCGCGAGCCGCGCGTATCCTCAGCGGGCTGGGGTTCGATGAAGAAGCCCAAAGCCGCCCGCTCGAAAGCTTTTCGGGCGGCTGGCGGATGCGCGTCGCGCTTGCGGCGCTGCTGTTCTCCGCGCCCGATCTGCTGCTGCTCGATGAACCTTCGAACCACCTCGATCTCGAAGCGGTGCTGTGGCTCGAAGACTTTCTGCAAAGCTATTCGTCCACCATCCTGCTGGTCAGCCACGAACGCGATTTCCTTAACAATGTGGTCGATCATATCCTGCATCTGGCGGGCGGCAAACTGACGCTGTACCCCGGCGGATACGACGCTTTCGAGCGGCAGCGCGCCGAACGCCAGGCGCAGATTGCCTCGGCACGGGTCAAGCAGCAGGCGCAGCGCGATCACTTGCAGGAATACATCGCCAAGAATTCAGCGCGCGCCTCCACTGCCAAGCAGGCGCAAAGCCGCCAAAAAGCGCTGGCCAAGCTCCAGCCGATCGCCGAACTGATCGACGATCCGTCGCTCAGTTTCGACTTCCCCAGCCCCGACGAATTGCGCCCGCCGCTGATCACGCTCGATATGGCCAGCGTCGGGTACGGCGGCGATCCCATCCTGAGCCGGCTCAATCTGCGGATCGATCCAGACGAGCGGATGGCGCTGCTCGGGCGCAACGGCAACGGCAAGACCACGCTGGCGCGGCTGCTCGCAGCGCAGCTAACCCCAGAAGACGGGGTGATGAACGCTTCGGGAAAAATGAAGGTCGGCTATTTCACGCAGTACCAGGTCGAAGAACTCGACCGCAGCGACACACCCTTGCAGCACATGACGCATCTGATGAAAGGCGCTACGCCGGGCGCGGTTCGGGGCCAGCTCGGGCGGTTCGGCTTCTCCGGCCAAAAGGCCACCACCGAGGTCGGCAAGCTGTCGGGCGGGGAACGCGCGCGGTTGGCGCTGGCGTTGATCACCCGCGATGCGCCGCATCTGCTGATCCTCGATGAACCCACCAACCACCTTGACGTCGACGCGCGCGAAGCGTTGATCCAGGCGCTTAACGGCTACACCGGCGCAGTGATGATCGTCAGCCACGATCGCCACATGCTTGAAATGACTGCTGACCGGTTGGTGCTGGTCGATGGCGGTACGGCCAAGGACTTCGATGGTTCGATCGAGGATTACATCGCCTTCGTGCTGGCCAAGGAACCGGCCAGCGCGCGCGGCGAAGGCAAGGTCCCGGGGATCAGCAAAAAGGAACAGCGCAGGCTCGCGGCCGAAGCGCGCGAACGCGCCAAGTCGCTGCGCGACGGGGCCAGCAAGGCCGAGGCCGAACTGGCGCGACTGACCAAGGCGCTCAGTGCGATCGACCAGGCGATGTTCGATCCGGCCACGGCCGAGCCCGCGCTGGGCAAACTGCCGATGTCCGAGCTAATGAAACGCCGCGCCGCGACTGCAGAGCAAGTCGACACTGCCGAGGCGCTGTGGCTTGAGGCGTGCGAGGCGTTTGAAGCATAAGCATGGATCATCATTCCAACTGTTTTATACCCACGAGCCTACGCATCCAATGGTCCAATCAAACGCCCGCGAATTTGGCAAGTGCAAGCGAGGAAACCAATTCGATTGACGTGTCAGTTTTAACTGATGCACTCTCGCAGGGGCGGACTCGAAAAACTTCTCTAAGCTTTTCGTTCGCTCAAACTTGGGGGCAAGCTAGATGCAATATCGAACAGTCATAATCGTTGTGCTTGCAATCGCGCTGTCGGCTTGCGGCAAGCCTCAGGCAGCTTGTTCCGATGACGCATCGAAAGCGGCTCTCGAGCAAGCGGTTCGCGACGGCCTAGAAAAGGTTATTGTCGCTCGCTCGAAAGACGGCGACGGAAAGCAGGTCGTTGGCTATTCCGTGATCCGAGCGGCAATCGCCAATTTAAAGCTGGTCTTTGAAAATATCCGAACGACAAAGGAAGACCCGAATAGCACCAAGAAATTTTGCACTGGCAACCTCAAGATAGTGTTCGGCACGCAGGTATTTTCTGATGCGGACAAAGCTCGCGAGATTGCGGGGCTTACAAGTCTAGCTGATGCTACTGATACTGCAGGGATGGAAAAAGGTGCCGACTATCTAAAGAGCGACCTGGATTATAGTGTTCAGCCGACCGACGATGGATCAAAGATCGTCGCCGAATTTGCATCGGCGGACGCGAAACTAGACGTATTTGGTCAAGTGGTGGCAGCTTCGCTGTTGCGGGGCGGGCTAGAAACAAAGCAGCGGCTCGAAAAAGAAAATGCCCAGCTTGCTGAGAAGCAGCAACTGGACGCAGTCAACGCGTCCAATCGCGCAAGAATAGAAGAAGCAGCTATTGGCAGACGTTCGGCCGACGAGGGTTTGACTGCGGTTTGGCGAGGGCTCGAACCAGCGACACGCCAGCAGTTGCTTCTTGAGCAGCGCGCGTGGATTAAGCGCAAGGACGCCACATGTAAGGTTCAAGGGTTGCAAAGCTCCACCGATCCAACGGAACAGCAACTCACAACGATAAATTGTGTCGCCAGCGAGACGCGCACGCGCACGAATGAGCTGCAGAATTATCTTGGGCAAAGTGAGGGTGAGTAGGCGATGTTCGGTCTAACGGCGGCCCAGCCCGATCTGGCCAAACTCTCAATGCCCGCACTGATGAAGCAGCGCGCCGTCATGGCGCAGCAGAACTAGACTGCCGAGGCGCTGTGGCTTGAGGCGTGCGAGGCGCTTGAACTGGCGGCTGCGTAATTGCAGTGAACTGGCGGGCCGGCGCGGCGAGCGAAGACCGGGCTACGGTGATGACCACGCCGACCAACCAGCCAAGCTATCTCTTACCGGGCAAAATCCGCGTCGGGATTGGCGGCAGTCAGCGGATATCTGGCGGAGCGGGTGCCGGTCGCATAAATGGCCCCGCAATCGTACAATCTGGATTTAATGCCGGGTTTTCAAGTCAGCGCCGACGATTTATGCCACAACCGAAAGTCGTATGCCTGATCGAGGCCGAGCTTGTTCGCCCCTGATATCGCCAAGTGCGCGGCGACGGGGCCTTTGATTAGATTGCACGGCCCTGCGCCGGGTCTGGCACCTTGCAAACCGTGTAATTGATTTCATGGCAGAAAAGTTCCGGGCGCAGATTTTTCACGCGCGCAAAGTTTCCAACCGCATCCACCGCCACAAGAGCAAGGCCATACAATTCGGCGATCCGCCGCACCGATTTAACCGTGAAGTAATGCAGGTGGCTTCCGTCCCACTCGCGGCGCTCGAACCAGTCTGGCGCAGACGTGTTCGGCAACCGTCCGCGCAGAACGTCCATCCGGCATTTGATGCTTCCGATGTTCGGCAGGTTCACAAAGGCGCGGCCCCTTGGCTTCAGAACGCGCGCAACCTCTGAAAAGGCGTGGAACGGGTCATACAAGTGTTCAATCACCATCAT
>JANMCG010000192.1:0-4171 GCA_031361075.1 Novosphingobium sp. | reverse complement strand
GCATAGACTTTGCTCGCATCGAGCATCCGCCCCGCAAGCTTGGTCGCCTCACCCAGCGCGATCGGCAGCACCCCCGTCGCCAGCGGATCGAGCGTGCCGCCGTGGCCGACCTTGATCTTGCCCAGCCCCGCTTCTCGGCAGACGCGTTTGACCGCCGCAACCGCTTGCGTGCTGCCCAGCCCCAGCGGCTTGTCGAGGATGATCCAGCCGTGGGGCATTTGCGGTCAAACCCCGGCGAACAGCGCCGCGAGTTTGACGTACCAGCTGATCACCCTTTCGACCGGTGCGGCAATATATTGCGTCACGCTGAACCCGGGAATGATCTGCGGCAGCACCAAAATCAGCAAAATCGGGATCAGCATCCCCACCACACGGAACTTGGCATAGCCGCGCGCCAGCGGTTCGGGCAGCAGCCCTTCGACAATGTGCGAGCCATCGAAGGGCGGGATCGGAAGCAAGTTGAACAGCGCCAGAAAAACGTTGATCGAGATGAAGTTGAACAGATTGAGGATCACAAAACCGATCACCCCGGTTGGCTCTTGCGCGCCCGCATAGGGGCGCAGCACCAGCCCAAGAACAACCGCAGCAATCGCCGCCATAATCAGGTTAGACCCCGGCCCGGCCGCGCCGACCAGCATCATATCGCGGCGCGGGTGACGCAGCCGGGCAAAGTTGACCGGCACCGGCTTGGCCCAGCCGAACACCGGCAGATGCGTCAGCGCCAGGATGCCGGGCAGCACGACCGTGCCAATCGGATCGACATGGCGCAGCGGATTAAGGCTTAGCCGCCCTTGTTCCTGTGCGGTCGGATCGCCCAGCCACCGCGCCATCAGGCCGTGCGCAACTTCATGGAACACAATCGCAAACACCAGTGGCACAATCAGCGCGGCGGCCTGAATAATGGTCTCGTTCATAGTCCCAGCTTCTCCCGGTCACGCGCGACGATCGAGTAGATCGCGCTGTCGCGTTCGTACCCGGTCCAGGTGATCATGTGATTGCGCAAAACACCCTCGCGCATCGCGCCGATCTTGGCGCAGGCCGCTTGCGAGCGCTGGTTGCGGGTGTCGATTGAAAAGAACATCCGTTTGAGCCCGCAGGCAAAGCCGTGGCGCAGCATCAACTGCTTAAGCGGGCCATTGACCCCGCCGCCGCGAAACTTTGGCCGGATGTAAGTGTTGCCGATCTCGGCCGACAAGTTGATGGCATCGGGCGTGATCCATGCGGTCATCCCCGCCAGCTCGCCGCCGAACAGAATGGCAAAGGGTAAACGGGCCGCATTGGCCAGCAGCCCGGCAAAGCTCTCGTCAAACTGCGCGAGAGCATAGGATACCCCGTACATCTGCCAGATCTCTGCGTCCTCAGCGCAAGCAGCGCGCAAGTCGTCGCGGTGGCGCTCCTCAAGTGGCTCGAGCCGAAGCACGCCAGCCTCAAGCACCGCTGACAAGCCGAGTGGATCGGGCTTCATTCCCACCACCCCAGCGCTTCGGCGAAGTGCTTGCGGCAAAGCGCAACATAGCGGTCATTTCCGCCGATCTCGGTTTGCGCGCCCTGCTTGACCGCCGCGCCGCTGGCATCGACGCGCAGATTCATGCTCGATTTGCGCCCGCAGTGGCACACCGCTTTAAGCTCGACCAGCGAATCCGCGATGCCCAGCAGCAGCTTGGCGCCGGGGAACAGCTCGCCTTGAAAATCGGTGCGCAAGCCATAGCACAGCACCGGGATGCCAGTCTGATCGGCCAGCCGGGCGAGCTGCCAGACTTGCGGTTCGGTCAGAAACTGCGCTTCGTCGATCAGCACGCAGGCCAGCGGTTCGACCCGGTGCGCCGCTTCGACCCGTTCCCATAAGTCGGTCGCGGGATCGAACCGGTGCGCATTGGCGTGAAGCCCGATCCGGCTTTCGATCGCTTTTTCGCCGCCTCGCTCGTCCAGCGCGGCAGTCCACAGCATCGTCGCCATGCCGCGTTCGTGATAATTGAAGTTCGCCTGAAGCAGCGTGGTCGATTTGCCCGCGTTCATGCTCGCGTAATAGAAATAGAGCTTGGCCATCCCGGCTCTCACATAGGGTGCCACGCCAAAAGCACCAGTAGGATCGGCGGCGGCCTAATCGCCGAGGTCGCGCTGGACCTTGGGATTGGCGAGCAAGGCCTCAATCCGGCTGGCTTCATCGAAGCTTTCATCGCCCAGAAATTTCAGCCGGGCGGCAAACCGCAGCTTCAGCTTGCCCGCCACTTCCTTTTGGAAATAGGCCGTGTTGGCCCGCAGCGCCTTGAGCACAATGTCCTCGTCCGCGCCGAGCAGCGGCTTTACGAACACCGTGGCGTGGCGCAAATCGGGCGACATCCGCACTTCGGTGACGCTGACGGTGCGTGCGGTCAGCACTTCATCGTGAACCGCCTGCCGCGCAAGCAGTTCGGACATGACATGGCGCACTTGTTCACCCACCTTGAGCAAGCGGACCGAGCGGGTCTCGGGAGTTGCGGCGGGGCCGACCATGGTTGCCTGAAGCGAAGCTGCGAACGGCCCTTACAGGGTCCGTTCGCGCTCCTCGATCTCGAACACTTCGAGCGTGTCGCCGGCCTTGATGTCGTTGGTATCCTGCAGCACCACACCGCATTCGAGGCCCGCGCGCACTTCGGCAACATCGTCCTTGAACCGCCGCAGCGAGGCAATCGTGGTTTTCGACACGATCACGTCCGAACGGGTAAGCCGCGCGAACAGGCCCTTCTTGATCAGCCCTTCGAGCACCAGCAGACCAGCCGCCTTGTCGCGCTTGCCGGCCGGGAACACTTCCTTGACCTCGGCGCGGCCAAGCACGTGCTCGATCCGCTCCGGACCCCAGATGCCGGCCATTTCCTTGGCGACTTCCTCGGTCAGCTTATAGATCACGTCGAAGTATTTCATCGAGACCTTGTGCCGTTCGACCAGTTCGCGGGCCTTGGCATTGGGCCGGACGTTGAAACCGATCACCGGTGCCCCGCTTGACGAGGCCAGGTTGACGTCACTCTCGGTGATCGCGCCTACGCCTGAACTGAGCACGCGAACTTTGATCTCGTCGTTCGAAATGCGGTTCAACGCGTTGACGATCGCTTCGGCCGAGCCTTGCACGTCGGCCTTGATCACCACCGGGTATTCCAGCACGGTCTGCTTGGCGGTAAGCGCGGAAAACATATTCTCCAGACTGGCTGGCGCAGTGGTTGTGCGCTTGGCGGTGGCGCGTTCCATGCGGTACGCCGCTACTTCGCGCGCGCGCGCTTCGCTTTCGACCACGGTCAATGTGTCCCCAGCCATCGGCACGCCGCCAAGGCCAAGCACTTCAACCGGCAGCGCGGGCGGCGCCGATTTGATCTGGCGGCCCTTGTCATCAAGCATCGCGCGGACGCGGCCAGAATGCGTGCCGACCACCAGAATATCGCCAACTTTGAGCGTGCCGCGAGTCATCAGCACGGTTGCCAGCGGCCCCTTGCCCTTGTCGAGCTTGGCTTCGATCACTGTTGCTTCGGCTGCGCGATCGGGATTGGCGCGCAGTTCGAGCAGTTCGGCCTGCAGCCCGATCTTTTCGATCAGCTCATCCATCCCCGCGCCGGTCTTGGCCGACACCTCGACATCCTGCACATCGCCCGACATCGCCTCGACCACAATTTCGTGCTCAAGCAAACGTTCACGGATCTTCTGCGGATTGTATTCGGGCCGATCGCTTTTGGTGATCGCCACAATCATCGGCACGCCGGCCGCCTTGGTGTGATTGATCGCCTCGATCGTCTGCGGCATCAGACCGTCATCGCCCGCGACCACCAGCACGACGATGTCAGTGACATTGGCCCCGCGCATCCGCATGTCGATAAAGGCTTCGTGGCCCGGCGTATCAAGGAAGGTGATCAGTTCGCCGCCCTTGGTCTTGATCTGATACGCGCCGATATGCTGCGTGATCCCGCCCGCTTCGCCGCGCACCACATCGGTGCCGCGCAGCGCGTCAAGCAGACTGGTCTTGCCGTGATCGACGTGGCCCATGATCGTCACCACCGGCGGACGGGTCTGCAGCGTTTCATCGGCATCGACATCGTCGGCGTGGTCGATATCGACATCGCTTTCGGACACGCGCACGATGGTGTGACCGAATTCTTCAACCAGCAGCTCGGCGGTATCCTGATCGATCACATCGGTCATCGCGGTT
>JANMCG010000081.1:0-2157 GCA_031361075.1 Novosphingobium sp. | reverse complement strand
CACCGCCCCCGCATCGGCCGACCCGCCGCCGAGGCCAGCGGCGACCGGCAGGTTCTTTTCGAGCGTCACCTCCCAGCCCGGCCCATGCGGCAAAGCCTTGAGCGCGCTCGCGACGATATTGTTAAACGGATCAGTCAGTTGTGCAGCAAACTCGCCAACAGTTCTGAGCTCGTCCTGCGCGGCAGGCTTGGCCGAAACCACATCCCCTGCATCGACAAACGCGAACAACGTCTCAAGCGCATGATACCCATCATCCCGCCGCCGCCGCACATGCAGCGCAAGGTTGATCTTGGCGTAAGCGGTTTCGATCATGGCGAATATCCTCCCCCTCTTGGAGAGGTGGCCGAAGCGGAGCGGAGGTCGGAGGGGGCTTGCGATAGGCCCCCACCGTCAGCCCTGCGGGCTGCCACCTCCCCCAAAAGGGGAGCACCGTGGAGAGCCATCACGCTACGCCATCACATATTCGGATAGTTCGGCCCACCGCCGCCTTCGGGCGTGACCCAGTTGATGTTCTGGTTGGGGTCCTTGATGTCGCAGGTCTTGCAGTGGACGCAGTTCTGCGCGTTGATCTGGTAGCGCGGGGTGCCGTCGGCATTTTCCAGCCATTCGTAAACCCCGGCCGGACAATAGCGGGCCGATGGTCCGCCGAACACGCCCAGTTCGCTAACCTTTTGCAGCTCCATGTCCTTGACCTGCAGGTGCACCGGCTGGTCCTCGGCATGGTTGGTGAAGCTCTGCGCCACCGATGACAGCCGATCGAAGCTGATCACGTTGTCGGGCTTGGGATAAGCGATCGGCTTGTACAGATCGGCGCGGTGCAGCGCCTCGTTATCGGGGTGGTGCTTCATCGTGATCGGCAGTCCGATCTTCAGCGTGCGCATCCACATATCGATGCCCGCGATCACGGTGCCGATATCATCGCCGAACTTTTCCACCGCCGGCAGCACATTCTTGACCAGCTTGAGTTCCTTGGCGATCCAGCTGTCTTGCACCGCGGCGTCATACTCGCTCAGCGCATCGCTGCTCCGACCCGCTGCGATCGCCGCGGCGGCCGCTTCAGCCGCGAGCATGCCGCTTTTCATTGCGGTGTGGCTCCCCTTGATCCGCGGCACATTGACGAAGCCCGCCGAGCACCCGATCAGCACCCCGCCGGGGAAATCGAGCTTGGGCACCGATTGCCAGCCGCCATCGTTGATCGCCCGCGCGCCGTATGACACGCGCCGCCCGCCTTCGAGGATGGCGCGAATTTCGGGGTGCTGCTTCCAGCGCTGCAATTCTTCGAACGGCGAGACGTAGGGGTTCGAATAATTGAGCCAGGTGACAAAGCCCAGCGCGACCTGATTGTTCGCCTGATGATACAGGAACCCGCCGCCGTTGGTGCCGGTTTCAGACAGCGGCCAGCCCTGGGTGTGGATCACCCGGCCCGGCACGTGCTTGGCCGGATTGATGTCCCACAGTTCCTTGATGCCCAAACCATAGATCTGCGGCTGGCTATCATCGCACAGCGCATACTTGGCCTTGAGCTGCTTGGTCAGATGCCCGCGCGCGCCTTCGGCAAACATCGTATATTTGCCGTGCAGTTCCATGCCTTGCTGATAATCGCTCTTGTGGCTGCCATCCTTGGCCACGCCCATGTCCTGCGTCGCCACGCCTTTTACCGAGCCATCGTCGTTGAAGAGCACTTCGGAAGCCGGGAAGCCGGGGAAAATCTCCACCCCCAGCCCTTCGGCCTGCTCGGCCAGCCAGCGGCACAGATTGCCTAGACTGCCGGTAAAGCAGCCCTTGTTGCTCATCAACGGCGGCATCGGCCAATGCGGGACCGAAGTCTTCTTGCCCTTGCTCAGCAGCCAGTGCCAGTTGTCGGTCACCGGGGTCTCGGCCATCGGGCAGCCGTCATTGCGCCAGGTCGGCAGCAGTTCATCCAGCGCCTTGGGATCGACCACCGCGCCCGACAGAATGTGTGCGCCGATCTCCGAGCCTTTTTCAAGCACGCAGACGGTAAGCTCGGCGTTGACCTGTTTGAGCCGGATCGCCGCAGCCAGACCAGCCGGCCCGCCTCCCACGATCACCACGTCATACGGCATCGATTCGCGTTCGGTCATGGCTCTTTTCCGCACCCTGTTGATGGTATTTTGCTGCGCTAACCCTTGATTGCTG
>JANMCG010000179.1:0-15463 GCA_031361075.1 Novosphingobium sp. | reverse complement strand
GCGCGCATAGGCGCTCAGGCTCTCCACATAGCGCCGCTGACCCTCGGCATAGATCGTATCGAACGCCAGGCTCGATTTGCCCGAGCCCGACAGCCCGGTGATCACGATCAGGCTGTCACGCGGCAGCGTGACGTCAAAGCCCTTGAGGTTGTGCTCGCGCGCCCCGCGCACGACGATATTGGTAAGCGACATGCGCGCGTCTGTTCCAAATTTGTTCTTGAATGGCAAGCCGCGATCCGGCACTCTTGGTCCTGTTAGGTAGGCATCTGTGGATGATGCACAAGGCGGTCTTGGACGTCCGCGCTTCTGAAGGCACGGTTCGACGATGGCACGATACGGTTTCTATGAGTTTTTCGCTGGCGGCGGCATGGCCCGCGCTGGACTTGGTCCAGATTGGGAGTGCCTGTTCGCGAATGACTTCGATCCAAAGAAGGCTGCTGCCTATCGTGTCAATTGGGGCGACAGAGAGATGCAGTGCGGCGATGTCGCCCATGTTCGGGCCGCTGAATTGCCCGGTCAAGCTCAGCTTGTTTGGGCTTCGTTCCCTTGCCAAGACCTCTCATTGGCAGGCAACGGTGCCGGGCTGTATGGCACCCGATCAGGCGCATTCTGGCCTTTCTGGAATGTGGTCAAGCAACTTTCCCACGGCGGCCGGAAGCCCCACGCGATAGTATTGGAAAATGTCTGCGGCTTGTTGACCTCGCATGATGGGGCCGATTTTGCCGCGCTTTGCGAAACTGTCGGCGAAGCTGGCTACTGGATCGGTGCGATTATCGCAGATGCACGCGATTTTGTGCCGCAATCGCGTCCGCGGTTGTTCTTGATCGCACTCGACGATCAGGCCAGCATGCCCGGAATTATACAATCTCCATATGCTGTCGAGCATTGGCACCCGCGACGCTTGCGAGATACGCAAGCCGCCTTGTCGGAAAAGAGTCGCGCGCGCTGGATGTGGTTTGCTCCACCTGTTCCAGCTGCAAGAAACCTCTCGCTGTCAGACCTGATCGAAGCAGAGCCAATCGATGTGCGCTGGCATACGCCCGCGGAAACCACGAAGCTTTTGGCGATGATGTCTCCGGTCAACCGAGCCAAGGTCGATCTGGTCGTCAAGAACAAATCGTCAGCCGTTGGTGCGATTTATAAGCGGACACGGTTGGAAAGTGGTCGAAAGTTGCAACGTGCCGAAGTGCGTTTTGATATTGCCGGCTGCTTGAGGACTCCAGGCGGCGGTTCAAGCAGACAAAGCATTCTTGTTGCGATTGATGGGGCCATCAGAACGAGACTTATTTCAGCGCGCGAGACCGCACGGCTGATGGGGTTGGATGACACATATGTCCTGCCTGCGCGTTACAACGAAGCTTATCATTTGACTGGCGACGGGGTAGCTGTGCCGGTCGTGCGCCATATCGCTAGGTCAGTGTTGCAGCCCGCCCTACTGCATCGGAGCGCCAACATTGTCGCCGCCTAAGAAACTTAGCGGCACCGAGCCGATCGGAACAACAAAGCCGCCTCACGAAACAGTTGAATTGCGCGCCGGTCTCTCGGCTTTCATAAACCAACCATTGTCGCGGTTTCGTGGAGACTTTCCACTAACCAAAGGTGGCAAGTCCATCACCGTTGGCGCGGTAAAATGGGGAGTCTATGCATTCTTCGACTATGACGGTGAGCCGATTTATGTCGGTCAGACCCGCGAAAGCCTTGGAAGCAGAATTGGCCGCCACCTGACCAATCAGCGCACCGATGCGGTCGCTATGTCAGTGCTTGACCCATTTGAAGTCATGTCCGTCAAAGTCTGGCCGCTTCCAGAATATCAGTTTGTGAACGGAGATCCAAAGCGTGTCGAAGCTGCTCGGCACGCATCCGATCATCTGAACAAACTTGAGCGCACAGTTTTCACACAGCTTATCGAGGCCAGCCAGTTCAGAAGGATTTTGAACGAAAAGGATCCACCTCTTGTTGATTTAATTGAATTGCCCGCGTCGATATCAGGACAGATTGTGCCCGCAGAAGTGCAGGAGTTGCGTGCGCATCCAGATGTGCGCATCGCACGGCGGGCCCAGACGATTGCTCGTCTAACGCAGATCATAGCGGGTCGTGACGTAAAGGTCGGCTTGCGACGAGCACTCGCAACCCAGGCAGACAGAATGGCTGTGCTAGCGAATTCTCGATTCGATGCTTTGGGCGGCGAAGGCGCAGTCGAAGAGCGTTCCGAGGATGAACCGGCAGATCACGATACAGATTCTGAAGATAAAGAAATCTGATTCCCGAGGAAGAGCATAAGCCTAGGTTTATTTGGTACTTGAACTTAGCCGAACGCCGCAAGGCACACCGCGATCTCGATGTGGCGGTGGACAAGCTGTACAATCCGCGCGGCTTTGCCGACGAGCGCGCGCGGGTCGAGCACTTGTTTCGTCTCTATGAACGGCTGGTCGATCCGCTGACCGGCGATGGCGCGCGCCAGAATGCCCGCGTCAACCGCGCTGCTGCGCGCGCCCGGCGTTCTGACCGCTAACCGGGGCACTCGGTCTCTGGCAAGCGCTGTCAGCGTTCGTTATTGCCCCATTCGGCATCGGCCCAGCTATAGCTGACGAAGGCCTTGTAGCGAAAATCCGGCAAACGCCCCCCCTTTGCAGAGCGTGGGCTCCGCTCAAGATTTGCGCGACCGGAACCAGATCCTAGTCCTTGCCGCGCAAAGTGCAATCGGGTCACAGTCTGTAATGCACGGTCTGTCGCTCGGCATTTGCCCGCTGGCAGGCACCATGACACTTTGGTGACAAGGGTCTGGAGGGTCGCACCACATGAAATCCCGCTGTGTGGCTGGCGCAATCGCGCTCAGCCTGATGGCTATATCGTCCGCCGCGCTAGCGGATAATCCAAACGATGCCGCGATGCGCAACGCCCACGCCCGGGCGCATGATCGCGCCGGGGTCCGCAAACTCAACGAAGCCGAACAAAAGCGCGTCCGCGAACGCGACGCGCGGCTGGCCAAGCAATGGCGCGAATGGCGCGCAGCGCAGCAGGCGCAAGGGCGCTAACGCACCGTGGTTCTGGTTCGCGCTTGGGCGGCGCGGTCGATGCCGCCAAAGCGCCGGTGGCTGCGATCCGTGACCGCGCCGAGCGCCGCCGCAAGCTCAAGGACGAACAGGACAAAGTTATCATTCCTGCCGCTTAACCCCATCCACCAACCGCAAACCCCCATCGGCAAACAACATTGACTTGCAGCACTGCGCGCGCGAGGCAGGTTCAGCTTTGCGCGCGCGGTTTTGACTGCGGTGACGCACATCCTGATTGGGAGTTATAACCTTATGAAATCACGTTTCCTTATCGCCAGCGCTGCGCTGGCCGTGCTCGCCGCGCCGTTTGCGACCAGTGCCTTGATCGCGCAAGGATCGGCCACCGCGATGACTGCTCCGGGCAAGCCGGCGATCGGGGCCTGGGGGGTCGATCTGTCGGGCGGCGATGCCAGCGTCAAGCCGGGCGACGATTTTTTCCGCTACACCGCTGGCAAGTGGTTCGATACCACGGTCATACCGTCCGACCGCGCCTCGACCGGGACTTTTTACGACCTGCGTGAACGCACGCAGGATCAGCTGAAGGCGCTGATCACCACGGCCAAGCCGGGCACCAAAGTGGCCAACTATTATTCCAGCTTCATGAACGAAGCGCAGCTCGAAAAGGTCGGGCTTGCGCCGCTGAAGCGCGATCTGGTGACGATCAACGCGATCAAGACCAAAGCGCAGTTTGCGCGTTATATGGGCACCACCAACGGCCGCTTTGGCGCCAGTGTGATCGATATGGGGGTTGATGCCGACACCGCTAACCCCAATCTCAACGTGCTGTATCTGGGCCAGGGCGGCCTGGGCCTGCCCGAGCGCGAATATTACTTCGCCGACAGCTTCAAAAAGCAGCGCGAGGCCTACCGCGCCTATATCGTGCGGACGATGACCACGCTGGGTTATGCCAACCCGGCCGGGACAGCCGATACGATTATTGCGTTCGAAACGCAGATTGCCGACAAGAGCTGGAAGATTGCCGATCGCCGCGAGATCGAGAAGACCAACAACCCGATGAGCACCGCGCAGTTGATGGCTTATGCGCCGGGACTGGACTGGGCGCAGTTCTTCGCCGGATCGATGGTCACCCCGCAGCAGCGGATGATCGTGGGCGAAAACAGCGCGGTGCGCGATATTGCGCAAGTCTATGCCAAGACCCCGCTATCCACGCTCAAATTGTGGCAAGCGTTCCACGTAGCCGATCAGGCCGCACCTTATCTGAACAAGGCAATGGTCGACAGCCGGTTCGATTTCACCAAGACGCTGTCAGGCGTATCGGCCAATCGCCCGCGCTGGAAACGCGCGGTCGATCTGGTCGGCGGATCGCTGGGCGAACTGGTTGGTGAAACGTACGTCGCCGACTATTTTCCCGCTTCGTCGAAAGCCAAGATGGAAGTGCTGGTCGCCAACCTTAAGACCGCGATGGCCGGACGGATCCAGGCTAACGACTGGATGGGTGCCAGCACCAAGGCCGCTGCGGTTGAAAAGCTCAGCCGGATGGATGTGATGGTCGGCTATCCCGACAAGTGGCGCGATTACAACAAACTGGCAGTTATGCCGGGTGACTTGTACGGCAACGTCCAGCGCACCGGGGTGTTTAACAATGCCTACCGGATGAGCTTTCTGGGCAAGCCGGTCGATCGTAAATTGTGGGGCATGAACCCGCAAACGGTCAACGCCTACAACGGCGGGCTGGAAAACAAGATCGTGTTCCCGGCGGGCATCCTGCAGGCACCGTTCTTCGATCCCAATGCGGATGATGCAGTCAAT
This sequence comes from Novosphingobium sp., assembly GCA_031361075.1. Classification (GTDB taxonomy): domain Bacteria; phylum Pseudomonadota; class Alphaproteobacteria; order Sphingomonadales; family Sphingomonadaceae; genus Novosphingobium. Next base: position 10,640 of record JANMCG010000179.1, on the reverse strand, counting down.
TACGGCGCGATCGGCGCGGTGATCGGCCACGAAATTATCCACGGGTTCGACGATCAGGGCCGCAAGATCGACGCCAGCGGAAAAGTGCGCGACTGGTGGACCGCCGAAGACGGCAAACGCTTTGAACAACAGGCCAAAGTGTTCGGCGATCAATACGCCAAGTACGAAGCCGCGCCCGGTGCCTTCATCAACCCCAATCTGACGATGGGTGAGAATATCGCCGACTTTGGCGGGGTGTCGGTTGCGCTCGATGCCTATCACGCATCGTTGGGCGGCAAGCCCGCGCCGGTGATCGACGGGCTGACCGGCGACCAGCGGTTTTATCTGGCCTATGCGCAAGTGTGGCGTTCCAAAGCGCGCGAGGATGCGATCCGCAACCAGGTTGCCACCGATCCGCACAGCCCGGGCCAGTTCCGTGCATTCGCGCCGCTGCGCAACGTGCAGGCCTGGTACGATGCCTGGAATGTCCAGCCAACCGACAAGCTGTACATCGCGCCTGCCGCGCGCGCCAAAATCTGGTAAGGCCGCAACCACGCCCAACCATTCAGCCACTACTCAGGGGGCAGCGGCAACGCTGCCCCCTGCTGCTTTTCAGGAGATCCCCCGATGCGTTCGCTCCCACTCGTATCCCTGACCGCGCTGGCCCTTACCGGCTGCGCCATGTCCGATACCCGCACCGCCGCCAATCCGCCGGTAATGGCCACCGCGGTGGCTTATGCTCCCGCCATCCCGGCCGGCACCGGCATTTTTGCCGAAGCATCGACATTGCCGTTCCACGCCCCCGATTTCACCCGGATCAAAGACAGCGATTATCAGCCAGCAATCGAGCAAGGGATTGCAATCCAGCTTGCCGAAGTGGCCGCGATTGCCGGCAATCCCGAACCCGCAACCTTCGACAACACGATCGTCGCGATGGAGCGTTCAGGCCAGATGCTGGGCCGGGCCTATTCGGTGTTCAGCGCGCTGACCGGCGCCAATACCAACGACACGCTCGACGCCATCGACACCGCTACCGCACCCAAACTGGCTGCGCTGCGCGACGAGATCATGCTTGATCCCAAGCTGTTTGCGCGGGTCAAGACGCTGTACGATGGCCGCGCCGGGCTGGGGCTTGAACCGGATCAGCTGCAGGTGCTGACGCTGCAATACAATGCGATGGTTCACAACGGCGCAAACCTCAACGATGCTGACAAGGCTTCGCTCAAACAGATCAACGGCGAGCTTTCGACGCTGTCGACCGACTTTTCGCAGCGGCTGACCAAAGGCACCAAAGACGGCGCACTGGTGGTTACTGACAAAGCCAAGCTGGCCGGGCTGAGCGATGCCGATGTCGCCGCCGCCGCCAGAGCGGCGGCTGACCGTAAGCTGCCGGCCGGCAGCTATGTATTGGGGCTGCAGAATACCACGCAACAGCCGCTGCTCGCCAAATTGACCGACCGCGCCACCCGGGCTGCGCTGTACGAGCACAGCTGGAACCGCAGCGAACGCGGCGATGCCAATGATACCCGCGGACTGGTGCAGAAAATCGCCTTGCTGCGCGCGCAGAAGGCCAAACTGCTCGGTTTCCCCGATTATGCCAGCTTCACGCTGTACGATCAGATGGCCAAAACCCCGGCCAATGCGATCGGGCTGCTTAGCCGGATGCTGCCGGCGATCGGCCAGGCCCAGCGCCGCGATGCCGGTGAATTGAACAAGCTGATTAAGGCGCAGGGCGGCAAGTTTGCAGTCACCCCGGCCGATTGGGATTTCTATTCCGAAAGACTGCGCAAGCAGAAGTACGATCTCGATGAAAGCCAGATCCGGCCTTACCTTGAGATTACCAATGTGCTTGAAAACGGCGTGTTCTACGCGGCTAACCAGCTATACGGGCTGACTTTCAAAAAGCGTACCGATATCCCGGTTTATCAACCCGATATCACCGTTTACACCGTTTATGACGCCGATGGCAGCGAGCTGGCGCTGTTCTATTTCGACCCGTGGAAGCGCGACAACAAATCGGGCGGCGCGTGGATGTCGACCTTCGTTGATCAGTCAGGGCTGATGGGCACCAAGCCGGTGGTGTTCAATGTCGAAAACTTCACCAAGCCTGCCGCCGGTCAGCCCGCGCTGATCAGCTGGGACGATGCCAACACGATGTTCCATGAATTTGGCCACGCCCTGCACGGAATGCTGTCGAACCAGCGTTACCCGTCGATCGCGGGGACCAACACGGCGCGCGATTTTGTGGAGTTCCCCAGTCAATTCAACGAAAACTGGATGACCGATCCCAAGGTACTGGCCAACTTTGCCAAGCATTACAAAACCGGCGCGCCGATGCCTGCCACCTTAGTCGCCAAGACCATTGCCGCAGCCAAGTTCAACCAGGGTTATGCGCTGGGCGAAGTGGTCACCGCGGCCCTGCTCGATCTTAAATGGCACGCGCTCTCGCCCGCGGCGGGCACGCAGGATGTCGATCAGTTCGAGGCCAGGTCGATGGGCGAACTGGCTACGGAAGGGCTTGACGTAACAGACGTGCCGACCCGCTATCGCAGCAGCTACTTCCGCCACATCTGGGCCAATGGCTATGCCGCAGGGTATTATGCCTATAGCTGGACCGAAATGCTCGATCACGATGCCTTCGCGTGGTTTGCCGATCATGGCGGAATGACCCGCGCCAACGGCCAGCGCTTCCGCGACATGATCCTGTCGCAAGGCCACAGCCAGGACTACGCCGTGATGTATCGCAATTTCGCCGGGCGCGACCCGAGCATCGAACCAATGCTCAAAGCGCGCGGGCTGAAGTAATCTTTAGGGCTTGTCCATTTTGCGAAACCACATGGGGAGGCGGCAATGCGAAGCACTGCGAAACTGCCACCTCCCCCATTTGGACTAAGTCAAAATGGAGCAGAGCTAGAATATCAGCGCTCTTCCGCCGGGTTCACCCAGCCAGCGCGTCTCGATCCCCCAGGCCCGGCGGATCAACGCGGAGTCCAGCACCGCTTCGGGCGCTCCATCGGCGAGCAGCTGACCTTCGAATAGCACCAGCACGCGGTCAGCATGGTTCATAGCTTGCGCCAGATCGTGCAGCACCAGCACCACCCCGACCCCGGCCCCGGCCCCGGCTCCGGCACGCGCCTGCGTCCGCAACACCCCAAGCAGCGACTGCTGGTGCGCCAGATCGAGGTTGGCCAGCGGCTCGTCCGCAAGGATCCAGCGCGGCTCACCGGCGAGCACGCGGGCCATCAAGGCGCGCGCGCGTTCTCCGCCCGAGAGGCGCGAGAGCGGCCTGCTGCGCAGACCTTCCAACTCCATTGTTGCCAAGGCTGCATTGATCGCCGCCCGATCGCCCTCGACCCCCGCGCGCCACGGCAAACGGCCGAGCGCCACCAGCGTCGCAACTGCAACGTCCCAAGCGACTTCGGGTGACTGCGGGAGATAGCCGATCGCCCGCGCGCGGGTTTGCGGAGCGATGGTGGCGAGCGCCGTATTGTCCAGCATGACGCAGCCCGAAGCCGGATCGAGCAATCCCGCCAGACACGCCAGCAGTGATGACTTGCCCGCGCCGTTTGGTCCGACAATGGCGGTGATCTGGCCGGGTTTGAGCGCGGCAGAAATGCTCTCCAACCGTCCCGCCAAGCACAATTCTCTTGCTTCCAAACAGCCGTTCGCGCTGGGCGCGGTCGAGACCCCGCGCACGGCCGCTCGGTCACGCCCGGCGCGACCGGATTTTGCGGTGCGAAGCGGCCTGATCACGCCAGGTCCCGCCGCATCCGCAGCAGCAGCGCAAGGAAAAACGGTGCGCCCAGCAGCGACAGCGCGATCCCCAGCCGCAACTCGCTTTGCAGCGGCAGCACCCGGCACAGCGCATCCGCCACCAGCACCAGCAAAGCCCCGGCAAGCGCGCTCGGCACGATCAATGTCGAGGGGCGGCGATCGGTGAAGCGGCGCAACAGATGCGGCACGATCAGCCCGACAAATCCGATAATTCCTGCCGCCGCAACGCTTGCGCCGACGGTCAGCCCGACACCGCCGATCATCAGCCACTGCAATCGCCGCGGTTCGACCCCAAGCGAGCGCGCCGCCTGCTCGCCCAGCGTCAGCGCATCAAGCGAACGCCCGGCGCGCAGCAGCAGCGCGATCCCTGCAACTGTCAACGGCGCGGCAATTTGTACATCGTTCCAGCTGCGATCGCTTAGCGCGCCCATCAACCAGGTGACAATTTCGGACAAGGCAAACGGAGTGGGCGAGAGACTGATGGCAAGGCTCATCATCGCCCCGGCCAAACTGGCGATGACCATCCCCGCAAGCGTGAACAGCAGCACCGAGCCGCTGCGCCCGGCGATCAGGCTGAGCAGCGCCATTGCGCTGCCCGCACCCAGCAGCGCGAACAGCGGGAGCAGCCACTGGGTGCCCGCGAGTCCAGTCCAAAAGCTCAGCACCGCGCCCAGCGCGGCCCCCGGCGCGATCCCAAACAGCCCCGGATCCGCCAGCGGATTGCGCAGGTAGCCCTGCATCGCCGCCCCCGCTGCGCCCAGCCCCGCGCCCACGATCAGTGCCAGCACCGCGCGCGGCAGCCGCAGTTCGGTCAGAATCAGCAGCGCATTGGGCACCGGGCTGGCGAACGGATCGATCCACACCCGGCCCGCGAGCAGCGCCAGCGGGAAAGCGATGGCCAACGCGGCCAGAAGCAAGCCGACCGGACGGCTCACAATGCGCGCCGCACCTGCGCCAACCGCGCCACGGTACGCGGAATGCTGGGCCCGCCGCACCATAATAGCGCCGGGTTGAGCGGGGCTTGCACCGTGCCAGCCAGCGCGCGCAACGCCCGGTGCGCCAGCATCCTGTCCTCATTGGCGAGCGGATTGCCCGCGGCGAAGATTACCCGCGGCGGGGCGGCGAGCATTTGTTCGAGCGGAAATAAATCGGCCTGATTTAATCCGCGCAGCGCCGATGCGTTGGCAAATCCGGTGCGACCGAGCAGGTCGGCGATCAGCGTTCCCTGCCCCGGCACCATCCCGCCCGATTGCCAGACTATCGCAGACACCAGCGGGCCAGCGCGCGGAGCAGCTTGCGCCATCGCGGCGTCGATTTGCGCATTGAGCACGTCACCGCGCTTGGGATGTCCGGCCAGCGCTGCGATCTCCCGCACCTGTGCTTTGCTCTCCTCGATCGTTGAGGCAACGCCGAATTCGGTGAACCGCAATCCCATCCGCGCAAAGGCCGAACGCGCGGCGGGCGTGGTAAAGGTACTGCCGATCACCAGCCCCGGACGCAGCGCCGCCACTTCCTCGACCGAACCGCTGACGCTGCGAAACCGCCGCGCCTTGGCCACATCCATCGAACTTGCGGCGGGATCGCTGCTGTAGCTCGACAGCGCCAGGATCTGCTGCGGATCGGCAACTTCGGCAAGGATTGCGTCGGTGCAGGGATTGAGGCTGACAATGCCGGTGGGCGCAGCCTCACGCGCCGGCGTGGCGGCGCAAGCCGTCAGCACCAGTGCGATCAGCGGCGCCCAGCGGATCACCACGTCACCCTTACCCCGCCGTAAGCCGAGCGGCCATAAGTGCCGTACCCCGCAACCGTCTGGTACGCCGCGTCAGTGACATTCTCGACTCGGCCATAAAGCTCAAGATGCTCGCCCAGCGGCACGCTCGCGCGCAAGGTCAGCAGGCCATACCCGTCGAGCCGCGTGAAGTTCCCGCGATCGTCGAAGCTGTCGCCGACCAGCCGCACATCGGCACCCAGCTTTAGTCCCTGCAGCGGCGTGGTCCAGTCGGCCGAAATCGATGCCATGTGGCGCGGCCGCCGCGCAAGGTCGGTCCCGGTCAGGCGGTTAGTCGCCGTCAGATAGGTATAGCTGGCCTGCACCTTGAACCGCTCGGTCACTTGTGCCCCGCCATCCAGTTCAATCCCTTCGGCCCGCGCGCGGCTGACGTTGAAATAACCTGCGGGGAAAACGTAATCGATCAGGTTTGCACTGTCGCGGCGAAACAGCGTGACGGCAAAGTGGCCGCGGCCGTTGCGGCCAGCGTATTCGAGCCCGGCATCGAACGCTTCGCTGGTTTCGGGATTGAGCGCGACGTTCCCGCCAAACCCGTACAGCTGGTTAAGCGTCGGAGCTTTGAAGCCCTGCCCCCACGAAGCCTTGAACCGCCAGTTGGCATCGAAGGCAAAGCTGCCGTTGGCACCCAGCGTGGTATGGCTGCCGAACCGGTCATGGTCATCGATCCGCGCCCCGGCGGTCAGGTTGAGCCGGTCGCCATGATAGCCAAGCAGCGCATGCGCGCCGATAATCCGCGCGGTCTGGCGGGGATCGAAGGTGGTCGAGAACCGCGACCAGTCGGCATCGCCGCCGAAGTCGAGGGACCACTGATCGGACAGATTGGCGCGCCCGGTGATGTCGGCATGAACCGCGCGGCCGATGGTATCGAAACTGGACGCGGTGCCATAAGTCGGATCGAAATAAGCACGGCGGGTATCCGCCAGCGCAACCCCTGCGCCCAGATTAAGCGCGCTTGAGGCATACTCCAGTCCAACCCGACCCGAGCCTTGCTTGGTGGTCTGATATTCGGGGGTATCGCCGAAATTATACAGCGGCGGGGCATAGCCATCGAAATCGATCTTGCTGTCGGCATAGCGCCCGGCGGCGATCACTTTGAAGCTGTCGCTCAATCCGAACGAGCCGCGCCCGCCGACGTGCCACTGGCGGAACGGATCGGCTTCAGAGCCCCCGGCGAACGCTGAAATCCCGTCAGTGTGCGTATATCCGCCAGCCAGCCCGAATGTGAAGCGATCCCCGTTCAACCCCAGCCCGGCATTGGCGTCGAGCGTGTTGTGCGCGCCATATTCAACGCCGGCCCGGGTGCCAGTTCGCGTATCGGTTTCCAGCGCGAGCACCCCGCCGATGGCTTCGGAGCCCCAGGCCAGACTGTTCGATCCGCGCAGCAACTCGGCCCGGCCAATTCCGCCGCTCAGCAGCGTGCCAAGATCGAACCCGCCTGAAGGCGCGGCGATGTCCTCGACGCGAATGCCGTCGATGGTGACCAGCAATTGCTCTGAATTGGCCCCGCGCACGAACAGGCTGGTCTGGCTGCCGAGCCCGCCACTGCGCGCGAAGGACACGCCGGGCAGACGTTCGAGCGCGCGGGTCAGGTCGGGGCCTTGGACGGCCTGCAATTGCTCGGCGGTGACCACCGAGATCGACTGGCCGCTATTGATCCGGCGTTCCCACAGCCCGGTGGCCGTTACCGTGATCTCGTCATCTGGCAGAGCCCGCATACCATCGACGTTGCCGCAACTGTTGCCATATTCATCGCAGATAACCCCGCTTGCGGACGTCATGGGCTTGGACCCCTGCGCCCACGCAGGCACAGCGACAAACAGCGAACAACTCAATAATAACAGATATTTCACGCAAAATTCCTCACGACATGAACGAACGCCGTTCATGGCGAGGCGGCCTGCACGAAATCGCAGGTCCCTGCTTACACCCGGTACACCCCGCCCGGCTGCGGAACGACGGTCATCGGCAGGTCTCCTGGCTCCCGGATCAGCGCTGGTTCCCGCCTTCCCAGCCGAAATGGCCAGTGGCATGATGGAAACAAACTCCCCGGTCACAGTTGCGGGGGCAGCGGGGGAATTTGACCCCCTTCCCTCTTAGGTCCGGCTTTCTTCGCCGCTTGCGCGGAAAATGGGCCGGACAACCTATGACACGCTCGGGCCTCTAGCCGCGCCAACAACCGGAAGCAATCCTCCTTCCCCCCTCCCCGTTGGGGAAGGGCCGGGGGTGGGGGTTCGGCTCCAGCATCGTACCCCCACCCCAACCCCTCCCCGTTGGGGAGGGGCTATGAGTGAGACCCAATCTTAACCGCTTCACCTTATGCGCGAGGTCTGTCCCGCTGCGGCACGGCGCCAACTGGCCAGTGGCGCGGGCCCGCGTTTTGTGCCTACGCGCGCAGCGCGTAATTGCTGTGAGTACGAATGAACCCTGGATCTGCCTTGCTTTACGAACCCCGCCCGCGCGATTTTGCCGCGCGGCTGCGGCGTAGCGCGGGGCCGACGCTGGGGACACGGCGCGCGCGCCGGCATCGCGGCCGGCGGCTGCTGGTGCTGATCGCAGCGATTGCAGTGCCCGCGCTGGCCGCGCCCTCCCCGTGGCAGGCATTCAGCATTGGTGACGCCGGGGACGCGCAACTCAGCGTCGATCCGATGCCGTTCGAGCAGCCCGGCGGCAGTTTTCCCGGATCGGCGTTCTACTATGTCGCGCCGAGCGAGCAGCTGCCCCAAAATTACGCCCAAGCAACCGATGCCGCCGGAGCAGATCTGCCCGGCCTTGCCCCTGGCCAGATCGCGCGCGCGCTGCGGATCGACAATTCGGGGGTCGACCGAACCCGCGCGCTCGAATGTCTGACCGCCGGGATCTATTACGAAGCCGCCAGCGAGCCTGACCAGGGCCAGCGCGCAGTGGCGCAAGTCATCCTTAACCGGGTGGCGCACCCTAGCTATCCCAATACCGTCTGCGGGGTGGTATATCAGGGCAGCGAGCGCAGCACCGGGTGCCAGTTCAGCTTTACGTGCGACGGTTCGCTGGCGCGGGTGCCAAGCCGGTTCTTTTGGGCGCGCGCCCAAGGCGTCGCGGCGCAAGCGTTGTCAGGCTATGTCGAACCCAGCGTCGGCCTGGCCACGCATTACCACACCAACGCGGTTCACCCCTACTGGGCACCCAGCCTGCACTTTATCACCACGATCGGCGCGCACCGGTTCTACACGCTGATGGGCCGCGCCGGGGATGCCAGCACGTTCCGCTTTGCTTATGCCGGGGGCGAGCCGCTCGCCGCGCCGCATCCGCGCAATGCAGCCGCCGACAAATTGCCCGATATCGCGCTGGACCCGCTGGCGCTGCAGCGCGCATACGATAGCGGGCTTAAAACTGCGCAAGGCGGCGGCGCGCCGCTGCCGCAGGGCGATGGTCCGGCGGCAGCGGCGGCCATGCCCGGTCCGGCGCCGCGCTATTCCGCCGAGGTGCAAAACCGCGGCGGCGATCATCAATACAGCGGTGAAAAACTGCCCGGCAACGCGCCGGGCAAATCGACTGTCAGGCCCGAGTTTGAAAATTCTGGCAGCTGGATCGCTCAACCGGGCGGGTGACGCGGCCAATCGAGCCAGAATAGGGCTTGGTAAACGCGTGGCAACCATAGCACAGAACCAAGCCTTAGCAGGCGCGCGGGTAGGACAGCGCCAACAACAACAAGTCGCAGGGTCCACATTATGACAATCCGCTACGCCGCTGCCCGCTCTGCCGCAGCGCCGATCACCCTGAGCCGCGCCGCGCTCGGCCGGATCAGCATCGCCCCGGCAAACGACAATGCAGCCCCGCTGTTGCGCGACGGCGTGCAGCGCGATGCCGTGCTGCGCGCCGCGCTGATGCACTTTGCCGAACACGGGCTGCGCGCTGCCGAAGACGCCGGGACGCGGGCCGCCACCGCACTGGCAGCCGGCGACGCCGCCGAATATGCCAAGTGGCTGGAAATCTGCTGCGCGCTCGATGCCCGCCGGGCGCGCGTGCTAACTTCGCAGCGCTAGGCTTACCCCCGTCCCGGTTTCACGCATTCACGCATTCGGTTCGAACCAAGGCACAGGAAGGCGAGCGTCATCGCCCAACCAAACTCCATATTGCGATTGCGAACTATTATCACAAATAAGGCCGATCTGCGGGCTTTTACGGCCTTGCAATCGCGCTTTTACGCGCTTAGGGCCGGGGCGTTCATCGGGCGGCGCTTGCTTCCTCGCGGGCCAACGCTGCCTGCGTGATCGATAGGCTCTGCTGATACAGAGTGCGCGATTCCGCGCCGCAGGAAAGGCATCGACGCAATTATGGCTCGCAAGAAGATCGCCCTTATCGGTGCCGGTAACATCGGCGGCACGCTGGCGCACCTCGCCGCGCAGAAGGAGCTGGGCGATATCGTCCTGTTCGATGTGGTCGAAGGCGTACCGCAGGGCAAGGCGCTCGATCTTTCGCAGTGCGGTCCCGTAGAGGGCTTCGACGCGAAGATCACCGGCTCGAACGACTACGCTGACATCGCCGGGGCCGACGTGATCATCGTCACCGCCGGGGTCGCCCGCAAGCCGGGGATGAGCCGCGACGATCTGCTCGGCATCAACCTCAAGGTGATGAAGGCAGTCGGCGAAGGCATCAAGGCCAACGCGCCGGGCGCTTTCGTGATCTGCATCACCAACCCGCTCGACGCGATGGTCTGGGCGCTGCGCGAATTTTCGGGCCTGCCGCATCACATGGTGGTCGGCATGGCCGGCGTGCTCGATTCTGCGCGGTTCAGCCACTTCATCGCCGACGAATTCGCGGTTTCGGTGCGCGATGTGAACACCTTCGTGCTCGGCGGCCACGGCGATACGATGGTCCCGGTGGTGCGCTATTCGACCGTCAACGGCATCCCGGTGCCCGATCTGGTCAAGATGGGGCTCAGCTCGCAGGACAAGATCGACGCGATCGTCAAGCGCACGCGGGGCGGCGGCGGTGAAATCGTCGCGCTGCTCGGCACCGGCTCGGCGTTCTACGCGCCCGCCGCCAGCGGCATCGCGATGGCCGAAGCCTACCTCAACGACCAGAAGCGCATCCTCCCCTGCGCCGCGCATGTCAGCGGGCA
>JANMCG010000176.1:0-12251 GCA_031361075.1 Novosphingobium sp. | reverse complement strand
ACTCTTGCACAGAAGCTTTCGCTCCGTCGAACGACTAAAGCCTCCGAGCTACAATTACCTTAGACCTGGGTTAGATCACTATCGGACCCACCTGCGCCCCGCCCCGCCCCGCCCCGCCCCGCCCCGCCCCGCCCCGCCCCGCCCCGCCCCGGACGAGCAGGCGCCGCGGCGTGCTCGGGTGAGCCAGGGTAATTAACCGACAGACCCCGCAGTTGCTGCGAAAATTGTGTCACTCATCGCCATCATGCCTGAAGAATCCGCCAGGTTCAGACCATCGCTGCCGGCATGACCTGGGAACGAGGCAATCGCGCTGGCAAACTGTGTTGCCGAGGAACCATACAATCCCGCCGGGAACGCCCCCGCAAAGGACGTTTCCGGCGCGGCGAGGGTTCTAAGCCCTGGCATGAACGCCTCCAGCGCCACCTGATCGTCGCTCAACTCTGCCGGTTCGAGCGGAGCGGGTTGGGCGGGCTGCACACCCGGCCTGAAGGCCAGCGCGACGTCGCCGACCGTTCCGGTTAAACCGTTGGCGCGCGTAAACACTGCGGTCCCGGCGAGGACGTTGCGGCCGGTCTTGTGCGAACCGTTCTTGAAATGCTCGTCCAAGCCGATCGAGACGATGCCGAGTTCGGCCAAGGTTTTGAGCTCGCCCTGATCGGTCACACCATCGCCGCTGGCGTCGATCCAGACCCGCAGTTCGCCAAACCGCGCGTCCTTGGAGTCGATCACCTTGTCGCCGTTGGAATCGAGCTTGGCCAACGCGCCCAGACTCGATGCAGACGCCGGATCCTCGGCCAGCAGGCTAAGCTCGCTGCTGGCGTCGATCAGGCCGTTGCCATTGCGATCGATCACTAAAAAGCCGTCGCGCGGTCCGGCCCAGCCGGTGCGATCGGCAATTCCATCGCCATCGATGTCGAAATCGATGGCGGTGCGGTTCGGCGCGGTCAACGTCACCCCGTCGCCGTTGAGATCGAGCACGACGGCGCGCAGCATGCCGTTTGCCTGGTCGCTGAATTTGAGCCTCGACAATCCGCCCAGACCGCCCGCACGGCTATCGGCGGACGACTTGTCGATGCCTTTGCCCGACAGCGAAATCACCCCGTCCTTGGCTGACAGACGATAGTTCTTCGCCTTGCGATCGAACGCCTGGGCAGCGACCTGAAGTTTGGGCAAGCCGTCGCGCGGGGCCGAAGAGTACGCGAGCGTAGCATCGATCAGATCCATCACGACGCCGTTGGTGCGGGTATAACTGCCCCGCGCCACGATCGCGACATCGCCCGGCACGGTTGCGGCAGTGTTGGCGGTGGCCTTGAGATTGATTGAGCGGACCCCGGCTGCGGCGAGCGTGAGAATTTCGGTATTCTCTGCGACTCCGTTGCTGTTGGTATCCTGCCACAGCCGGAAATCGCCGAAGCGGGCGTCGGCCGCGGAAAGCATCATATCGGCGTTGCTGTCGAACGCGGCGAGGCCGGCGAGATCGGACGCAGCCCCCGCGAGATCGCCGACAAAGCTGAATTCGGCAGCGTTGGTGACGGTGCCGTTCTTGTCGCGGTCGAGGAACAAGAACGCTTCGGTGGCGCCGATCCAGCTGGTCTGGTCGGCCAGGCCGTCGCCATCCAGATCATAACGCACCCCGCTGGAGGCCAGGCTGGTGGTAGTAATTCCTCTGCCATCAAGATCGAGCACGACCGGTGCGAACCGCGACAGGCGGGTCCCATCGGGCAGCACAAATGCATTAGCTGCAGCCAGCGCCAGGTTGGTCACCGCGCTGGCATCGATCGATTCAACCACGTTCTTCCCCCATTTTACGCGACACCCAACCCGCGTTCATTGTCGCCGGGCAGAGTGCGCCTCGCACCGATATCGCCCGTCGCAGCGTGGCTGGCAAGCGCCAAACCTTGACCGAAGCCGACAGAACGTGCGTCCGTGCGAGGCCCGAAGCGATTGACAATCGGGCGATTTCTGCAATGTCCCGCGCGGTTCACCGGAGAGGCTTATGTGGGTTGGGCGGGCTGGCATCGTGCTGGCAATCGCAATAATGTTGCCGTCGGCTTTGCGCGCACAGGCCCCGATCGCGCCGATCGACGTGCTCGCGGGCACGTTCGGCAAACTCGGCAAGACGCGCAAGCTCGACATCGCCGAACGGCTACGGACGATCTGCGCCGGAGCCGATCAGCGTTGCGACGTGTTTTGTTCAGAGACCAGCTTTGGTCGGTATCGCGTGGGCACTCACCCGATTTGCCGCGTCGCTTATCGCTGTCCCGATGGGACGGTGCGCGCGGCCGAGGCTGCCAAGGAGGAGCTGATTCTCATGCGCTGCCCGCTGGATTTGCTGCCCGAACCAGCGGTCGATGAATTGGCCCCGCTCGGCTACACCCCGCCCGACCGGTAATGATCGCCCGCACGACTTGGGTGCTCGCGTGTTGCGCGATGCTTGCGGCGTGCGGGCTTCCGCGGCTGCCGCTGATCGCGCCCAACCCTCCAGTCGTGCGCCATCGCGCCGCGGCAGGCGATTGGCGGCTCGCCATTGCACGCAACGGCTTTTCCGAGGACATCAGCTGCCGTCTGCGTGATCGCAAGAAGAGGGCTTTCTACCAAGCGCGTGCGTTGGCGTTCCGCTTCGACGACGACTGGGACGTGTCACAAGCGGTGTACCGGATCGACGGAGGCAAGCCGCAACGCTGGCGTGAGGATTTGCCCGAACTGCTGCGAATCGGCGCACCGATCGATCGCGGCGGGGTCGAAAACGCGATGCGTGGACTGGTGTGGATCCCGTTCCGCCGTCTGACCGAAGCCAATCGCATCGCGATCCAGGCGCGCCCCGACCGGCCGGCCAAAACGTTTCACTTTCGCGGCCTCCACGGGCTTTATGAGACCGCGGTGGCGCGCGGCTGTGCTCCCGACAGCCACTTTGTCCGTTGAGCGGGCGGTGCGGGCCATGGTTTGGCCGCTGGTGATCTGCGCCCTGATCGCAGCGCCCGTCCAGGCCCGCGCGCCGCGCGCGAAAGCGCCGCGCGAGAGCCGCGCCACCTGGGTCTCGAGCCGCTTGCAATTGCCCAAGCTGGCGACCCCGGAAGAACCCGAGCCGACCGAAACGCTCGCCGAAGCGCTCGACGCCGCCTATCGCACCTCGCCCGCGCTCCAGGCGCAGCGCTACGATCTGCGCGTGACCGACGAGGACTATGCCCAGGCTTTGGCCGAACTTAGGCCTACCGCGCAGTTGCAGGTGACGGGCGACTTCACGCGCACGCTGGCCGGGCGGATCACCCAGTCGAGGCGGTCGTTCGCCGACCAGTTGAAGGGCTCCACCTTCAACGAGAACCGGATTTCGGCCGAAGTCACGGTCGAACAGCCGCTCTACACCGGGGGGCGGGCCACCGCCGATGCCTTGGCTGCCCGCGGCGCGATCCGGGCCGGGCGCGAGGAACTGCGCGTGATCGAGGGCGACCTGTTCCTGCGAGTGATCTCCGCCTATGCCGCGATCCGCCGCGACAGCCGCACGCTGGCGTTGCGCCAGGCCAGCATTGCCCAGATCAAGGCCACGTTGGACGAAGTCACCGCGCGGCGCGAGGCAGGTGAATTGACCCGCACCGATATCGCCCAGGCGGCGACCCAGCTCGACGCTGCGATTGCCACCACCAACCTGGCCGAACAGCAGCTCGAACAGGACCGATCGGGTTTTGCGGCGCTGGTCGGCCACGATCCGGGGGTGCTGGCACCCGAGCCCGCGCTGCCGCAACTGCCGCGCTCGCTCGAAGAGGCGTTCGATCTGGCGCAGCGGCTGAGTCCCGACCTCGGTCAAGTGATCGCCGCCGAACGCACCTCGCGCGCGCGTATCGCGGCGGCCGCTGCGGAAGAGCATCCGCGCCTGTCGCTGCGCGGCAGCGCCCGGTTGGGCGGGCAGGCGGTGCCGCTTCACACCTATAACCAGGATCAGGAATACACCGGTCAGGCAGTGCTGACTGTGCCACTGACCCAGGGCGGCCTGACCAGCTCGCGGATCGAGCAGGCGCGCGACCGCAACGCCGCGGACCGCGAACGGATCGAAGGGGCGCGGCGCTCGGTAGTCCAACAGGTGGTCGATGCCTGGAACGGCGTCGCCACCGCGCAGCGCAACCTGATCGTGCAGCAGGCTCAGCTCAAGTCGGCGCAGGTGCTCGACGAAGGCACCTTCGAGGAATACCGCGCGGGGCTGCGCTCGACCTTCGACGTGCTGTTTGCCCATGGTTCGCTGCGCGATGCCGAAATCGCGCTGGTGAGCACGCGCCACGATCTCTACGTCGCGCAAGCCGCGCTGCTGCGGCAGATGGGCCTGCTTGAGGCGCGCGCGATCCTGTCCGAAACCCCGCTCTACCAGCCCGATGCCAACACCCGCGATGCCGCAGAGCGCAATGCCCTGCCGTGGGACCCGGCGTTGCGCGCGCTCGACCGGCTGGGCAAGGACGGGCCGCCGCCGCTACCGTTGGAACAGCCCGCGCTGCCCGATGCGCCGCCCCGGGTGATCCCGGCCATGCCGATGCCGATGGTCCCGCCCGCGCGGCTGTCGCCCGGCGTTCCCGTGCCGGGAACGGTCGGCCGTCCGGTCGATGCTCATGAATTCAAGCGGCCATGAGCGACGGCGTGGCAGAGCCTGTCGAAGGCACGATCGTCGATCCGACCGACGAAAGCGGGCTGATTGCGTTCGCCGCGCTGGTCGCGATGCACCGCGTCGCGGTCGATCCGGCGCAGTTGCGTCACGGCCTCGGCCACTACCGCGCGATCGACGCCGACGACCTGCTGCGGCTGGCCAAGCAGCACGGCAAGGAAGCCGGCATCCGCGCGCGCAAGATCCGCACGAGCTGGGACAAACTGGAACGCACGCCGATGCCCGCGCTCGCCAATGGCCCCGGCGGCTGGTTCATCATCGGCCGGGTTCAGGGCGACGAGGCGCTGGTCCAGCTCGCGGTGCCCGAACCCGGCACCGAAGGATTGCCGATCCGCAAACTGACCCGCGAACAACTCGAGGCGATGTGGTCGGGCGAGCTGGTCCTCGTCACCACGCGCGAGAACGTGCTGGGGCAGGCCGGGCGGTTCGACGTCACCTGGTTCGTGCCGCAGGTCATCAAGTACCGCCGGCTGATCGGCGAGGTCTTGCTGATCACGCTGGCGCTCAACCTGCTGGGTCTTGCCGCGCCGCTGTTCTTCCAGAACGTGGTCGACAAGGTGCTGGTCCACGACACCCTCGATACGCTCAAGGTGCTGGTAATCGGCTACGTCGCGGTTTCGGTGTGGGAAACGATCTTCGGCTGGCTGCGCACGTCGCTCTATTCGCAGACCAGCCAGAAGATCGACGTCGAGCTGGGGGCCAAGCTGTTCCGCCACCTGCTCGGCCTGCCGATCGGCTATTTCGAAGCGCGCCGGGTCGGCGATATCGCGATGCGCGTGCGCCAGCTCGAAACGATCCGCGAATTCCTCACCAACGCCTCGCTGACGGTGCTGGTCGATCCCGCGTTCACCGTAGTCTTCCTGGCGGTGATGTACCTCTATTCGGTCAAGCTGTTCCTGCTCTCGATCCTGACGATCCCCGCTTACATCGCGGTCGCGGTGTTCGTGACCAAGCCATTACAGGCGCGGATCGAGGAGAAGTTCGAGCGCGGCGCGGCCAACAACGCGCTGCTGGTCGAGAGCATCGGCGGGATCCAGACGGTCAAGGCCGGTGCGGTCGAGCCGCAGTGGCAGGAACGCTGGGAGCGCCAGCTCGCGGGCTACAGCACCGCCAGCCAGAAGGTCATCAACCTCGGTAATACCGGTAGCCAGCTGATCCAGCTGATCTCCAAGCTGAACCTGGCCGCGATCCTCTATTTCGGCGCGCAGGCGGTGATCCACCGCGACCTGACCATCGGCGGGCTGGTGGCGTTCAACATGTTCGCCCAGCGCGTCTCCGGTCCGGTGATCCGGATGGCGCAGCTGTGGCAGGATTTTCAGCAGGTGCGGATCGCCATCGCCCGGCTTGGCGACGTGCTCAACCAGCCGGTCGAGCCGGGTGCGGGCAGCCGCACCGCGCTGCCCGCGATCAAGGGCGAGGTCGCATTCGTCGGGGTCAAGTTCCGCTATGGCCTCGAAGGCCCGTGGACGCTCGACGACATCGAGCTGGAGATTGCCGCCGGCACGTCGCTGGGGATCGTCGGCTCGTCAGGCTCGGGCAAATCGACCCTGACCAAGCTGCTCCAGCGGCTGTACGTGCCGCAGGGCGGGCGCATCCTGATCGATGGAGTCGATATCGCTCAGATCGATCCTGCCTGGCTGCGCCGCCAAATCGGCGTGGTGCTGCAGGAGAACCTGCTGTTCAACCGCTCGATTCGTGAGAACATCGCGCTGTCCAATCCCGCCATGCCGCTCGAACGGGTGATCGCCGCCGCCGAACTCGCCGGGGCGCACGAATTCGTCGTCCGCCTGCCGCAAGGCTATGACACCGTGGTCGAAGAACGCGGCGCGAACCTGTCGGGCGGCCAGCGCCAGCGCCTCGCCATCGCCCGCGCGCTGGTCTCGCAACCCCGCATCCTGATCCTCGACGAGGCGACCTCGGCGCTCGATGCAGAAAGCGAGGAAATCATCCAGGCCAACCTCAAGGCGATCTCGGCAGGCCGCACCGTACTGATCATCGCCCACCGCCTGTCCGCGGTGCGTCAGTGTGATCACCTGATCGCGCTCGAAGCGGGCCGGATCGTCGAGCGCGGCAATCATGAGGAACTGCTTCGCGCCGGTGGCCGCTATGCCGATCTCCATCGCCGCCAGACTGGCCTCTCGATGGCGGGGCTGGTGCCATGAACCTGACCCACAGCTGGCGAGTGATCCGCGATGCGCTCAAGGCCGACAAGGAGCGCCAGCAGACACGCGTGGCGATGCGCGAAACCCAGTTCCTCCCCGCCGCACTCGAAGTGATCGAGCAGCCGGTCTCGCCAACCAGCCGCGCCACCGCGTGGGTGCTGATGATCGGGCTGCTGGCGACCGTCGCCTGGCTCATTTTGGGCAAGGTCGACGTGGTCGCCACCGCACCGGGCAAGATCCTCCCATCGGGCAGCGTCAAGATCGTCCAGTCGGCGGGATCGGGGGTGGTCCGCGCGATCCACGTCAAGGA
The DNA here is from genome assembly GCA_031361075.1 of Novosphingobium sp. GTDB lineage: Bacteria > Pseudomonadota > Alphaproteobacteria > Sphingomonadales > Sphingomonadaceae > Novosphingobium. The sequence continues at coordinate 5,134 of JANMCG010000176.1, read as the reverse complement.
CGGCGACCGGGTGCGCAAGGGCCAGTTGCTGGTCGAACTCGATACCACGCTGGCCACCGCCGATCTCTCGCAGGCGAGCAAGGGGCTTCTGGCCGCGCAGATCGACATCGCCCGCAACCGCGCGATCGCCGATGCGCTGGGCGGGCGCGGCATCCACTTCACCCCGCCGCCGGGCACCCCTGCGGACGTCGCCGCGACCCAGCGCCTGCTGATCGCGGCGCAAGTCGGCGAGGTCGAGGCGACCGCGTCGAGCCTGGCCGCCGCGCGCCGCTCGTCGCTGTCAGAAGCCGATGCCGCCTCCGCCACCCGGCGCAAGCTCGAAGAGACCATTCCGATCCTCGACCACGAACTCGAGGCGATGAATCGGCTCGACGCCAAGGGCTATGCACCGGGGCTGCGCCTGCTCGAGCTCCAGCGCCAGCGGCGCGGCGAGGCGGGCGATCGCGAAGTGGCGATGGCGCAGGAATCGCGCGGGCGCTCGGATGCCGGCAAGCTCGGCTTCCAGATCGGCCAGGCGCGCGAACAGGCCCGGCGGATCGCGCTGGCCGATCTCGCCAAGGCTGAAAGCGACGCGATCCTGCGCGCCGAGGAAGTCACCAAGGCGACCCGCCGCACCGGCCTCCAGCGCCTCCTCGCCCCCGCCGACGGCACGATCCAGCAGCTCACCCTCCACACCATCGGCGGCGTGGTCGAACCCGCGCGCACCTTGATGGTGGTGGTGCCGTCGAGCGATGCGATCGAGGTCGAGGTCCGCGTGCTCAACAAGGATATCGGCTTCGTCCATGAGGGCCAGCCGGTGGCGGTCAAGATCGAGGCGTTTCCGTTCACCCGCTATGGCACCGTGCCCGGAACATTGATTTCGATCAGCCGCGATGCGGTGCCCGACCAGAAGCTGGGCGCGACTTACGTGGCCCAGGTCAAGCTCGCCCGCTCGCAGATCGTGGTCGATGGCAAGGCGGTGCCGTTGACCGCCGGACTTGCGGTGACGGCGGATATCCGCACCGGCTCGCGGCGGATCATTACCTATCTGCTCAGCCCGGTCCAGACCTCGGTCGCGCAGGCCGGGCGGGAGCGGTAGCGGGCAAGCACCGCCACCGCTCTGACGACCTCAGTTGACCGTCGCGCCCTCGGGCACTTGCTCGGGCGCAGTCTCAGTTTCGGTCGCGGCAGCACCGGCCTTATGAGCGCCCAGCTTCTTGAGCGTCTCCTCGTCGACCAGCCGCGCGACAAGCGGGTGGAGCTTGAGGGTGCCGTCCTTCACCACCTTGCCGAAGTTGGCGATGACGTTGGCGGTGGCCTTCTGATCAGGCGCGATCACGTCGATTAGCCAGTTGTTGGTCCCCGAATTCCAGTCCTCGCCGCGCAACTTGAGCGGCCAGTTGCCGCCGCGCACCTGGTCCATCAGCCTTCCTTCGGCCTCGTCCGAAAGGCTCGCCCAGATCGCCACCCCGGCAATATCCGAAGCCGCCGCATTCTCGCCGCTGCGCTCCGCAATCGCGATCCGGTCGCGGATCAGCGGCTCGAGCACCAGATGCTGCAAATCGCTGAGCGTCTGCTGGCGATACCGAGGCAACATCATCATCGCCATGACGACCTTGCCGAAACTCTCGCGGACATGGGACCGCAACGAAGCGATCCGCGCGGCAATCTCGGGATCGAGCGCTTGGGGGGAGGCACCGGCGGTTTCGGTGGGCGCGATGGACTCGTCCAGACCCTCGACGGCCCCTGCCGCCTGCTTGCTTCCAGTATCCTTCACCACGCAATCATCTCCCTCGCGACCGAATCGATGGCGCGAGCGTTGTCTTTGCCGGCAACCGCTGTCAACGCGCAGTTATTGACAAGCGTGTCGGCAATATTCCCGTCGGGAAGAGAAACTGGCGGAAAACTGCGGCAACCCTCACCGAGCGGCCATGCAGCCGGCGTCGCGCAACTTCTCCCGGCACCATCCTGCCGCCTAAGCATTTGATCGAAAAAGAATCGATTGCCCTCTTTTTACTGTAATCCTCTTGCGTCGCACGGCAGACATGGCATCAAGGCTTGAGATGGATCATGGGGGGAATCGTGGGGGCCTTCGATTACATGGGATGTGGCTCAGCGGCCGCAAGGCTTCGGCTCGCTGCGTCTAGCGCAGGTGGCACCAAATCCGTTTGGACATCCCAAGCCCTCGCGCATGCGTCATGCACGGCGTACTCGCATAATTCGGAACGGGTCGATGACCTGGGATCAACCGCTACCAATCGAGACACCAGTTGAGAAGGTCGCGCTGGCTCTCGGCAGGCGCTGTCATGAGCGTGACCCTGTTTTTGGCAGCGCTTGCGCTTCGCGGGACGTTTCCGCAAGCTGGAGGCCGCGCCCATATCGTGACAGGCTTGGCAGCGACGGCGGTCGAACACTTCGGTTCGACCGGTGCGGCGTTGCTGTTTGTCGGTACCGGAGCGGTGCTGTCGATCATCATCGTGTGGCTTCGGCCTAGCTTTTAAGGAGACGCTAGGTGGACGCCGAAATCTGGGTCAGCGAAGCCCCTCTACGCTCGGAGAACGTGAAACTTACTTTGAGTAATTTGGTTCCAGCCGAAGGTAATTTCGACGAATCGTTCCGACTTGCAAAACGATCGGCGGAAGAAAATATGCTGGGAACTCCTCTTTCTGAGGACAATTTTCCTAAGCATATATATTCAGATTCAACCAGTAAGGGAAAGAAGCAGACGTTTGGCGATATATTTGTTGCGAGAAAATTTCTTGTCATTTCCGACGCGGCGGCGCGCGTATTGCAGGCGTTCGATCTTGGCTGTGGCGCATTGTATCCTGTTCGACTGACGGGCTCCGACAAGGAAACGCCCCAGGGAGAGGGCTGGCACTGTCTCAACTTCGGAAATGCCAAAGAGACAATCATTCCCGAACAGCCGATTGGATTGATGCGAGTAGACAATCCCGATCGTACGTTGTTTGTGCTTGGCGGATATATGAAGCCGGGCCAACTGGCCGTGCAACGTGGCGCGCTTGCAGGGCCGGATATCTGGGTGGACCCCCGTATGTTGCTCGGCTTCTTTGTGAGCGGTCGTCTGGCTAGCGCGATCAAACGGGCCAAGCTTACGGGATTTTATCTCACACGTTGTACTTTGGTCTGAGGGGCGAGCATGGACGAGGACGCGGCCATTGGTGATCTGCTCGCTGATTTTCAAGCGGAACATATTTTCGCGCAGGAGCTCTTCACAGATTTTGACACGCTGCTCAATTCGGCCGGCATCGAAAAAAATATGCTGGGCAACATGCTTGCCCTGTTTGCGAACGACGAACTTGTTAGAAACATTCAAACAAACGAAGGCTTGGGCAGCCTCAGAGATGTCTTGCTTTCCGAAGATTCGCGCGCCGGAATAAATCGTCATCAGGGGGGGCAGTTTGGAAAGAATCTTTTTCTGAGCCAGCAACTCACGATGATTGAGGTTTCGGGTGCAACTGAATTCCAGAAAAAACAGGCAGTTCTGAACCTTTTCGATTTCACGTCCCGCTGGTCGAAGGGTGAATTTATCGGAGCGGACGGGCGGCCAATCCCTGTAGTCGGCGGCGCTGAAGTGGCCGACGCGATTAGAGTTGTTTGGGGCGGCCCAGATCCAACCGGCGTAGTCCTCCCTGGGGAGTATTATGTTGCGGCTCGCGATTTTCCGCCAGCGCTCGGTGAGCCTTCGAGCGGTAGCGACGAAGTTACGGCGGCCGAAGTACGAGTGGCCAATCGCGTGGCGTTGTTGGATGCGGCGAACGGTCGCTTGCGCTCCGTCTTTCAAAGCCCCAGTGGCGACTTTAATGGTCGAGGCGAACTTGCTCGCGAACTCATTGACGCGCTTTATAACAAGGTGCTGCCTAATGGCGAAAGACTTCTTTCTGCAGTTGAGCGCGATGCTATCCTGGAAACGTTGGGGCGGGCAAATACTGGGGCGAAGGTACGTTCCGCTGTAATAGATGCCACGACGAAGGCATTCAATCGTGCGCTTGCTGCAGGTAACGGAAGCGTCTCACCTGAGTTGCGGCAGCAATTAGCAGTTGAACAGGTCGCCGCGCGCACCGTCGCCGAGGATATTCGAAGTTCGTCCAGCGACGACCTTCGGCAAAACGAGATAGTCGAAAGAATTGCGTGGCTTAACCGAGCAATCGAAATTGGTCGAACTAATCTCGGCAAGATGCCTGCTCAATATGGGAAGACCGATCGAACGTCGCAGGTCGGCAAGGGCATGGCCGAGTACGCGGGAGATGCGATCGTCGGGGCGCATGACGACGCTCTGGGAGTTACAATCGCCCAAGGTCGGTCGCTAGGGCAGCGTCTGGCCGAAGGCGGGCGGATTGGCAATGCCGGCGACGTTGTCGGCATTCTGAATGCATTGCACGATCCATTCAGGCGTGCGCTTGAAACCGGGAACTGGGACGATTTCACGACTACAGCGTTGATAGCCGGGGGCAGCACGATAGCCTTCAGCTTAGGCGCGACACTCGCAATTGCACTTACCGCCGCTATCCCTGTCGTTGGACCAGTCGCGGCGGTAGTCCTCGGGGCAGGTCTGGGTGCATACGCGATCTTTGAATTTTTCAAGGACGGGAACGATCTACTTGGAAAGCTCTCTGCCGATGTTTCCGATCTCAAGCAGGCCTTTATCGATGCTATCATTGGTGAGGGGTTTTTTCCGAACGCGGAAAATTCTGCGGGCATTTACAGTTTGGAACTCATCCAGAGACTGATCGCAAATGCTCAAGCCGGGCATCTGGGAAATCCCGTTCTTTCTGCATTTCTTGGCACATACGATATTACTGATCAGGACCCGCTCAAACCTGGCGTGATCGTGGGCGAAGATGTCGATGAACTATTTTCCGGACACGACGGCGCAATCATATTTGGCGGGGACGGCGAAGATGAAATCTACCACTTCGGCTATGGCGAGGCGCATGGCGACGGTGGCAACGATCTGCTCGTCGGCGTAACTGGCAAGGTCCTGGAAGAAGGCTACGACCTCTATCCCGGGCAGCCGAACTCCCCGGTGGCCGATCAGGATATCACTCTGGTGCTCGATGGCGGCGCCGGCAACGACGCGGTTCTCGCGATCTTGAGGGGCGATCGGGTCACGACGATCGGCGGCCTTGGACGCGAT
>JANMCG010000174.1:0-18172 GCA_031361075.1 Novosphingobium sp. | reverse complement strand
CAGCGTAAAGCGCTTCCGCACCCGCTACCGCGAGCAATTCGGCGCCAATGCCACCTCCGATCCGCTGTATCAGGCGGTTAGCGACGGTCGGCGGCTCGCCGGGATGGAGCATTGGCTGCCGCTGTTCGAAGACCGTCTGGTGACCTTGTTTGACCACCTGAGCGAGCGCGATCTGATGCTGATCGACAGTTCCGCGCTCGGTTCATCCGAGGAGCGGCTTGGCGATATCGCCGATTATTTTGCTTCCCGCTCGGAAACTTCAAGCAAGGCGGCAGGTAGTTATCGCCCGCTCGAACCCGCTGCGCTGTACCTCACCCGCACCGAATTCGACGCGCAATTGGCTGCCCAGCCAGTCCACCGCGCAGATATTTTCGCGCAGCCCGAAAGCGCCAGAGTAATTGACGCCGGGTTTGCCAGCGGGCGCGACTTTGCCCCCGAACGCGCGCGCGGCGACAATGTTTACGAAGCCGCCGCGCGTTATCTGACCGGGCAAGCGGCGCAAGGCAAAAAGACCCTGATCGCGGCCTATTCGCAAGGAAGCCGCGCGCGGATCGCGGCAATTCTGGGTGAGGCAGTCGGCCCCGCCCCGCTGCTGGCCGAAACGTGGCACGAAGCGCTCGGGCTGGCGGCCAAGGGCGTGCCGGTGGCGCTGGTGCTGCCGCTTGAAAACGGTTTCGCGAACCCCGAGCTCGAGCTGGTCACCGAGCAGGATATTCTGGGCGACCGGCTGGTCCGCCGCAAAAAACGCCGCAAGGGGGCCGACGCGTTCCTCGCCGAACTGGCCGCGCTTACTCCTGGCGATCTGGTGGTGCATCTGGAACACGGGATCGGGCGCTATGGCGGCTTGCAATCTATCCCGGTGGGCAAAAGCCCGCACGACTGCGTGATGTTGCAATACGCTGGCGGCGACAAATTGTACGTTCCAGTGGAAAATCTCGATGCGCTCAGCCGCTACGGCAGCGACAACGAATTCACCGCGCTTGACCGGCTGGGCGGCGAAGGCTGGCAAAAGCGCAAAAGCCGCCTGAAAGAGCGGATCCGTGCCATTGCGCACGAATTGCTGAAGACCGCGGCGCTGCGCGCGCTGCGGACCGCCACAGTGCTTGAACCAGAGCAAACCAGCTACGACCAATTCGTTGAAAAATTCCCGTGGCAGGAAACCGACGATCAAGACGCGGCGATCGACGATGTGCTGGCCGATCTGGCCGCCGGGCGCCCGATGGACCGGCTGGTCTGCGGCGACGTTGGTTTTGGCAAGACCGAAGTTGCGCTGCGGGCAGCGTTCGTGGCGGCGATGGGTGGGCAGCAAGTCGCGGTGATTGCGCCGACGACGTTGCTCGCGCGCCAGCATTTCACCGGCTTCACCGAGCGTTTTTCGGGCTTTCCGCTCAAGATCGGGCGGCTGTCGCGGCTGGTCGGCGATAAAGAATCCAAGGCAACCAAGGCCGGGCTGGCTGATGGTACCGTCGATATCGTGATCGGCACCCATGCGCTGTTGGCAAAAAGCCTGAGTTTTAATCAGCTTGGGCTTGTAATCGTTGACGAAGAACAGCGATTTGGGGTCAATCACAAGGAAACGCTCAAGGCGCTGCGGACCAATGTCCACATGCTGACGCTGACCGCCACGCCAATCCCGCGGACCTTGCAAATGGCGATGTCGGGCCTGCGCGAACTATCGACTATTCAAACCCCGCCGGTCGACCGGCTGGCGGTGCGCACCTATGTGATGGAATGGGACCAGATGGTCATGCGCGAGGCGCTGCTGCGCGAGCATCATCGCGGCGGGCAAAGTTTCATTGTGGTGCCCCGGATTGCCGATATGGAAGCGGTAGAGCAATGGCTGCGCGATACCGTGCCCGAAGTCCGCGCGGTCAGCGCGCACGGCCAGATGTCGCCCAGCGAGGTCGAGGACCGGATGAGCGCGTTTTACGAAAAGCGCTACGAAGTGCTGCTATCGACCACCATCGTTGAAAGCGGGCTCGATATCCCGAGCGCCAACACCATCATCATTCACCGCGCCGACCGCTTCGGGCTGGCCCAGCTGTACCAATTGCGCGGGCGGGTCGGGCGTTCGAAGCTGCGCGCCTACGCTTATCTGACCACTCCGGCTGACACGCAATTGTCCGAGGTCGCCGAAAAACGACTCAAGGTGCTGGGTGACCTCGACAGTCTGGGTGCGGGGTTCCAGCTCGCCAGCCACGATCTCGACATTCGCGGCGCAGGCAATCTGCTGGGTGACGAGCAATCGGGCCACATCCGCGAAGTCGGGTTCGAGCTGTACCAGTCGATGCTTGAAGACGCGATCCTGGCGGCCAAGGCGGGCGAGCTGGGGCTGGCGCGCGAGCGCAGTTCGCTCAGCCCGCAGATCACGCTCGATGCGCCGATCATGATCCCTGAACAATACGTCCCCGACTTGGCGGTGCGGATGGCGCTGTACCGGCGGCTTAACGATGCCGAAGATGCGGCCGAGATCGATAGCCTGTCGGCTGAAATGATCGACCGGTTCGGGCCTCTCCCGGTTCCGACAGCGAACCTGATCAAACTGATCGAGATCAAGCAGCAAGCGATCGTGGCGAACATCGCCAAGATCGATGTCGGCGCGAAAGGAACGCTGGTCAGTTTCCACGGCGATCAGTTCCCCGATCCGGCCGGATTGATCGCTTATGCAGCGCGGCTGGCGGGGGCAATCAAGCTGCGCCCCGACAGCAAGATTGCGGTCACCCGCGCCTGGGATAGCGCCGAAGCCCGGCTTAACGGGCTTTATCAGCTGACCAAGGGACTCAGTGCGATTGCGCGCAAGGCGGCCAGATAAGTTAGCGACAGCTCGTAAACTTTCGGGCGGGCGCTAACCGCGCGCGAAATCCATAAACCGTGCCGCGCTCATCGGTTGGGCGCGCAGGAAACCTTGATACGACGCACAGCCTTCGCTTACTGCGAGCAGGCGCTGCGGTTCGGTTTCTACCCCTTCGGCAATTACTTTCAGGTCGAGCGCACCCGCCATCGCGACGATGCCGCGCAGCACTGCAAGATCGCGCAGATCGCCGGCCACACCGTCGATCATAGACCGGTCGAGTTTTAGATAATGCAGCGGGAGCAGTTTGAGGTAGCGAAAGTTGCAGAACCCGGCGCCGAAATCATCGAGCGCGATCCGCATCCCCTGCCCGGCCAGTTTGCTCAATACTTCGGCGGCTTGCAGCGTATCGCCCAGCAACACCTGCTCAGTCACTTCCAACGTCAGCCGCCACGGTGCAAAGCCGCACTTGGTGACCATATCCGAAAATTGGCGCGCGTAATCAGCGCTGACCAGATCATTGGGCGTGACGTTGAGCGATAGCCGCAGGTCCATCGGCCACCGCGCTGCTTCGCACAGCGCCAGCCGCGCAATATGCTGCGATAATTGCGAGACGTGATCGGCGCGTTCGGCGATTGCGAACAGCGCGCCCGCGCCGACGCGGCCCAGCATGGGGTGATTCCACCGCGCCAGCGCTTCAGCGCCGAGTAGCCGGTCATCCGCGCAAGCAAACTGCGGCTGATAGACCAGCTCGATTTCGCCCTGATCGAGCGCTCTCAGCAGATCGCTTTCAAGCTGCGTGGCGCTGATGCCGGCGCGGGTCGCCTCGCCGTCCGCCCACAGCAGGCGCCGTCCGGGCTGGGTCATCGCGCTGCCCAGCGCCTGCCCAAGCCGGTCGAACACCGAGCTGGCCGCCTCACCCTCGATCCCGCGCAGCAACGCACCGCGCGGGCTGAGCCGCAGCGTGCCCCACACGGTCGGGATCGGCCGGGCCAGCGCATCGAGCAATTGTCCCGCGGCAAGTTGCCAACGCTCGCGGCTGCATTGTTCGGTCGCGATCAGCAGGAATTGCCCGCCTGCACCGCGCGCCGCGAGCCACGGGCCATCGAGTTCGTGCGCGGCAAACTGTTTGAGCCGCTGCGCCACTTCGGCCAGCGCAGCATCGCCTGCCGCCGTGCCGTATGCCAGATTGACCGCATCGAAACGCTTGAACCCCACCAGCAGCGTGTGTGCCTTGGTGCCAGCCGCCAGCCATTCGTCAAGCCGCGCCGCTGCCGCGTCGCGGCCCGCCAGTCCGGTCAAGGCATCGGTGCGCGCCGGTGATTTTGAAGGCGAAAGCTTGGCCATTGTCGCCACTTTAGCAGGATCGGTTTACCAAAGTGTTCGAGCCGCTGGCAGCCCACTGCACTGGGCCAATTGCCAAGCGGCCCGCGCCTGCCCTATGACCCGCGCGATGCCCACGCCTCACCGTCTCGCCTTGCTGGTTTCGGACACCCCACGCGCGCAGGAAGCTGCTGATCTGCTGCGCGGTGAATTTGCGTTCGTCCCGCTTGATCAAGCCGAAATCGCCGTGGTGGTTGGCGGCGACGGCACGATGCTCCACGCGCTGCACCAGATGCTGGATGCTAAACAGGTAATCCCGGCCTACGGGATGAACCTTGGAACGATCGGGTTCCTGATGAACCGCCCCAAAAGCAGCCGCGCGCTGGCCGAGCGGGTGGCACGGGCCAAGCCGCTGGCGGTCACACCGCTCGAAATGACGGCTACTACCGGCAGCGGCCAGCAGCATACTTTTGCGGCGATCAACGAAGTCTCGCTGCTGCGCGAAACCCGCCAGACCGCGCGGCTCGAAATTTCGGTTAACGCCAAGGTCCGCATTCCCGAGCTGTTTTGCGATGGTATTCTGGTCGCCACCCCGGCTGGATCGACCGCCTACAACCTGTCCGCCAACGGACCGATCCTGCCGCTTGGGTCGAACATGCTCGCGCTTACGCCGATCAGTCCGTTCCGCCCGCGGCGCTGGCGCGGCGCGATCATACCCGATCATTACGAGATCGAATTTCGCGTGCTCGAAGCGGATAAGCGCCCGGTGGCCGCAGTGGCCGATCAGCAGGAACTGCGCGATATCCAGGTGGTCAAAGTCAGGGTCGCGCGCGAGCAGCAGCTGACCTTGCTGTTCGATCCCGGCAAAACGCTCGAAGAACGAATCTTTGCTGAGCAGTTCCAATTTTAGCCGAGAGCGGCTTGCCAAACCTAGCGGCGCTGTTATAGGCGCATCCCTGTCCGCAAGGACCGCTCCCCGATAGCTCAGCGGTAGAGTAGGTGACTGTTAATCACTTGGTCGTTGGTTCGAATCCAACTCGGGGAGCCAGTTTTTCAAATGTGCCAGCATCCTGCCAATCAGCATGACGCGGCGCCGTGGCCGCAGGCCGGGCGCGAACGGCTGATCGTGCCGTCGCCGCTGGGCTGGATCGGCACGGATACCCCCGATCCCGAACCGGTCCAGATGGCCCGGATGAGCGACATCGCGGTGATGATGATGGGCGATAACCCGGCGTTGCCGCGGATGCCCGATCGTCCAACCTTGATGGATTTCTTCAAGCTGAGATTTGGTGATTTCACCGTGCAGCATCTGCTGGCCAGCGCGCACCGGGCGTTGACCGACGGCCACGACGAAAAAATCGTGCTCGCCTGCCTGCTTCACGATATTTCCAACGGCTGCATGGTGCGCTCCGATCACGGCTATTGGGGCGCGCAGATGGTGGCGCCGTATGTCGATGAAGAGGTGGCCTGGGCGATCAAATACCACCAGGCACTGCGTTATGTGGCCGATCCGGCGGTGGGTTACACGTATCCCGAAAGCTACGACCGGTTCTTTGGCGCCGATTATCACCCGCCCGAATATATCCGCCGCGACGCGGAATTGGCGCGGCACCATCGCTGGTACCTGACCGCGCGCGTGGTGACGATGAACGACGTCTATTTCTTTGACGACACCGCGCCGGTGGATCCTGAAATCTTCACCGATCTGATCGGCCGGCATTTCCGCCAGCCAGCCGAAGGATTAGGCCACGACGACAGTCCCGCCGCGCATATGTGGCGCACGATGATCTGGCCCAACAACTTCCTTTAACCCAGCAGCAGCCGGCTTCCGGCATAAATTGTCAGCGCGGCGGTCAGCCAGCGGATCAGCCGCTCGGGCAAAAAGCGCAGCGCCAGCAGCGAGCCGAGTTGGCCGCCCAGCACCACCGCCATCAGCAGCGGAAGCGCGCCTGACAAAGCTTCACCAAACCGGTCGCCGCCGTTCTTGCTGAGCTGGCCGATCAGTCCGGCAATCGAATTGACGAGAATGAACAGACTTGTGGTCGCGGCAATTTGCCGGGCCGAAGCCCAGCGCGTGAGGTGCAGCAAGGGTGCCAGAAAAATGCCGCCACCGATCCCGACCAGCCCGGCAAGATAGCCCAGCGGCGCTGCGGCCAGCGGGGCAAACCGCGCCAGCCGGCCGCGTGCGGTATCAGCCTCGCCCGCGCGCGGGACGAACAGCGCCAGCCCGGCGCCGACCAGACTGAGCCCCAGGATCAGCAAGAAGGTTGCCTGCTTGATCGGGGTCAACCCGCCAAGGAAGGCCAGCGGCGCGGCGATCAGCGCGAGCAACAGCGCGCGCCGCCACGGCATCACCCCGGCCCGGCCAAACCGTATGACGCTGCCGCTGACCACCACGATATTGCACGCAAGGCTGATGACCGGCAGCAGCCGGTAATCGAACTGCGCCAGCGACAGCAGCGCGTTGTATGTCGATCCGCCGCCGAACCCGGCCGAGGCATAAAGCAGCGCGGTGGCAAAAAAGGCCGGCGGCAGCCAGTCCATCAAACCGGCTTAACCAGCAGCCCCATGACAATGCTTGTATTTCTCGCCCGAGCCGCACGGACACGGCGCGTTACGCGACAGCCCCATCTCTGCATACGGATCGCCGGTACCCGTTGCTGCCAGGCCCGGTGCTTCAAGCAAAGCCGCGCCAGCGCCAGCGCCAGCGCCAGCGCCGGTGCCCAGCACGCCCATCATCGCTTCCGCTCCGGGCGTACGCGTGTCGCCCGCATCGCTGAAGCTGACGTTGTCGATGTGCCCGGTCAGAAAATCGGGCAATTCGGGCAACGGCGCGGTGTCGGGCATTTGCAGCACACTTAGCATCAGGATCCGGGTAACATCCTCGCGGATCGCTTCCAGCATCCGCTCGAACAGCCCGAACGCTTCCTGCTTGTATTCGTTGATCGGGGTCTTCTGGGCATAGGCGCGCAGGCCGACCACCTGGCGCAGCGCGTCAAGCGTGGCGAGATGTTCCTTCCAGTAGTGATCGAGCCGCTCGAGCAAAATCTGCTTTTCGACATGCCGCCAGATCGAAGCATCTTCGCCCATCTTTCCGGCCATCTTGGCATCGGCTGCATCGACCAGTCGTTGTTCGATATCGTGCGGTTCGATCCCGTCTTCCTGCAGCCAGTCATCAACCGGCATTTCCAGCCCCAGGACATCAAACACGCGTTCCTTCAGCCCATCGACATTCCACTGTTCGGGGTAGGATCCCGGCGGGCAGGCATCGCCAACCAGCGCGTTGACCGTATCGTGGCGCATATCGAGCACCACATCGTCAAGCGCATCAGCGTCCATGATATCGGCGCGCTGCTCGTAGATCACCTTGCGCTGATCGTTCATCACGTCATCGTATTCGACCACTTGCTTGCGGATATCGTAATTGCGCGCTTCGACCTTCTTTTGCGCGGTTTCGATCGCCTTCGACAGCCAGCGCGAGCCAATCGCTTCGCCATCGGCCAGGTTGGAATTCATCATCCGGCTGAACAGTGTATCCGGTCCGAAAATGCGCAGCAGGTCATCTTCGAGGCACAAGTAGAACTTCGACATCCCCGGATCGCCTTGCCGGCCCGAGCGGCCGCGCAGCTGGTTATCGATGCGGCGGCTTTCGTGCCGCTCAGTCCCGATCACGCACAATCCGCCAGCGGCCAGCACCGCGGCCTTCTCGGTGGCGACCTCAGCTTTGATCCGCTCGATCCCGGCGTCGCGCTCGGCGCTTTCGGCCAGATCGCGCAGTTCGTCTTCGATCCGGAATTCGGTATTGCCGCCCAGCTGAATGTCAGTCCCGCGACCGGCCATGTTGGTCGCCACAGTAACCGCCGCGATGCGCCCGGCCTGCGCGACGATGTGCGCTTCCATTTCATGAAAGCGGGCGTTGAGGACGTTGTGTTTGACGCCTTCCTTGGTCAGGTATTCGCTCAGCAGTTCGCTCTTTTCGATCGACACCGTGCCGACCAGCACCGGCTGTCCGCTGGCGGCGCGCTCACCGATCAACTTGGCGATGGCTTGAAATTTATCGGTGGTGTTTTTGTAGAACTCGTCCTCCTGATCGTCGCGCAACACGCCGACATTGGTGGGGATCGAAACGACGTTCATCTTGTAGATGTCGAAGAACTCGGCCGCTTCGGTCGCGGCCGTGCCGGTCATCCCGGAAATTTTCGGATACATCCGGAAAAAGTTCTGAAACGTGATCGAAGCCATCGTCTGGTTCTCAGGCTCGATCTGCACGCCTTCCTTGGCCTCGACTGCCTGATGCAGTCCGTTTGACCAGCGCCGTCCTTCCATTTTGCGCCCGGTAAATTCATCGATGATGACGACTTTGTCTTTCTCGACCACGTAATCGATGTCGCGCTTGAACATCACCACGCCTTTAAGGCTTTGATCGAGGTGATGGACGACTTGCGTGTTTTCGATGTCGTACAAGTTCGAGCCAACCAGCAGCCCGGCAGTTTCGAGCATCCGTTCAGCTTTTTCGACCCCATCTTCGGTCAGCGTGATATTCTTGGTTTTCTCGTCGGCTTCATAGTCTTCGGCGATCAGTTGTTTCACGATCGCATCGACCGAAACGTACAAATCGCTTTTGTCGTCAGTCGGGCCAGAGATAATCAGCGGGGTCCGCGCTTCATCGATCAGGATGGAATCGACTTCATCGACAATCGCGTAATTGAACGGCCGGTGGACCATTTCGCCGCGATCGTTTTTCATGTTGTCGCGCAGATAATCGAATCCGAGTTCGCTGTTGGTGGCGTACGTAATGTCTGAATTGTACGCATCGCGGCGCTCGCTCTCGGACAGATTAGGCACGATCACGCCCACCGTCAGCCCCATGAACGTATAGATCTGCCCCATCCATTCGGCATCGCGCCGGGCCAGATAATCATTGACCGTGACGACGTGGACGCCCTTACCCTCGATCGCGTTGAGATAGACCGCGAGCGTCGCCACCAGCGTTTTGCCCTCACCTGTTCGCATTTCGGCGATTTCGCCGCGGTGCAGCACCATCCCGCCAACCATCTGCACATCGAAATGTCGCATCCCGAGCACGCGCTTCGAGGCTTCGCGGACCGTGGCGAAGGCTTCGGGCAGAATATCATCAAGGGTGTTGCCCTGATCGAGCAGGCCCCGGAACTTTTGGGTTTGCGCGGCCAGTTCGGCATCGCTCAGCGCCTCGATCACGGCTTCAAGCTCGTTGATTCGCAGGACGGTTTTCTCAAGTTGTTTGACAAGACGGTCGTTTGACGAACCGAAAATGCGCTTGGCAATGGCGCCGATCATGGGCTGTTCCTGAATTTTGAAGGGAATTGAAAAATGCTGCACCGATCGCCGCTGGGCAATCCGCAGCAGGCAAGCGATCGAACCGGCGGCGCCTTATTCGCGCGCGCGGTCGATCCCGATCAATACGGCGTTCAGCGCGGGGGCGCTGTAACGATATGCCGCTGGCGGCGCGCGGTTAACCAGCGCCCGTTCGCCCTGCGGCAGAAACGCCGGAGCGGCAATTTGCACTGCAACCTGGTGCCCGGGGGCTTGCACATCGGCCGCAACCCCGATTTGCTGATCCTCGCTCAGCCGCGCCGCTGCTGGAGCAACCTGCGCGGCCAGCCCTGCGAGCAGGGCCATAAAGGCAAGGAAAATGCGGTTCATCGTGCGCGCATATAGGGACTCTGCCGCGCTGCGTCCAGTAGAGCGCGGCTTGAACGCGGCGATTTGATCTTTGCCGCCGATGCTGGTGTAATACTCCGCACCAAGGGGAGCGGCGCAGAGCATGAACGAACAGACGGTCGGGCTCAGCCCGCGGCCACATTCCGGGCGGATGGTTCAGCTTGACGGGTTACGCGGAATCGCCGCGTTCATGGTGGTTTTTTACCATATGGATATCGTTTACACGATGCACGGGCCATTCTCGCGCGGCTATCTGTTTGTCGACCTGTTTTTCTTGCTCAGCGGGTTTGTGCTGGCGGTTTCGACCGAAAAGAAACTGCGCGCCGGGATCGGTGCGATCCAGTTTACCTGGGTCAGGTACAAACGGCTGTTGCCGCTGGTGGCGGTGGGCGCGGGGGTAGCGGCGGTGCGCGCCGTGACAATCGGGATGGCCGATCCGCTGACGCTGCTCGGGATGCTGGCGCTTGATCTCGCCATGATCCCCAGCCTGGCCGGAGCGGGGCCGTTCTATCGCTTCAATGGGCCGCAATGGACGCTGTTTTACGAATTGCTGGCCAACTTTATCCATGCAGCAGTGCTGTTCCGCATCCCGACCCGTTGGATGCTGGCTGTGGCAGCGGCAATGGCGGTGTGGCTGGTTTACGAAGTGCAAATCCACGGCTCGGATACAATGGGGGTCAACGCGCCCAGCTGGACCACCTGGTGGACCGCGTTGCCGCGGGTGGGCTGGTCGTATGTGCTGGGGGTGTGGATCGGGCGGAAGTATTTGGAAGGCGCGCGCGGGCCAGCGCTGCCGTGGTGGCTGGCACTGCTGCTGCCGGCCGCCGGGATCGCGGCCGTTCCCTTGCTGCCGCTCAGCACGGTGTCCGGCGATCTGGTGTTCGTAGTGCTGTTTCTGCCTGCACTGATGTGGGTCGTTGCCATGTCTGCCCCGCCGCCCAGCGCGCGTCCTGCACTGGAATGGCTCGGCAACTATTCGCTGCCGCTGTACTGCGTCCATCTGACCGTGCTGGTATGGCTGTCCGAACTTCTCGGCAGAGCCAGCTGGGTGTGGATGGTCGCGCTGGCGAGCGCGCTGCTGCTGGCGTGGGTGTTTTCAAAGCTGGTGTCGTTCGCCAGTCCGCCGCTTGCGCCGAAAAACGCCGTGACTACCGCGACCTGAGGCACACAGCAAAACGCCGTGCCAGACCGAAGGCCAGCACGGCGCTTTAAGGTGCCGGGCTACTTGCGCAGCCCGGATCGCGTCAAGCTTAGTTGACGGCGTCTTTGAGGCCCTTGCCGGCCTTGAACTTGGGCTGCGACGAAGCCTTGATGCTCATCGGTTCGCCAGTGCGCGGGTTACGACCGGTCGATGCCTTGCGCTTGGCTACCGAAAAGGTGCCAAAGCCCACCAGACGGACTTCGTCGCCGCTTTTCAATGCGCCTGAGATTGCGTCGAACACACCCTCAACTGCCTTGGTCGCGTCGCTCTTGGTCAAACCGCTGGTATCGGCGACTGCACTGATCAGATCGTTCTTGTTCATGTTGGGATCCCCCACCTTTCTGGATGCTTAAGTAGTCACTTACGAAAAAATCGTGATTCGCCTCGTAAAGCTGGCGCAGAATTGAGCGACTTTTGCGCGGGCTGTCAAAGCCAAACCACGCAATTCATCGCAGATTATCCACGAATTTCCGCCATTTCAGCCATTAATGCCGTGCAATCCATTGTAGCCGTCCGGATACCGCGTTGCAGCATTGGCGAGCGGCTAGACGATTCGTTCACCGGGCAGCAGCGATTAGTGCGCGGTCGCGGGTGAGGTGGGATTGCCCGGCACCGCGGCCAAGGGCTGGCTCGCCAAGTCGTCCGCCTCGCTCCATTCAATCGGCTCGAGCGGTGCGATCAATGCGCGCGCCAGCACTTCATCGACGTGCGCCACTGGGATGATTTCGAGCCCTTGGATCACATTGGCCGGAATCTCGGCCAGATCCTTGCGGTTATCCTCGGGAATCAGCACCGTGGTGATCCCGCCGCGCAGCGCGGCAAGCAGCTTTTCCTTGAGCCCGCCGATCGGCAAAACACGCCCGCGCAGCGTAACCTCTCCAGTCATGGCGATATCTTTGCGCACCGCAATCCCGGTGAGCGTAGAAACCATCGCGGTGACCATGCCCACGCCCGCACTCGGCCCGTCCTTGGGAACCGCACCTTCGGGCAAGTGGATGTGGATGTCCTTGCGGTTAAACACGCCCGGGTTGATGCCATAGGCGGGGGCCCGCGCCTTGACGAAGCTGAACGCCATTTGCACGCCTTCGCTCATCACGTCGCCCAACTTGCCCGTGGTTTTGGCCGCGCCCTTACCCGGCACCGTGACGCTTTCGATCGTCAGCAGTTCGCCGCCGACTTCGGTCCAGGCCAGGCCAGTTACCGCGCCGACCTGGTGTTCGTCTTCCGACACGCCGTGCTTGTACTTACGCACTCCGGCAAATTCGCCAAGGTTGTCTGGCGTCACAATGACTGACTTTATCTTGCCTTCAAGGATCTGGCGCAAGCTTTTGCGCGCCAGCCGCGCGATTTCGCGCTCTAGCGTGCGCACCCCGGCCTCGCGGGTGTAATACCGGATCAGATCGCGCAGGCCCTCGGTGGTGAGCGTAAATTCATCGGGCTTCAGCCCATGCGCCTTGATCTGCTTGTCGAGCAGATGCCGGGTCGCAATCTCTACCTTTTCATCCTCGGTGTAGCCTTCGAGCCGGATGATTTCCATCCGGTCGAGCAGGGCCTGCGGCAAGTTGAGACTGTTGGCGGTACATACAAACATCACGTCCGAAAGATCGTAATCCAGCTCGAGATAGTGGTCCTGAAACTTTGAATTCTGCTCGGGATCGAGCACTTCGAGCAAAGCCGAGGCCGGGTCGCCGCGGAAATCCTGGCCCAGCTTGTCGATCTCATCGAGCAGGAACAGCGGATTGCTCGCCCCGGCCTTTTTCAAGTTGGAGATGATCTTGCCCGGCAGCGAGCCGATGTAGGTGCGGCGATGCCCGCGAATTTCAGCTTCATCGCGCACTCCGCCCAGCGACTGGCGGATAAATTCGCGCCCCGTGGCGCGCGCGATCGACTTGCCGAGCGAAGTCTTGCCCACCCCCGGCGGGCCGACCAGGCACAGGATCGGACCCTTGAGCTTGTTCGTCCGCGCCTGCACCGCCAGATACTCGATGATCCGGTCCTTGACCTTGTCGAGCGCATAATGATCGTCATCAAGCACGGCTTGCGCGGCGGCGATGTCTTTCTTGAGCTTGCTCTTCTTGCCCCACGGCAAGCCGAGCAAAATGTCGAGATAGTTGCGAATGACAGTCGCTTCGGCGCTCATCGGTTGCATCGATTTAAGCTTCTTGAGCTCGCCATTGGCCTTGGTGCGTGCTTCCTTTGACAGTTTGAGCTTGTCGATCTTGTCCTGCAGCTCGGCAATTTCGTTGCCGTCATCGCCTTCGCCGCCCAGCTCGGACTGGATCGCCTTCATCTGCTCGTTAAGGTAATATTCGCGCTGGGTCTTCTCCATCTGCCGCTTGACCCGCCCGCGGATGCGACGTTCGACCTGCAGCACGCCAAGCTCGCCCTCCATAAAGCTGAACGCCATTTCGAGCCGCTTGAGCGGATCGCTCTCGGACAGCAGCGCCTGCTTGTCCGATACCTTGGCCTGAATATGTGCGGCGACAGTATCGGCCAGTTCAGCCGCATCGACCACATCGCCCAGATCATCGCCGGCTTCCTGCGGCAGCTTCTTGTTCAGTTTGGCGTATTCGGCAAAGGTATCGACCACGGTGCGCATCATCGCGGCAACTTCGTTGCCCGATACGCTGACCGGCTCGATCATCTCGACTTGCGCCACGACCATTTCCTCCCCGCTGCCTTGCTCCAGCCGAAGGGTTTGCAAGCTGGCCCGCTGCTTGGCCTCGACCAGCACGCGTACAGTGCCATCGGGCAGCTTGAGCAATTGCAGGACTGTGGCGACGACGCCGATATCGAACAGGTCATCCTCAGTCGGATCATCACAGCCCGGATCGAGCTGCGCGAGCAGGAAGATGTCCTTGTCGCCTTCGCTGGCCATCGCGGCTTCGAGCGCGGCGACCGATTTGTCGCGCCCGACAAACAGCGGCACAACCATACCCGGGAACACCACAATGTCGCGCAAGGGAAGGAGTGGGTAGAGTTTCATAAGTCATCCAATGATGCAGCGGCCCAAATACCGCCGAGCAGGTGAATCCCGCGTGTTAAAGCGGATATGGGGCTGCCCTTGCCGCGCTGCAATGGGGGCGCGGTGCGCGGCTGTGGATGGTGCGTGCGGTTTTACGGGGTCCGCCGCGCTCTGTGCATCGGCTACATCCCCGGCAGCTTGAACCCCGGCGGCAGGCCCATACCCGATTGCAGCTTGGCCATTTCTGCGCCCGATACCGCATCTGCTTTGCTGCGCGCATCGTTGAAGGCCGCCGCGATCAAGTCTTCGAGAATCCCTTTGTCGGCCGGCACCAGCAAACTGTCATCGATCGCCACCCCGAGCACGCGGCCTTTGGCCGAGCAGCGGATTTTGACCAGCCCACCCCCTGCTGCGCCTTGAACCTCGATTGCGTCGAGTTTGCCCTGCATCTGGGTCATCTGCTTTTCGATTGTTTCGGCGGCTTGCTGCGCGGCCTTGAGCATTTCTTCCATCGACTTCACGTCAGCTTCTCCATTTTGAACCCTGCGCGACGCGCGCGTCCGCACTGGCATCAAGCAATTCGGCTGCCGGGAACGCCGCGAATGCGGCCTCGATCAGGGGGTCGCGCAGCACCGCGGCGCGCGCCGCGTCGCGCGCTGCCTCAGCCGTTTCGCGCAAGGCCGGGGCGGCTTCGCCTTCGATCCGGGTAACTTGCCAGCGCTCACCAGTTGCGCGCAGCAAGGCATCGCGCAGGTCCGAACTGGGATCGCCCGAATAACCCGGCGCGAGCGCAAAAGTCAGCTCGCCCGGGATCAGCACGGCGACCCGCACCCAGTCGTGCATCACTTGCGAGATCCGCAATTGGCCCGATTGATCGACCATGTTAATCAGCGCCGCCCAGTCCATCCCGACTGGCGCAAGGGCTTCCGCCGTTGCCGCAGTTCCCTCGGGACCAGCCATGACCGGTCCGCGCGCGGCCAGATCCTCAAGCTGTTTGGCGAGGGCCCCCGGATCAGGCAAATCGTTGGCGTGCTGCACCCGCAGCAGCGCCATCTTGGCCGCGATCAGCGGATCGGGCGCGCCGCGCACCTCGTCATAGCCTTTAAGCAGCAGCTGCCACAGGCGGTGCAATTGGCCCGCGCCGAGGCTTTGCGCCCAGCCCTCGATCGCTGCGCGCTCTTCGGCGCTGGCGGCGTCGGCGCCGCTTTTGCCGAGCTGGCACACGGTGATCCGGTGCGTCAGTTCCATCGCCGCGCGTAACAGCGCCAGCGGCTCCACCCCAAGCGCGAATTGATGATCGACCATTTCGAGCAGCGTGCCGCCCTCGCCCGCCAGCAGCGCGCCCAGTAAGCGCCGCTGCGCGCCCTTGTCCGCCAGACCAAGCATGTCGCGCACCTGGTCGGTGGTCACTTGCCCGGCCCCGCCCAGATCGGCGTGCGCAATCGCCTGATCAAGGATCGACAAACCATCGCGGACCGAACCTTCGGCCGCCGCGGCGATCATGGCCAGCGCTTCATCCTCGGCGCTGACTTCTTCGGCGCGGCAGATGTTGGCAAAATGCGCAGTCAGCACGCCAGCCTGGATGCGGCGCAAGTCGAACCGCTGGCACCGGCTCAGCACCGTTACCGGCAGCTTTTCGACCTCGGTGGTGGCGAACAGGAATTTGACGTGCGGCGGCGGTTCTTCAAGCGTTTTGAGCAGCGCGTTGAACGCATTACGGCTCAGCATATGAACTTCATCGATAATATAGATCTTATACCGCGCCGAGACCGCCGAATAGCGCACTGCTTCGATAATCTCGCGGACATCGTCGACCCCGGTGTGGCTGGCGGCATCCATCTCGATGACGTCGATATGCCGCCCCTCGGCAATCGCCACGCACGGCTCGCACACCCCGCAAGGATCGATCGTCGGGCCTCCTGCGCCGTCCGGCCCAATGCAGTTCAACGCCTTGGCGATCAGCCGCGCGGTGGACGTCTTGCCCACCCCGCGCACGCCGGTCATCAGGAAAGCATGGGCCAATCGGTCGCGCTTGATCGCATTGCCCAGCGTCTGCACCATCGCATCCTGTCCCAGCAGCTGCGAAAACGTCTGCGGGCGGTATTTGCGCGCAAGCACGCGGTAAGGCTGCGCGGCGCTGGCGGGTGCGGCAGGTGCGGTTGCTGCCGGCGCAGGCGCACCGAACATCGATTCCTGGCCGGCTGCCTCCAGTTCGGCCGCCGAGGGCGCGTCTTGGTCAGCGGAAATATCGGTCAGGTTTGGGGAATCGTCCATTGCGCCCAAGTTAGGCGCTGCCCGGTCATTTGTCGAAAGGAGAAAAGGAGCCGGCCGACCCATCGCAACCCGTTGTGGCTGCTTCCTTCCGGACCTGACCAAGTTGGCGGGCGCAAACGTCCGACCGACTCCCGCCGGGGCCTATGGCGGGGGTGTCGCGTTTGCGCAAGTCTGGAGCGATGCGCGGGCGTAGTGCGGGGTTCGGCTGACGCCAATCGTGGCGGCCGATCCGGCCGTTTTGCAACGCGAAGCGGCCCTGAAGCGGGTCAGCCGATGCTCGGCGCGACCCAGAGCAATCAGCTGGCCCGCTTCATTCCCTTGTTCAAGCTTCAGCGGAAATTATCGGCGTACGTCTGCAATTTAAGCCGGCGCGGCGGGGTTTGGTGCAGCGTGGCGGCGATGCCATACTTGTCGGCATAAGCCACCGCCTCGTCGCTGGTCGAAAAGTTCAGCTGAACTTGCGCTTGCGTATCGCCCGAACCAGCCCACCCCATCAAGGGATCGGGGCGTTTTGCCTCCGCCGGAGCAAACTCGAGCGTCCATTCATCAATCCGGGCCTTGCCCGATTGCATGGCGTTTTTGGGGCGTTGATAAATGCGTGCTGACATGTCGAAGCCCTGCGGTGTTTCGCGCTGAGAATCAAGTCCCCCGCCAGCCTGCCAGCTACCAGAACGAAGCGGCCCTCGTCTGGCCTGACCTAGCGGCCTTCAAACGCGTTTTTGGTCTTGAGACTGGGTGCCTCGGTCCAGGGTTGGTCGGGCCAGCGATGGCGCGGGTAGCGGCCTTTCATCTCGCGCTGCACATCGCGCCACGAACCGCGCCAGAACCCGGGCAGATCGCGCGTGGTCTGGACCGGCTTGCCGCCGGGCGAAGTCAGCTTGAGCAACAGCGGCTGCGGCGGGCGGCCAAATACCGGGTGCCGGTCCAGCCCGAACAACGCCTGCACCCGTAATTCGACCGACGGCCCGCCCGGATCGGCATAGTCGATCGCGTGCGCGGTGCCAGCCGGACTGATGAATTGCGCCGGGGCCAGCGCATCAAGCTGCTGGCGGCCGGCATGATCAAGCCGCGCGCGCAGCGCCTCGGCCACCCGCGCCGGATCGAGTGCATCGAGCCGCCGGGTCAGCAATGACCCGAGCCAGTCATCCAGGTGCGCCAGCAGCGCTGGTTCGGCCAGCGCGGCAATTCCGGCATAGCGGGCGCGGGTCAGCAGCGCGGCGCTGGCGGGCGGCAGTTCAAGCAGGCCAAGCCCACCCGCCGCAATTTGCGCGACCATGAAGCCGCGGATTGCCGCCGGGTCAGGTTTGGGATCGGGTCCGCGCGACAGCGTGATCGCGCCCAGCCGCGCTTCGAGCAAGGCTTCGGCGCGGCGCTCATCCGCGATCCAGCGCAAGACTGTGCGGCGCTCGATGCGGTGGCCGAGCCAGTGCAGCACCTCGGTTTCGCTCAGCGCGATTGCTCCGGTGATCCGCGCGCCCTTGGCTTCGCCCTGCGCCTCGCCCACCGCGAGCCACTCTGCCCGCGCGAGCGGCGAAGCGGCATCGAGCCGCAGCCCGCGCCCGCCCGCAGTCAGCCACTCCTCGCCGCTGAGTGAGCGGCGGCGGGCAAT
Source organism: Novosphingobium sp. (assembly GCA_031361075.1). Classification (GTDB taxonomy): domain Bacteria; phylum Pseudomonadota; class Alphaproteobacteria; order Sphingomonadales; family Sphingomonadaceae; genus Novosphingobium. Next base: position 309 of record JANMCG010000174.1, on the reverse strand, counting down.
GTTGCCGGGAAAGGCTTCGGCGAGCAGCACGCCCAGCGGCGGGGCGCGGCTGCGCTGGTGCTGCAGATGCGCTTTTCTTGCCCACCGCGCGGCCAGTTTGCGCGACGCATCGGCCCGGCCCGACCGGTCGCGGTTCCACCGCTCGAGCCGCGCCGCCAAATCATCGCCGCGGCCACCCAGTCCGCGCTCCTGCAGCAGCAGCGCCAGCTTTGCTGCGTCGGCTGCTGCGTCATGTTGCGCAGCATAAAGCAGCATATGCGCCAGCGGCGGGGCCATCGGCAGCGCTGCCATACTGCGGCCGTGCGGCGT
>JANMCG010000171.1:0-4089 GCA_031361075.1 Novosphingobium sp. | reverse complement strand
GGTGCTTCGGGTGAACAAAAACTGGCACAACTCACCGGTGAAGCTAAGCTCTCCGCCAAGGGAGAGTCAGATGTCAGAGCAAATTCTCGACGCGCATACCAGCGATCCGGTCCTGATGGGCTGGCAGCAGGGCCTGCCGCCGGCACCGGGCAAGACTATCCACTGGGCCGATGCCGGACATATGCGCTTCCCGACGCACCGCTATGCCTTTTCCAATATGCGCCAGTTTCTGCCGACAGCGCGGGTGGCGCGCGGGGGCGGGCCGGTGTGGGCGCTGCCGGTGGCGCTGCGCGACGATCTGGACGCGGTGCAATTCCAGGCGCTTGACGATGGCCGCCCGCTGACCTGGGAACAATCGCTCGCGGAGAATTTCACCGATGCGATCTTGATTATACACCGAGGAACCATCGTTTATGAACGGTACTTCGGCGTCACCCGTCCCGACAGCACGCACATCGCGTTTTCGATCACCAAAAGCTACGTTGGGACGCTGGCCGAGATGTTGATCGCCGCGGGCCAGCTTGATCCCTCGGTCCCGGTTGCGGAGCTAATTCCTGAGCTCTCCGGCACCGGGTTTGGCGATGCCACGCTGCGCCAGGTGCTCGACATGACCACCGCGCTCGATTTTTCGGAGGAATATACCGATCCGAATTCGGGCATCGGCGCGTTCTCTATGGCGCTGGGGCTTACCCCGCGCCCGCCGGGCTATAAAGGCCCAGCCGATGTGTTCTCCTACCTGCCTACCATCGCCAAGGCTGGCCAGCATGGCGAGCGGTTTACCTACCGCACCTGCAACACAGAAGTGCTCGGCTGGATCGTGGCGCGCACGACCGGCCAGCGGCTTGACCAGTTGCTGTCAGAGCGGATCTGGGCGCCGCTCGGGATGGAACAGGATGCCGATTTCCTGACCGATTCGACGGGGATGCCGTTTGCTGGCGGCGGGCTCAATCCGGTGCTGCGCGATATGGCCCGATTCGGCGAAGCAATGCGCTGCGACGGGTACGGCAACTCCGGGCAGATAATCGCGCGCGAAGTGGCCGCCGGGATCAAAGCGGGCGGCGACATGGCCAAGTTCGCGCCGGCCGGTTATGAATTTCTGCCCGGCGGCTCTTACCGCAGCCAATGGTGGTCAATGCCCGGAAATCATGGCGCGTTTTCCGCGCGCGGGATCCACGGGCAGGCCATTTATATCGATCCGGTGGCCGAAGTGACCATCGCCCGGTTCGGGTCGCATCCGATTGCCGCTAATGGCAGTATCGATGCCGCGAGCCTCCCGGCGTTTCGTGCCATCGCGGAACACCTGATGCTGGGTTAGGTTTCGCGTCCAAGTGCCTGCGTTTTCACTTGCAGTTCACCTATGACGAATTATAGCGACCCCCCGCAGCCCCATGGGGACTTCCAAACCGCAAGGCTGCTTCGTTGAAACAATCTGTTTGGGGGTCCCTTGAGTTGCACACCTATCTTGACGCATCGGCAGTAGTTCGCGCTCTTTCGCCCGACGAACCCGTAATTATCAATCGCCCGCACGCCGCCGCGCGCGCTGCCCGCTTCTTTGTCGAGAAGTTTCCGGGCACGTCGCTTTACGCGGTCAAGGCTAACCCGTCGCCCGATCTGTTGCGGGTGTTGTGGGAAGCGGGCATCACGCACTACGATGTAGCCTCGATCGCCGAAGTGCGACTGGTCCGTGCGACTTTGCCCGAGGCAGTGCTGTGCTTCATGCATCCGGTCAAATCGAAGTCGGCCATCGCCGAGGCCTATAAGGTCCACGGCGTGCGCACGTTCAGCTTGGATAGCCACGAAGAGCTGACCAAGATCGTCGATGCCACGGCCGCTGCTGATGGCGCTGCGGCTCAAGATTTGCGGTTGTGCGTTCGGCTGCGGGTGTCGTCGGACTATTCGGAGCTGAGCCTGGCGGCGAAGTTCGGGATCGATCTGGCCGATGCTGCGCCGTTGCTTCAGGCCACTCGGCAAGTCGCCGACTGGCTGGGGGTGTGTTTCCACGTTGGTTCGCAGGCGATGACCCCCTTTGCGTTCGTGCAAGCGCTTGAGCGGGTCCGCGCCGCGATTGTTGCTGCGGCAGTGACGGTCGATATCATCGATGTCGGCGGCGGGTTCCCGTCGATCTATCCGGGGATGGAGCCGCCGCCGCTGGAAGACTATTTCGGCGCGATCCACCGCGCAGCCGAATCGCTGCCGGTGTCCTACTCGTCCGAGCTGTGGTGCGAACCCGGCCGGGCGCTATGCGCCGAATACAATTCGCTGGTGGTCCGGGTGGAGAAGACCCGCGATGACGAACTGTACATTAACGACGGGGCTTACGGCGCGCTGTACGATGCCGCGCACGTTGGCTGGCGGTTCCCGGTACGGTGCCTGTCAGCGGGCCGCAGCGAGCAACTGAAGGCCTATTCGTTCTATGGCCCGACCTGCGACGATGCCGATTACATGGAAGGGCCATTCATGCTGCCCGCAGATGTGCAGGCCGGAGATTTTATCGAGATCGGGATGCTGGGTGCCTATGGCGCGGCAATGAAAACCTCGTTCAACGGCTTTGGCCAAGCGGTTGCAATCGATGCCGAGGACGAGCCAATGGCCAGCCAATACCTTGGCAACCGGCGCGATCCGCGGGTCAGCGATAACGTGGTCGCGCTGCGCTAGGCTTCGATAACTGCGGTAAACAAACAGGGGCGGTTGCCGGATTGGCAACCGCCCCTGTTTGTATTCAAGCGCTTGGTTGATCCTAGGTTGCGCGGTTTATTTGACCACAACCTCGACCCGGCGCGCTGCATCTTTAGGCACGCTGGCATCAGCCGAAACTTCGGGCTTGACTAACGCAGCAGTGGTTGCGGGAATCCCGGCCACGCCCAAAGCCGCTTGGACCGATTGGGCGCGCTGCTTGGACAGTTCGGCATTAGCCGCTGCGTTGCCGGTGGGATCGCTGTAGCCCGAAATCGCGAGGACCGATCCCGAGTGGTCGTTCAGCCATGATTTGAGCCCGCCCGCTGTCTTGGTGAATTCGGGGGTCACGTCGGTTTTGCCGCTGTCGAAATAGACCTTCACCACTGGCTTGCCGTCGCGCATTTCGCTGGTCACGCCAGCGCCGACCGGGATCTGGGCCAATCCTTCGCTTGGCGCAGCCGCCAGATCGGTACCGACGTCCGATGCAGCCGCACTGGCCGCGCCTTCGGCCACGGTCGCGTCGTCGGTATCGGGGCCGCCTCGGAAGAACACGAACCAGATGATCAGCGCAGCCAAGGCCGAGCCTAACAGCCACGGCCACCACCCCAGGTCCGAACTATCGTCCCCAGCTTTGGCGCTAGCAGCGCCAGCTGGATCCAAGGTACTGGACATCTTGGCGCCGGCTTGGCCAGCGGCGCTGCTAACTGCGCTGCTGGCAGTATCGGTTGCCTTGACCGCGCCTTCCTTGATCGTATCGGCCGCGCCCGACGCAGCGCTAAGTGCGGCGGCGCCGAGTGCGCCAACCCCAGCGACTGCCCCCGTGACTGCGCCAGTGACTGCGCCGCTGGTTGCCTTGCCCGCGTCGCTCGCGGTGGAGGCTGCTTTATCCAGCAAACCTTGGGCCGCGTTGCTGGCCGGGGCTGCCGCCTTGGCTGTGGTGACCTTGGGTGCTGATACCTTCGCAGTTGCCGCTTTGGGCGCCGCAATTTTGGGCGTTGTGGCCTTGGCGGGTGCTGCGGCCTTGGCGGGGACGGCCTTGGCTGTTGCAGCTACTTTTTTAGCAGCTGGCTTGGCTTTTACAGCCGCAGCCGCGCCAGCCGCCAAGGCCGCCGCGCCGACCACTTTGGCCGCCGGCGTGCTGGCTGGCTTTGCAGCAGCTTTGGTCACCGCAGGCTTGGCCGGTGCAGCTTTAACCGCCGCGGCTTTGGCCGTAGCCGGCTTCGCCGCAGTTCTAGTCGGAGCTTTTACCGCTGCCTTGGCGGCAGCGGCCGCTGCGGCTGGCGTTTTAGTGGCTGGCGCAGCCTTGGCGGCCGGGGCCGATTTGACAAACAGGCCAAGCTGCTTGAATTCGCTCGCCAGCAGATAATAGACCGTGACGCGGTTCTTGGTCCGGTCGGCTTTCATCTGCTCGCC
>JANMCG010000153.1:0-1688 GCA_031361075.1 Novosphingobium sp. | reverse complement strand
GTAAAGTCCTGGCGTCTCCCGCGGTACGCGCCCGCGCCAAGGACCTGGGGGTTGACCTCGCTTTGGTCAAAGCTGCCGAAGGCGGACGGCTGCGCCATTCCGATCTTGATGCCTTCCTTGCTTACAGCGCCGGTTCAGGCTTCCGCGCGGCCGGCAAGCGCGGCGCAGATGAGACGATCAAAGTGATCGGGATGCGCCGCCGCATCGCCGAGAACATGGCAGCGTCAAAGCGCAACATTCCGCATTTCTCTTATGTCGAAGAATGCGACGTGACCGCGCTGGAAGAATTGCGCGCACAGCTCAATTCGGCGCGGGGAGGACGGCCCAAGCTGACCTTGCTGCCACTGCTGATCAGCGCGATTTGCCGAACCCTGCCCGATTTCCCGATGCTTAACGCGCGTTATGACGACGAGGCCGGAGTGGTGCAGCGCTATGCTGCGGTGCATCTGGGCATGGCCGCGCAGACCGACGCCGGGCTGATGGTCCCGGTGATCCGCGATGCACAGGACAAGAACCTGTGGCAACTGGCGGCGGAGATAACCCGGCTGGCCGAAGCCGCGCGCAACGGTTCAGCCAAAAGCGAGGAACTGTCGGGCTCGACCCTTACAATCACGTCGCTCGGGCCGCTCGGCGGGGTCGCGACCACCCCGGTGATCAACCGCCCCGAAGTGGCGATCATTGGCCCTAACCGGATTATCGAGCGCCCGATGTTCGTGCCTGATGGACTGGGCGGAGAGCGCATCGCCAAGCGCAAGCTGATGAACATCTCGATCAGCTGCGATCACCGCGTGGTTGATGGCTGGGATGCGGCGAGTTTCATCCAGGCGGTCAAACGCCTGATCGAAGTGCCGGTACTGCTGCTGGCGGATTAGGCCGATAATCTGGGGCCAGTTTTCAAATCATTGAACCCCGAAATTATCGCACGATCGCGCTGTAAGTGATTTCGCCCGAGCCTTGCGCGGCTTGTGCGGCGGGGACGTGCCAGCGCACCTGAGTGACATCTTCGGGCGTGGCGAGCCGTCCCGCGATGCGCAGCGCGTCAAGTTTGCCCCAGGTCTTGCCGCCATCGAGCGAGACTTCTTCGGCCCCGTCGGCGCTGCCTTGGTAATAGACGCTACGCGGGAGCGGGTTAGTGACGGTGAAGGCACCGCTGCCGCCCATCCGGTACCAGCTGACGACATAGACGACGCGGTCACCGCGATTGAGCCTTGCAGCGGGGGCCAAGCTGCGGCCTTTGCCCGGCGCGACCGTCTCGACATAGACCGCGCTATCGAGCGCGATCAGCGGCGTAGCGATTGCCATGACCGGCATGGCCAGCGCGAGCGCTCCAGCCAGCGAAGAAATGCTGCGGCGTAAATTCACAGGTAACAAACCCCCCTGATGTCCGCGTTCGGACTGGATGACGGCTTGTCGCAAACACTGGCAAAGGAATGGTTAACGCAGCGCTTCGGATGCCGGCAATTTGGTCGGCAGGCGGGCTTGAAACTGCTGTTTTCGATGGTTTACAACGCACTTTGCAGCATGGCCGCAACCCCCGTGTCATCGCGGTTGACAGCCCCGGCGCGCTGGCCTAGTGGCGCTGCTCCCCAAGCGGCACGCGGGTGTAGCTCAGTTGGTTAGAGTGCCGGCCTGTCACGCCGGAGGTCGCGGGTTCAAGTCCCGTCACTCGCGCCACTTGGGGAATTTTT
>JANMCG010000182.1:0-3393 GCA_031361075.1 Novosphingobium sp. | reverse complement strand
ACGGTCGACTGGCTGACCCCCGCTTCGGCCGCCACGTCAAACGAGGTGACCCGCAGCAGGCGCGGCTTTGGTTTGTCGGTGATCTCTCCCATTGCGGGAGGCTTACATCGCCGAGATGCCGCCGTCGAGTTTCAGTTCGGCGCCGGTCATGAAGCGGCTCTCGTCGCTGGCGAGGTAAAGCACGCCATTGGCGATATCGTCAGGATGGCCGACGCGCTTTAGCGGGATCTGGCGGGCGAGTTTCTCCATGATCACCTCCTTGGACTTGCCCGAGGAGGCGACCATGCCGTCGAGGATCGGGGTGTCGATAAAGGTCGGGTGGACCGAGTTGCTGCGGATGTCCCAGCCCATCTTGGCGCAGTACAGCGCGACCGATTTGCTCAGCATCCACACCGCCGCCTTGCTGGCGTTGTAGCCGGGCATGGTGTCCGAAGCGATCAGTCCGGCGATCGAGGAGATGTTGACGATCGAGCCGGGCTGGCTGTCTTTCATCAAGGGCAGCGCCTTCTGGCAGCCAAGGAACACCGAATCGACGTTGACCGCAAAGCCGCGGTGCCAATCGGCCAGCGTGCAGGTCTCGATATTGCCGCGCACCCCGATCCCGGCGTTGTTAACGAGGACCGAGAGGCCCTGCATCGCTTCAGATGCGTAGTCGACCGCAGCGATCCACTGGCCTTCGGATGTCACGTCGAGTGCGACCGAGAAGGCGGTGCCGGCGCCAAGTTCGGAGTTGATCTTGGCGGCCTGATCGGCGGCACCGCTCGCGTTGACGTCGGCGAGCAGCACTTGTGCACCCTCGCGCGCCAGCATCATTGCCTGCGCCGCGCCCAAACCCTGTGCCGCTCCGGTAATCAGCGCCTTCTTGCCTGCAACCCGTCCGCTCATTTTGTCTCTCCCGTTATTCCCGGAGCGAGCAGCATCAGAAGCCGCACGTCAATCCCCAATCCGCGCGCCCGGGCCATTTCAGTGAATTGGGGCAAGTGCGAAAGCGCGACGCGGTGGACGGTAATGTTCTCGCTTTCGGTCCCGCCGCCGGGGCCGACCCTGGTGAGGCCATGCGCGCGGACCAGCGTGAAGCTCTCGCTGACCATGCCGGGCGAGGAGTAGAATTCGCCGATCACTTCGATCCGCGCGGCCCGGTAGCCGGTTTCCTCCTCCAGCTCGCGCGCGGCTGCCAGCGCGGGGTCTTCATCGGGAGAAGAGTCAGCGTCGCCGATAAGTCCGGCGGGAAGTTCGAGGCAGGCCTTGCCCAAAGGCACGCGGTACTGCTCGACCAGCAGAACATGGTCTTCAGCGTCGATCGCGAGGATCACGGCGGCGCGAATGCCGCGCGCGCGGGTGACATATTCCCACTTGCCGCGGGTCCGCGCCGTGATGAATTTACCTTGCCATTCGATGCGGTCGGGCGCGTCGGACATTATACCTCGATTAGCCGGTCGGGCAGCTCGTTGACATCATCATCGGCGCGCGGGAAGTGTTCGGCGAGCACCGCGCCGACTTGCGTCACTGCGCCGACCAGCCCTTCAGCCGGGCGCCCCGCGCGGATCTCGCCGATCAGCGTCGCCATCGCCGCGCCCCACACTTCGGGCGAAACCTTGGCGGCGATCGCATCGTCGGCGACAATTTCGGCGCGGTGTTCGGCGAGGCTGAGGTAAATCAGCACACCGGTGCGGCCATGAGTGCGGCGTTCGGTGCCAATCTTGAAGTTGGTCACCGCACGGGCGCGAACGCGGGCGTGCTTGAGCGGTCCGGGCACCAGCCAGAGCCGCAGCGGCTGCCATAATTGCAGGAGCCACATGGCAACGAAATTTACGCTGGCGGCAAAGAGCGCAAGCGAAAAAACTTCGCTCGGATGCCAATCGGCCTGCCATGCGCCGGTGACGCGGTCGACCAGGCCAAGGGTGACTTGCGGGGCAATCGCCAGCGCGGCCAGCGTGATCAAGGCGGCCAAAGCCGACCACAGCAGCGCGACATCGTGATAGCTGTCCGAGCGTTCGGCCATGATCGTCACGATCTCTCCCGCCGAATGTCCCTCGGCTGCGGATACGGCTGCGGACACTGCCGCGCGGTCGGTTTCGGTCAAAACGACTTGGTGCGTCATGCTACCAGCTCCCCGATGCGCCGCCGCCGCCGGAAGATCCGCCGCCGCCGCCCCAGCCGCCGCCTCCGCCGCCACCACCGCCCCAGCCGCCGCCTCCTCCGCCACCGCGGGTCATGCCATCGAGCACGCTCCACATCACAACCTGGCCAAGCCCGCTCGACCGATAGCCTTTGCCGCCGCGCATCCGGCGCAGCATCGGCAAGATGAAAAACAGTAAGACAAAGCCGATCCAGATTAGCTGGATGGGGTCGAATTTGTTTTGCGCCGCCTTGCGCGCTTGCGCCTGCTGCAGATTGGCTTGCGCCGCAATTTGCGCGGCTTGCTCGGGCGGCAAAGTCAGCTGCGTAATCAGCGCATCGGTGCCGGTTTCGATCCCGCCGGGCAAATCACCCGCTTTGAACTTGGGGGTGATGATCTTGTTGATGATCAAGAATGACAGGCCATCGGTGATGATCGGCTCCATGCCATAGCCGACCTCGATCCGCATCCGCCGCTCGGCCGGTGCAACCACCAACATAACCCCGTCGTTGCGCGCCTTATCGCCCAGCTGCCAGTTGCGGAACAGCCGGTTAGCATAGTCGCTGACTTCGTATCCATCGAGGCTAGCGACGGTCACGACTTGCAACTGGCGCTGCGACTGGGTTTTGAGGGCGGTCAGTTTTCCGGTGATCCGCGCCTCGACATCCGCGGGGATGACATTGGCCTGATCGACCACCGGCCCGGTCAGCGCGGGGAACGTCTGCGCCTGCGCTTCGCCGGCAAGCACCATGGCGGCCAGGAACACGAGCACGAGATATCGCAGCGCGCTCATCATACGGCCTTTCCGGGCAGGAATTCTTTGAGGTTGCGCAAGGTTTTGATCACTCCGTCAACCCCAGCAGTTGTTGCAGAATCGATCTGTCCGGCCCGAAACAGCGGCAGCATCTGATCGATGATCTGCTGGCAACTTTGGTTGCTAAGGGCGGTGGTCAACCCGGTGCCGACTTCGATCCGTACCTGGCGTTGATTGGGCGCAATTATCAGCAGTACGCCGTCATTGCGTTTCGCATCGCCCAAACCGGCGCGGTTAAACCACCCCTGTGCGTAAGTGTCGATCGATTGGCCGCCTAAACTGGATACGGTCAGGACAATCATCTGCGGGCCAAGCTCATTCCGCAGCGCCACCAGCTTGGCCAAGAGTTGATTTTCAGTCGGTGCTGCCAGAACGCCAGCCTGATCCATGACCGGCGCGACATCATGGCTTGGCGTCAGCGCCCGCGAAGCCAGCCCGCTCGAAAGTCCAGTGCCCGCCG
>JANMCG010000104.1:0-4598 GCA_031361075.1 Novosphingobium sp. | reverse complement strand
GCCGAACTGAAACTCGACGGCGGCATCTCGGCGATGTAAGCCTCCCGCAATGGGAGAGATCACCGACAAACCAAAGCCGCGCCTGCTGCGGGTCACCTCGTTTGACGTGGCGGCCGAAGCGGGGGTCAGCCAGTCGACCGTGAGCCGTGCGCTGGCAGGCGATCCGGTGGTCAGCGAGGCGACCCGCGCGCGGGTCGCGGCGGCGGCGGTCAAGCTCAACTACTACGTCGACGAGAACGCCGCGCGGCTGCGCACCGGGCGCACCGGCACCATCGCGGTGGTGGTCATCTGCCGCGCGGGTGAGGACCGCAAAGACCTCAATCCGTTCACTTATGCCCTGCTCGGCACGATCTGCGCGGCCGCCTCGGCGCGCGGGTTCGAAACGCTGGTCTCCTTCCAGGACAGCCCCGCCAACCTGTCGGGCCGCTATGAGGAGCAACGCAAGGCCGACGGGCTGATCGTCATCGGCACCACCCAGAACAGCGCCGCCTGGGACTATTACCGCGACCTTGGCGCATCTGGGATGCACTGGGTCTGCTGGGGCTCGCCTTATGACGAACTCGAATGGATCCGCAGCGACAACCACCAGGGCGCGGCGCTGGCGACGCAGCATTTGCTCGATGCCGGTCGCAGCAAGATCGCCTGCATCGCCTCACTCGATTCGCTCCAGCGCCAGTTCAAGGAACGCTACGACGGCTATGCGCAAACCGTCAGCGCCGCCGGGCACCTCCCGTGGCTGGTCCAGATCGAGGACGGCCTGAGCCGCGACGAACAGGGCCGCCGCGCCGTCGCCGCGCTGATCGCCAGCGGCCGCAAGTTCGACGCCGTCTTCGCGGTCTGCGACGAGATCGCGCTGGGGGCCTTGCGCGCCTTGAGCGAGGCCGGCCTGCGCGTCCCGCAAGACGCGGCTTTGATCGGCTTCGACGGGATCCGCGCCAGCGCGCAAGCGATGCCCCCATTGAGCACGATCGAACCCGATTTCCAGGCCGCCGGAGCGATGCTGGTCGACAAGCTCCTCGCCGGGATCGCCGGGGAACCGCACGGCACCCGCCGCGTGCCGGTGCGGCTGGTCGCCAGGGCCAGCACCGCGCGCTGACCCCGCCCGGCTGCGGCGGAACGAATGCGCCGCCCGGGGGTTATCTGGCTATCGGCACGCCACATCAGGCGTGCCCCCCGGAGAGACCCCCATGTACAAGATCGCACTCGCCGCCGCAGCTGCCGCCCTGGCGCTGACCGGCACCGCTGCCACCGCGCAAATGGACGCGGCCCGCACCACCACCACCACTCAGACGATGCAGCAGCCGATGGGCACCAAGACGATGGAGCGCACCACCGTCAAAACCCACACCATGAACGGCACCATGCCGCGCCACATGGCGATGAAGTCGAAACGTCACTGCAAGACCTGGTGGAGCCACGGCAAGAAGATGCGCAGCTGCAAGATGATGAAGCGCCACCAGATGTAACCGTTACCGGATGGCGGCGCGCCGATCCCCCTCCCAGCGCCGCCAGCCCGGCGAAGCGCGGTGGCAGCAATGCCGCCGCGCTTTTACGTTTGAGCGCTGCGTGCACCGGGCTGCATCTGGGAATCGCCATCACGAAAAGTTCGAACGCGCCAGCTTTCGCATTATCCGTCATGCTGCTTCGGCGGTGGCCCGCTCAATCCAGTTTGGCGCTGGCGACAATGGCATCGAAAGCGGCCTTCGACCGCTCGAAATAGTTCAATCGCGGCGCGTTGAGATTGATCATATAGAGCGCGCCGTCAATGATCGTCGCCACTGCGATGCCGCGAACGTGCAAACCGTCGGCATTCACATATTCGTATTCGAACGCGATCCCGTCCCGGCCCAAAAATGTCTGCGGCTTCGAGGAAATCTGCGTGAATTCGGTGACCTGCCGGGTAACGCGATAATTGCGTTCAACAAGCTCGGGAAGCTCGACCAGGAGCATCTTTTCATCCCAGGTCGGTAGCGTAACGTGCTTCATTTTGGGCGCGAGGGTGGCACCGCCACGAACATCGGCGAAAAAGATCAATTCGTTCAGTTGCTCGCCGTCGATCGTCCACACTTCGCTCTGCTTGCCCTGGCGGCCACCGATGCCGTTCCACGCGCGCTCGGGCGTGACCGACATTTTCGATTTTGCCACACGAACCGCGACGTTCGCCTCTTCCAGCTTGTGGGCCTGAACGGGCGTTGCAACCAAGATGCAGGCGATAGTCGCCGCAACAAAACCAGTCTTTGTCATATCAATGTCCTGATTCCAGCAAGGTCGAGATCATGGCGGCGTCCTTCGCCCCCGGATCCAATTGCAGATAGGTTTTGAGCGAAGCGCGGCCCGGCTCGATCAGGCCCGAACGCAGCTGCGCCAGCCCGAGGCCCCGGTAAGCCCCGGCCATGGTCGAATCAGCGCCGATAGCCCGCTCGTAAAAGCCGATCGCGTTGGGCATGTCGCGCGGGTTGCCATGCAGCCGGTAGAGTTCGCCGCGCGCGAAATACAGCGGTGCGGTCCAGCCGCAGGTGTCGCCCATGGCCTGAATCAGGTAGTCGCTGCCGCCAAAATCGTTGAGCTTGATCTGATCGTTGAGAAAGGCGGGCAGGTACGGTGCGATCGCCCGGACATAGTCTGCCGCACCATCGCTGCGGGTTGCCCCCTCCGGGGCCGCCAGCAGCTCGAGGCTCTCGGCGCGCTCGGCTTCTGGCGGATGATCGGCAAAGAAAGCGACGCCTTTGAAGTCCGGACGCTTGAGCCCGCGCACGGCGGCCGAATGTTCCTGTTCGCCCATTACGGTGTGCCACACCTGCGCCGCCGACTGCGGACGCAAGTTGCTGGCGTTGAGGAACCCGATGCCCATATAATCGGCTTCACGTTCCTGATCGCGGCTGAAATGGCGCAAGTTTCCGTGTACGCTGATCTGCAGACTGTCGAACGAGTTTGTCCGATAGCCGAAGTTGCTGGCCGTTGCAGACAGAACCGCAGCCCAGGCCAAAAGGTTACGCCCCGACCTCTCCGCTTTGAAGGCATTAAGCGTATGGCGCTTTTCGAAATGCCCGAATTCGTGGCCCAGTATTGCCCCAAGCTCTGCTTCATTGTGGACCCGCAGAAACAGGCCCGAATATACCCGTATTGTGCCATTCGGGGTCATTGATGCGTTGAAAAACGGCGAGCGGACGATGTAAACCCGAACGCCTTTGCAGCGATCCGTGCCGACCGTCCGGCACAACACGTCCGTCAAATAAGCGGCGAGCGGCGGCACATCGAACCGTTCTGGCGATGCGGCAAGAATGCGCTCGTCCTCATCGTCGCGTTGCCACAGCCCGATCTCGTCCTTGCCGATCGGCTGATACGCGCCGCTGTACGGCGGGGGCAGCGAGGCCTGGCCCGCAGACTTGGGCGGACTTGCCGCATAGGCCGGACCCACCGCAGCCAGGACCGAAGCAAATACCAGAAGCCGCGCTTTGGTCATTTCTTCTTGGCCCCCGGGAAGCCGGCCAGCATTTCGCGAACCCGCTTGTCCGCGCCCTCGGGGTTGCGGACGTCTCCGCCCATCGACGGGTCGGCGTTCATCCACAGGACATTGCCGGTGCGCAGATCGACCAGCCCCGCATAGCCGCGGTGGTCTCCCGATTTGACCGCGATGCCTGCCCCAAGAATCGCCACGACCTGAAGGATTTTGCGACCAGTCGTGCCATAGGCGTCGCTGTCGAAGATGAACAAGGCATAGTCGGCGTCATTGGCGCCGGGCAACTGGATGACCCCATCGCCGAGCGACCAATCGAAGATGCCCTCTTTGCTCTCGCGCTTCTTGGTTGGCAGGCGATTGCCTTTTTCGAACTGATACTCGATCACCGAGCCTGCGAGCGCCGCGAACAGCGCCTGATACTCCCGCACCTTAGCCGCATTATCGCCGTACAATTCGGGAACCTCGATCAGGCTGTTGCCGAGATCGCCCAACTGGGCTGTCAGCGAAGTATTGATGTTGTTGCGCGCTTGCGCGGTCCAATCGGCGTTTGGCGTTACCGTGCCACCCGCGCTCTGCGACCCGACCTGCACGCTCGGCCTGAACACCAGAATGCGCTTGTTGTGGACCTGTTCTTCGGTAAATCCGTCGCGAACCGCAGATTTAGCCTCGACCAGCGCAGCCATGCTTGCAAGCACAACCGCAGCCGCCAACAAGCGCGCAGATTTCATCGCTATTCCCCCGTTCAGTCGTGAAGACTGAAACAGGATATTGTGCGGTTTTGAATTTGATTTCAAGGCGATATTACCCGCGATCTTATTTTGACCAAGATTGCTACTAAAACGCGCACAAGACTGGCCTCTAACTGCAATTGCATGGCCCAAAAAGAGCCAAATTGCCTTCCCGAGGGAACCCTTCCCCTCACTCAGCGTCTTACAGTCAGGCGCACGCGCGCCGCTTCAACAAAGGGGACTGACATGCGTACCACTGCAACAATCGCCGCTCTTGGCTGCTCGCTGCTCGCGCTCGCCGGGTGCAAGCAGGAAACCACCTATCCCGCCGCCGATGCCGTTACCACGGTGGTTGCGGTTCCGGCCGAAAGCGCGACCACGATCGTTCCGGTCCCCGGCCCGACCAACAC
>JANMCG010000099.1:0-2507 GCA_031361075.1 Novosphingobium sp. | reverse complement strand
CGCCGCGCCCGGCGGGCGATTGCGATCAGCCCCGGTTACGGGTTTGCGCATCTGATTGCCGGGATCGCCTGCACGATACTCGGCAAGCCCGAAGCGGGGCTGGCTCACTTTGCCGATTTCCGGAGGATCGAACCCCACTCGCCCTATCAGCAATATGCGTTTGGCTGGCAAGCTGGGTGCTTTGTCCGTTTGGGCGACTGGGCAGCGGCAGACGACGCTTATGACGGCTGCCTGGCGCTGAATCCCGATGCCATTTACGCCTTTTGCCAGCATGCGATCGTCGTCCGCCACCTTGGCCGAAACGAAGAGGCGCGCCAGTTGATGATCGAGGCCCGTCGCCGCGAACCCGGCGCTACGCTGGCCTTGTGGGAGCTTCGCCTGGGCCGGTGGTATGTCGGTAACCGGGCGCTCGACGAAGTGCTCAACCACCTGCGCGAGTTGTGGGCGGAAACTGAGCCGAAGTTATGACCGCCCAGCCCGACATCTTCCTCTCCTACAACCGCGAGGATGCAGGCGTGGCCTCGCGCTTTGCCGATGCCTTCGCGGCCGAGGGGCTGAACGTCTGGTGGGACACCGCGCTGCGTTCGGGCGAGGCTTATGATGAGGTGACCGAAGCGGCGTTGCGCGGGGCCAGGGCGGTGGTGGTGCTGTGGTCGCCGCGTTCGGTCGTCTCGCGCTGGGTCAGGGCGGAGGCGACTATTGCCGATCGGTGCAAGACTTTGGTGCCGGTGACGATCGAGGGCTGCGAGCGCCCAATCATGTTCGAGCTGACCCAGACGGCGGATTTGTCGCACTGGACGGGGGATGTGGCGGACCAGGCTTGGCTGGCATTCCTCTCCGATGTGCGGCGGTTTGTCGGGCGGGAGGCGGTGGCGCCTGCCCCCGCCCCGGTTGCCCAAGCTCCGGCCCCTGCCAAGCCTGGCAAACGCGGTGAGGCACCGTCGATTGCCGTGCTGCCGTTCACCAACCGTTCGGGGCTGGCGGAAGACGAGGTGTTCGCCTTTGGCATGGTCGAGGATCTGATCGACGCACTCTCGCTGGGGGTGCACGCCCGGGTACTTTCAAGCTCTTCAACCGCCCGCTTCCGCAACGGTGCCTTGCCCGATGTCGATGCCATGGGCCGCGAACTCGGGGTGGGTTACCTGCTGGAAGGCAATGTCCGGCGTTCGGGCAACGACTTGCGGGTGACGGCGCAACTGATCGAGGCGGCGAGCGGGGCGATCCTGTGGACACAGAAGTTCGATCGCCCATTGACCGAACTGGCGGCATTGCAGGAGCAGTTGATCGAAGAGGTCGCTGCGCACCTTGGCACCCAGTTATTGCGCCGCGAAATGGAGCAGGCACTCAAAAAGCCAAGTGACGTGACGGCGTGGGAATGTGTTATGCGCAGCTTGGCGGCGCGTCGCACAACCAACGACGAGGCGATTTTCCGCGCGGTCGAGGAGAGCGCCCGTGCCGTGTCGATTGCGCCCGACTATGGCCTGGCCCATGCGACGCTCGCGAGTGCCTTGGCATTGGCCTATATGTTTCGCAGTCCCGACGATGCCGACGAGGTGCGCCGGATCAGGCATCACATCGATCGCGCTTTGTCATGCGATGGTGAGAATGCGGCCGTCCTCGGCTATGTAGCAAGTGCATTGCACGGCATCGGCCAGTCTCCGGAAGGACTTCGCCGCGCCAAGCGCGCGATCGAGATCAACCCTGGTTATGGATATGTGCACCTTATTGCTGGCACGACCAGTGTGATGCTCGGCCGGCCCGAAGCCGCGCTTGCGCACTTCACCGACTTCCAAAGGCTCGAACCCAACTCGCCGCATCAACACTATGCATGGGCATTTGAGAGCTACTCCCACTTGCTGATGCGTGACCTGGCAGCGGCAGAAGCCGCTGTGGATCGCAGCATCGCGTTCGTCCCCGAGAATGGCGTCTTTTACGTTCACAAGGCTCTGATCGTCAGCCAACTTGGCCGAACCAGCGAGGCGCAGGAGTTGATGCGCGAGGCCCGACACCGCCAACCGACCGATACTCGAGATCTATGGGAGCTCCGCTTTCCGCGATGGCTGCCCGCTGGCCCGGCGCTCGATGCAATGCTTGCCGCGCTGCGCGCGCTGTGGCCGGAAACGGAAGATGGGGCATGACCACCCCCGACATCTTCCTCTCCTACAACCGCGAGGATGCGGCGGTGGCGAAGCGGTATGCCGATGTCTGCTCTCCCAATTTCACACCCAAAAGCGGCCACTCCGCTTTCCACCCCCTTCCGGTTTTTTGGCCATCGGCCAGGATGGGTACCAAGTGTCAGATTTCCACCACTAGCTCGACCCTCTGCCACGAGAGCAGGGGGGGCATCGCCGATTTGTGGACGTCAGTGAGGCTAGGGAAGTCGTGTATACGATCGTGTAATCCGGAAGGTTTCACGAAGGGGCATATGAAGTTGCCGCGGGAGGCCGCTCGGTGAGGGTGACGCGCCAACGCGCGACCCAGAAGTGGATTTGGCGGTGTATTCGCAC
>JANMCG010000083.1:0-2301 GCA_031361075.1 Novosphingobium sp. | reverse complement strand
CGACCCGCAGACCCCTCGCTATAGCGCGCCCTCGCTGCTGCGATCCGGAGACGTGGGTGAGTGGCTGAAACCAACGGTTTGCTAAACCGTCGTACGGATACATCTGTACCGAGGGTTCGAATCCCTCCGTCTCCGCCACCGACCCCCAGAACCATTCTCCTGTGCGGAGACACCGCGCCAAAGCGGCGGCCTTGCGGGGCTTTTGCCCCACCAATCCGTATCAGGCGCGGCGCTATTGGTGTCTTCGCAAGGCCATTCAGCGCATTCTGAAACGCCAGTCTCCGCCCCAATTCGCATCGGTCCGGTTTGCCTGTTATGCGCAAGAACAGGGAAAAATCCGCAAATCGGCACCCAAAACAGGCTATTCCGGCGACGAAGCCTCGGCATACGGCGGGAAATCGACGCAGTTCCGCCTTCCTCGGGGCGCAAACTGCCATTCCCTGTTATTCGCCATAACAGGGCACTTAATCGACCGTATCAGGGCATTTAATCGCCCCGAACAGGCGCATGTTTGTCAATAACAGGGATGCGGCCGGGATCGCGAACTGGCGCGATCAGCGCCAGCCAAGGGCTTCGCGTTGTTCGACCCAGGCCAATAGAACGTCGCCTTGCATGAACGCTTCGAGGTTGAACGCGCGTGGCTGGCGCCCGGCGAAGATGTCGCGCTGGATATCGGGCGCGAGCAGTGCGAAGCGCAGGATCTTGCGCTCGTAGATAGAGGTCGGTGCTGCCTCGAGCCGTGGGCCGCGAGAATCGTGAGCAAGCATCCTGTGGGCGCGGCGGAGTGCAGCGATCAGCGTGGTGTCGGGCCCATCGGTTGTGGCGCCACCGCAGCTCGCCGATGTGTGCCGATCGGAACCGAGGCAGATTGGCACCGATATCTGCGCCGTGGTCCGATCGGAGCCAAGCAGACGTTCGCCGCTGGCCGGTTCGATAAGAATCCCCATCGGCTTCGCGATCGTTACGCAAATCCGATCGCCATGGACCTGCACCTCTCGAACCACATCGAGGCTGGCGGTTTGATCGCGCAACCAGCGGCGGCAGCGATCTACGAGAAGTTGCTCGACCCGCACGGCCGAGACCCGGCGAACGACGTCATCGTCGGTGGCCTTGCCGCCCTGCTGGAGCGATGCCGAGACGTAGTAGCGGTAGAGCCGCCCGGTGTGGCTGCGCGAGAACGTTGGTGACATCGCCTCGCCCGCCGCATCGCGGATCATGCCGATGAGCGGGGCGCGGACCACCCGGCGCTGCTCGCTGAGCTGGTGGCGGCGCGTGTTTGCTTCGAGATGCTGCTGGACTGCGGTGAACACGGCATCATCGACGATGCCTTCATGTGCGCCTGGGTGGACTTGATCCTTGTGGACGATCTGCCCGAGATAAATCCTGTTGCGCAACAGGTGGAACAGCGCACCCCGGCTGAACGTCGCGCCGCCGGTGGTGCGCCCGGCGAGGGTGGTGTGAAGCTTGGAGACGATGCCAGAGGCTTGAAGTTCGCGCTGCAAGGCATGGACCGAACCAAGTTCGAGATAGCGGGTCAAGATGTGCCGGACGATCGCCGCCTCGGCATCGTTGACCTTCAGCGTTCGTGTCCCCGGCTCCGGAAGGTCGTAGCCAAGCGGTGGCACGCCACCCATCCACATGCCCTTGGCCTTCGACGCGGCGATCTTGTCGCGGATGCGTTCGCCGGTGACCTCGCGCTCGAACTGCGCAAACGAGAGCAGCACGTTGAGAGTCAGTCGTCCCATCGACGAGGTGGTGCTGAACGCTTGGGTCACCGAGACGAAGCTGACGTCTTTGGCGTCGAACCGCTCGACGATCCGGGCGAAGTCGGCAAGGCTGCGAGTGAGGCGATCGATCTTGTAGACCACCACGACATCGATCCGGCCTCGCTCGATATCGTCGAGCAGGCGCTGGAGCGCGGGACGCTCCATCGATCCGCCAGAGTAACCACCATCGTCGTACCGGGTCGCCACCACGCGCCAGCCTTCGCCCGCCTGACTCTTGGCGTATGCCTCGCCCGCCTCGCGCTGGGCATCGAGGCTGTTGAACGCCTGGTCGAGACCCTCGTCGGAACTCTTGCGGGTGTAGACCGCGCAGCGCTTGACTTGAGGTCGGCTCATGCGGCTTTCCTCAGCCCAAAGAACCGCGGGCCGTTCCAGCGCGATCCGGCGATCGCGGTCGCGGCTGCGGACAGGCTGGGGTAGTGCCGATCCTGCCAGCGGAACCCTTCAGGTTCGATCACCACCTCGACCTCGTGACCTTGCCAGATACGGGTCAGGCGAGCGCCGATGCCAAGCTCAA
>JANMCG010000019.1:0-5467 GCA_031361075.1 Novosphingobium sp. | reverse complement strand
CGGGTATCAACTCCCAGCTTGGCCGCGTTGTCGGGGACGCGCAGGAACGCCAGCACCGCCGCCGCATCCTCGGGGTTTTGCGCAAAGTGGAAGTTGCCCGGACTGCCCCACGATCCGCGGTAGTTGAAGGTTACTACGTTCCACCCGGCGCGGCGCACGGCTTGCGCCAGATCAAGGTTTTTCTCGTTACCCGGCCAGCCGTGGCACAGCACCAGCGTGGGGTGCGGCCCGGCGCCTGCCGCAAGATAGGCGAGCCCGTTGATCTCCACCGCGCCGCTGGGGATATGCAGCACCTCCATCCGCGCGGGATGCGCTTTGTCGGGCAGCGGATCGGTGAAGATCGCGGCGGGGATTACGGCACGCCGCGCGGGCTTGGCCGCAAGCTGCGCTCCGTTCAGCGCCAGGCTGGCAATGGCGATAATGGCAAGTACGGTGCGCATGGTGGTTCCCCCGGTTAAATGCAGGCTATCCCCGCGGCTAATGGAAATCACGCGATTTCGGAATAATTCGGGCATCGCGCGGATGGCCGCCACGCCAGCCGCAGTCGCGATTGCCTGGACCGGGTGATTCAAAATCTGATGCTCTTGCATGGCTCGGCAGCGGTGCTTTGACATGATCGCCGCGGTCGACGTGATGCGGTAAAAGATCATCGGACAAGGCATGCAACGATTGGGTAGCATCGGTCAGATGGGTAGCAATAACGTGCACCACCTCGTCATCGTATTCGACCCGCCCGCGCACCTCCATCAGCCGGGCGCCCATGATCACCTTGCGCTGCTGTTCCATTAGGTCGGGCCAGATCACGATGTTGGCGACCCCGCTTTCATCCTCGAGTGTGATGAAGCACACCCCCTTGGCCGAGCCGGGGCGCTGGCGGATCAGCACTATGCCCGCCACCTGCACCCCGGCGCGATACTTACGCGCGCGCAGATCGGCAGAGCGGACAAAGCCGCGGTCAGCCAGATCGGCGCGCAGGAAAGCCAGCGGGTGAGCTTTGAGGCTGAGCCGCTGGGTCTGGTAATCGGCGACCACTTCCTCGGACAGCGGCATTACCGGCAGCTGGGTGGCGATCCGCTCGGCCCCTTCATCGCGCGCGGCGGCGGCGGCGAACAGCGGCAGATCAGGCGCTGTAATCAGACTGCGCGCATCCCATAGCGCCTGGCGGCGCGTGAGCCCGAGCGAATTGAAACAGTCCGCGCTGGCGAGCCGCTCGATCAGCGCGGGCGACAGCCCTGCGCGCTCTTTCAGCTCGCGCACATCGCGAAACTCCCCCGCCTCGCGCGCCGCCACAATCCGCGCGGCGGCGGCCTCGGGAAACCCATCCACCTGGCGCAGGCCAAGGCGGAGTGCGACTTCGATTTCACGCGGAGGCGCGGAGGGGCGGAGGGAGGGATTTGGTTCGCGCAGAGGCGCAGAGACGCAGAGAGGTCGCTCTGCGCCGCAGGCATTATCTACTGCCACCATCTTTTCACTTGGTCCTGCGCTGGATTTTGAAGCCGCTTCGCCCAAGACGCTTTTTCTCCGCGCCTCCGCGCCTCCGGGTAAATTAATCTCTTCCAGCGTATTATCCCACCCGCTGAAATTCACATCGACGCCGCGCACCTCCACCCCATGCTCGCGCGCATCGCGGACGATCTGCGCGGGGGCGTAAAACCCCATCGGTTGCGAATTGAGCAAGGCCGCGCCGAAGGCTGCGGGGTAATGGCATTTGAGCCACGACGAAACATAGACCAGCAGCGCAAAGCTGGCAGCGTGACTTTCGGGGAAGCCGTATTCGCCGAACCCCTTGATCTGGTTGAAGCAGCGCGCCGAAAATTCAGGATCGTAACCGCGCGCGATCATCCGCCCGACCATCATGTCCTGCAATTCATCGACCATCCCGCGGCTGCGGAAAGTCGCCATGGCCTTGCGCAGCCGGTTGGCTTCGGCACCCGAAAATTTCGCCGCATCCAGCGCGATCTTCATCGCCTGTTCCTGGAAGATCGGCACCCCGAGCGTGCGGCCAAGGATGCTGGTCAGCTCGTCGGGCGGGCCGTGGCTTGGCCCCGGCGCGGGGATTTCCACCGGCTCGGCCCCGCGCCGCCGCTTCAGATAAGGATGGACCATGTCGCCCTGGATTGGCCCGGGGCGGACAATCGCCACCTCGATCACCAGATCGTAGAATGCGCGCGGGCGCAGCCGGGGCAGCATATTCATCTGGGCGCGGCTTTCGACCTGGAACACCCCGAGCGAGTCGCCCTTGCAAAGCATGTCATAGACCGCCGGATCCTCACGCGGGACCGTCGCGAGGGTCAGGTCGTGCCCGTGATGCGCGCCCAGCAAGGTCAGGCATTTGCGGATGCAGGTCAGCATCCCCAGCGCCAGCACATCGACCTTGAGGATGCCGAGCGCATCGATATCGTCCTTGTCCCATTCGATAAAACTGCGCTCGGGCATCGCACCGTTGCCGATCGGCACGGTCTCGCTGAGCCGGCCTTGCGTCAGGATGAACCCGCCGACGTGCTGCGAAAGATGGCGCGGCATCCCGATCATCTGCTCGGTCAGCGCGAGCACGCGGCGCAAGTGCGGATCGGCCAGATCGACCCCGGTCTCCCGCTCCACATGCGCCTCTTTGATCGAGCGCCCGTGCCCGCCCCACACCGTCTTGGCGAGCGCGGTGGTGATATCTTCGCTCAGCCCCATCGCCTTGCCCACTTCGCGGATCGCCATGCGCGGACGGTAGTGGATCACCGTGGCGCACAGCCCGGCGCGGTGGCGGCCATAGCGCGCGTAGATGTACTGGATCACCTCCTCGCGGCGCTCGTGCTCGAAGTCGACATCGATATCGGGCGGCTCCTTGCGCTCTTCAGAGATGAACCGGTCGAACAGCAGCGCGTGCTTGGCGGGATCGACTGCAGTGATCTCAAGGCAATAACACACCGCCGAATTGGCCGCGCTGCCGCGCCCTTGGCACAGGATCGGCGGATCGCAGCCGCGCGCAAAATCGACGATGTCCTTGATGGTCAGGAAATAACGCGCCAGCTCCAGCTGACCGATCAGCTCCAGCTCGCGCAGCAGCGTAGCGCGCACCGTTTCGGGTACGCCGCAGGGGTAACGCAAGTTCGCCCCTGCCCAAGTCAGGTTGGCCAGATGCTGCTGCGGTTCAAGCCCGTCCGGGCAAGTCTCCTCCGGATATTCGTAGCGCAGTTCTTCTAGGCTGAACCGGCAGGCGTCGGCCACGTCGCGCGCGGCTTGCAGCGCGTGCGGCCAGCGGCGGAACAGTCGGGCCATCTCGGCCGGGCTTTTAAAGTGCCGCTCGGCGTTGGGCTGCAGCAGATGCCCAGCGGCGGCCACCGTGGTCTTGTGCCGGATCGCGGTCATCACATCGTGCAGCGGACGGCGGTGCGCGGCGTGGTACAGCACATCGTTGGTGGCGAGGATCGAAAGGCCGTGACGACGAGCCAGTGCATCGAGCCGGGCAATCCGCGCCAGGTCGTCCTCGGTATAAAGATAGCTCGCAGCGATATGGCGCAAGGTGGGCAGCTGCTCGGCCAAATGCGGAAGGAGCTGCGCGAACGAGGCGGTCAGAAAAGCGGGCTCACGCAAAAGCGCAAGGGCGCAAAGCGGTTCCGCGTTGGGCGAAGCCCCTTCAAAATCAGGCATTGCAGCAAGCGGCATACCTGAGATTGATTCAAAAGCCTGCGGCGCAGCGCAATTCCTTTGCGCCTTTGCGCCTTTGCGTGAGAAATTTTCTTCCTTTCCCTTCGCCTCTGCGTCTCGGTGCGGATGCAAATTCACGACATTGCTTTCCACGCCAATGGTGAACTCAGCGTCCAGATCGGCCGGCGGGACCAGCACCAGCTGCACCCCCTCGGCATGCGCGGTCAGCATGCTGAGCGAAATGTCGCACGCCCCCTTGTCCTGCCAGCCACCATCAAGCGTACCCATCCGCCCCGCCGAAATCAGCGCGCACAGCCGCCCGTAAGCCGCGCGGTCGGTTGGATAAGCAAGGAACGCCAGCCCTTCCGCAGTTTCGATCCGCGCGCCGATTACCGGGCGCAGTTTAAGTGTTTGCGCCTCGCCATGTAGCCGCACCACCCCGGCGAGCGTGTTGGCATCGGCGACCCCGATGGCATCATAGCCCAACGCATAAGCTTGCGTGACCAAGTCGACCGCATCCGACGCGCCGCGCAGGAACGAGAAGCAAGTCGCCAGCCCCAGCTCGACAAAACCCGCGCGTGGCGGCGCCGCGGCGGCTTCGCCAGCCACGCGGCGGCGTTCGGGAGTAAGGGCGGCTTCTGGCATGGTTCGAGTCTTATGTTCTTTATATGTTCCTTTTCGGATCAAGGCGAGTCTCTTGCTGGCGCAGGCCACCACCGTTCCGCCGACAGGGCGGAACGCATCCTGCACCGCTTCGTTACCTGATCGAGCCCTCAGACGGAGAACCCCCATGCCGATGATCGAAACCAAAGACGGTACGCAGCTTTATGTAAAAAGCTGGGGGACTGGAAAACCGGTAGTGCTGATTCACGGCTGGCCGCTATCGGGCGATAGCTGGGATCCGATCAGCAATGTGCTGGCCGAGAATGGCTATCAGGCAATCGCTTATGACCGGCGCGGGTTCGGGAGGTCTGACCAGCCATCGGAAGGCTATGACTACGACACCTTTGCCGACGATCTGGCCGCCGTGCTAGAAAGCCAGGCGGGCGGACAAGACGCCGCGTTAGTGGGCTTTTCAATGGGCGGCGGCGAAATTGCCCGCTACCTGTCACGCCATCAAGGTAAAGGCGTCAGCAAAGTCGCGCTGATCAGCGCGGTGGTTCCTTATATGTTGCAAACGCCGGACAACCCCGAAGGCGTGCCGGAAGCCACTTTCGATCAGATGACCGAGGGTATGAAAGCAGATCGCGCGCATTTCTTCCGCGGGTTCTTCAAGGACTTTTTCGGGGTCGGTATGCTGTCCAGCCCGGTCAGCGACGAAATGCTCGATCTGGCGTGGAACAGCGCGATGCAGGCTGGTCTGCGCCCGACACTCGCCGCCGCTAAAGCCTTTGCCACCACTGACTTCCGTCCCGATCTGGCCAGCTTCACTGTGCCTACGCTGGTGATTCACGGCACCGCCGACAAGACTGTGCCGATCGATCCGACTGCACGCGCCGTGGCCAAGGCCGTGCCCGCCGCGCATTTGATCGAATATGATGGCGAGCCGCACGGCGTGTTCGCCACGCAAACCGAGCGGCTGACCAATGACTTGCTGGCATTCCTGAGCGGCGAGGCGGCGCGCGGCGCATTCAATCTTGATGCGGCGGCCACGGACGATCGGCAGGACGTGCTCGACGTGATCACTGCAGAATCGATTGCGATCCGGCCGCTTTAACCGTCAGGAACACAGCCCCTGCAGGTACCATTCGGGCGTGCCCCCGCGCCCATCGGCGGCGTGGCCGCGGCGGTAGATCCAGTATCTCCGCCCGGCCGCGTCCTCGACCCG
>JANMCG010000255.1:0-12176 GCA_031361075.1 Novosphingobium sp. | reverse complement strand
TACTCCAGCCATCTTCAACCCCACGTTTAACCGATCGATGAAACCGACCTTGGGCAAGCCGTGGCGGCTTGTCGAGTAGGCTTAGCGCAGCCTGGCCGCGGTTTCGCTCAGCAGCGGACTGTCACCGCCGATCCGGCGCGCTTGGTCGAGCAGCTGGCGGGCCTGCGCCAGGTCTTGGCCCGAGCCGGTCAGAGCCATTGCCAGCGCCAGGGCGCTGACCGCGCTGGCGGGTTGCAACGCCCAAGCCCGGCGGGCGGTGGCAAGCGCGTCATCCTCTGCGCCGCTGCGCAGTTGCGCCAAACTGAGATCGGCCAGCAGCCTGAAATCACGATTGCCGCCGCGGGCGCGCAAGCTTTCCAGCAGCAACAGCGCCGTGTCCCAATCGCGCGACAGCGCCGCGTGATTGCCCACCATGCGTGCGGCAAGGCGGCTGCCGGGAAATGCGATCAGATAATGCGCCACCAATGGCTGCGCAACGTTGCCTTGGCCCAATTTAGCGTATGCTTCGGCCATCAGCAGCATCAGCTGGTCGGGAAACCGAACCTGTGCGGATTGCCGATAGTGCGCCAAAGCATCGACCGGGGCCCCGCTGACCAGTTCAACATCGCCCAACAGCGCAAGTGCATCACCCGATCCGGGCCGCTGTTTCAAAAATGCAGCCGCCGCCTGCTGTGCGGCGCCCGGCTCGCCAGCGTTCAGCAAACTGCGCACATAGGGCACAGCTTGGCCAGGCGATGCCGGCGCTGCAAGAAAGCGCGAACGCAGTATACCAGGCAAGTCGCGTTCGAAAATCGGCTGCAAGCGGGGCAGCGACGCAGCAGCCGCCCGGTCCAGCAGACCAGCTGCTGCGGCGCGCTCGCCCTGATCTTCGTGCGCCCGTGCCAGCAACGTCAGCAGATACGGCGAGGCATCACTGCGCTGCGCGAGAGCCGCAAACCGCTCGAACAGCTGGTTGTAATCACCCGAGGCATAAAGCGCGCGCGCCAGTAGCAGTTGCACCCGCTGGTTGGCCGGCTGCAGATCGCCGAGCACCGCCAGCTCATTCGCGGCAATATCGGCGTTACCAGCCTCCAGTTCGAGCAGCCCTTGCAACAATTGCCCGGCGGGAAGCGGATCGAATTGTCCGCGGGTGCGATTGAGCAACGCGCGTGACAATTCGATCTTTCCAGCTCGCGCCGCCAGCACCGCTTGCAAAAAGAATGCGCGCGGGCTTTTGGGCGATAGTTCGAGCATATGGCGCGTCACCGCCAGCATCTCGCGATTACGGCCCGCCTCGCCCAGCACGCCGGCATAGCCCCCCAACAAAGACAGGTCATTCCCGCTATCTTCCAAGGCGCGTTCGTACAACGGAATCGCGGCAGCATAACCTTGCGCATCGCGGATCAGTTCGGCCCGAAATTCAAGCGCGCGCGGATTTTCAGGCGCTGCCCCCAGGGCGCGCTCAGCCGCCTCGATTGCCTGCAATTGCTCGCCGCCGCCATATCGCAGCCGTCCGATTTCTACCCACAGTAGCGGATCGAGCGGGGTGATTTGCAAGGCCTTGTCGTAAGCTTGTCCGGCTTGCGGCAAATTGCCCGAAAGACGTTCAAGCTTGCCGAGCATCATCCAGCCATGCGCGGCTTCGCTGGCGCTGAATTGCCCGGGTGCGAGCCAAGTCCGCGCTTTGGCCAGCGCGCCTTGATCGATCAGCGCATCGCCCATCGCTGCAGCAAGTTCGGTGCGGCTCGCCCCCGCCTTGGCCGCGCGCTGCAACTCGGCCTCCGCGGCGATCCCGTCCCCGTGTGCCAAGGCTTTGCCAGCCGCCGCAAACGCAGATTGCGCAGCATCCGGCACGGCCCAGCCAGGTCCACTGACGGCCAGCACAGCCGCCGCAGCGATGGTCATGATTACGCCGCGAAACTGCATGGTCAGCTGTGCATATCGTACTGCTTGAGCAAATCGTACAAGGTCGGCCGGCTGATCCCGAGCAATTTGGCAGTGTTTGAGATGTTGCCTTCGCTGCGCGCCAAGGCGTGCCGGATCACCCGCCGATCTGCAGTCTCGCGCGCGGTTTTGAGATTTAAAATTCGCGCGTCTGCATCGTCGGGCGCGGCCAGATCGAGGTCAGCTGCACCGATCAATTTGCCTTCAGTCATAATCACCGCGCGCTTGACCCGGTTTTCCAGCTCGCGGACGTTGCCCGGCCAGCCCCAGCTATCAATCGCGGCGAGTGCATCGGCGGCAAATCCTTTGACCGCCGGGTTCATCTCTTTGGCAAAGCGCGCCAGAAACACCTTGGCAAGCAGCGCGGGATCGCCGGCCCGTTCGGCTAGGGTCGGAATTTTGATGACGATTTCGGCCAGCCGGTAAAACAGATCCTCGCGAAAACGGCCATTGGCGATCATCGCTTCAAGATCCTGATGGGTGGCGCAAACAATCCGGGTGTCGACCGCGATGGCTTTGCGCGAACCGATCCGCTCGATCACGCGTTCTTGCAAAAAGCGCAGCAATTTGACTTGCAGCGGCAACGGAATATCGCCGACTTCGTCCAGAAACAGCGTACCCCCGCCCGCCAGTTCGATCTTGCCTTCGGTCGTCTTGACCGCGCCGGTAAAAGCACCCTTCTCATGCCCGAATAGTTCGCTTTCGAGCAGGTTTTCGGGGATCGCGGCGCAGTTGATCGCCACGAATGCACCGCCGGCGCGGTCGCTCGCATCATGCAGACCGCGCGCCAGCAGTTCCTTGCCGGTCCCGCTGGCACCCAGCAACATGACCGAAACATTGGTGTTGGCGACCCGCTCGATCGTCCGCGCCACTTTAAGCATTTCGGGCGCAGCGGTGATCATCCGGCCAAGCACGCGGTGATCATCGCTGGCGCGTGCGGCCAGCTGACGGTTTTCATGCTCGATCTGCGAAAGCTGCAAGGCTCGCCGCACGATCAGTCCAAGCGCATCGATATCGACCGGCTTGTGATAAAAATCGTAGGCACCCTTGGCAATTGCCTGCAGCGCCGAAGCGCGCGCGCCGTGTCCAGAGGCAACGATCACCTTGGTTGCCGGCCTCAGCGTCATAATCGCATCGAGCACTGCAAAACCTTCGGTGATGCCGTCGGGATCTGGCGGCAGGCCAAGATCGAGCGTGACCACCGCCGGTTCCTCACTGCGCAGCGCCGCAATCGCGCCGGCCCGGTCGCCAACCACAATCACCTCGAAATCGGGCCAGGCCCACTTGAGTTGCGCCTGCAAACCGGGGTCGTCCTCGACGATCAGCAGCTTGGGTTTGGGATCAGGCATCAGGCGACTTTCTGTTGTGCTGCGCCGGCACTGGCCAGCGTCTTGATCAATTGCGCGGCTTCTGCGCGCGGCAGGCTCATGGTGAAACGCGTCCCCAGCCCGGCGCGGCTTTCGACATCGAGCCGCCCGTGCATTGCGCGGACCAGTTCGCGGGCCTCGTATGCTCCGATTCCGAACCCGCCCGGCTTGGTCGAAACGAACGGCTTGAACAGGCGGCTGCGAACAAATTCAGGTGTCATCCCGCTGCCCGAATCGATCACTTCAATCACGCCGTGCAGCCCCTCGCTGGCCACTCGCACAAACACTGGTTCGTTCGGCGCACTGGCATCGATCGCGTTCTGGACGAGGTGTAGCAAAATCTGCTCGAGCGCGCCGCGATCCGCCGCCACTTCGATCGGTTCGCGCTCGACCAAGGTCACAGGATGGCGCGCGCGCAGTTGATCGACCACCGCTTGCGCGACATCGTCGGCGCGGACGGGCCCCAGTGTCTGAGCCGCCGTGCCGCCGTATCGCGACAGGCGTGCGAGCAATGCGTTAAGCTTGTCGGCTGAATTTCGCAGCGTAACCAGCATATCTGCGCGAAATTCGGGGTTCTCGGCGTGCTGTTCGGCATTACGTGCCAGCAAGCCCATCTGGCTCGCCAGGTTTTTGATGTCGTGCATCACAAATGCAATCCGGCGGTGAAAATCATCGAACCGCGCCGCTTCGGCCAACGCCGCTTGGCCAGCGTGTTCGGCCAGATAGCTGGCCAATTGCTGCCCGGCCACGCGCAACAAATCGAAGTCTTCCCAATCGAGCGCGCGGGCTTGTGGCGGCCGCGCGAGCACCACCGCGCCAACCAGCCGCTCGTAATGCAACAGCGGCACCAATGCCCATGCGCGCGGTTCGGCCAGCAACCACCCCGGGATCGGTGGCACGGCCATTGAATCGCTTTTACCAGCGCGCAATTGATCAAGATCGGCGACGTATGCGCTGGTTTCAATTGCCAGAACGGTGGCCGTATCGAGCGCTTCACCGGGCACTTCGGCCATTGGCCACAGCCAGCTGGCGGCCAGCTCGAACTGCCCCACCTCTGATCGGGTCAGCAGGAGGCCGGCCGGGCTATCGGTTATATCCGCTACAGCGCGAATGATCCGTTCTTCCAGCGGCGCATGATTTGCCGTCGTTTCGCCGATCGTGCGGGTGAAGCGCAGCCACTCGGCACGGTAATCATAGCGGTGTTGGAACAAATGTTTAGCGACCGTCACCCGCAACCATCCGCGCAAGCGCCGCGATGCCAGCACGATTACTGCCGTGACCCCGGCCAAGGTCAGGAATGCCAGCTGCAACCAAGCCGCATAGTCGCTGCCCGCGAGCGCCAGCCACTGCGCTGCTGCCAGCAAAGTCACCAGATAACTACCGATCAACAGCAGCGAAGCCGACTGAAACGCCACTGCCCGCGATGGCCGAAAGCGGGGGTTCGCGCCCTGACCTTGCGCGCTTAAAACCAGCAGCCCCGCAACCGGCAAAGTGAGCATCCCGCGCAGCACCGCCAGCATGGTGGGCGTGCTTCCGGCCAGATACCCGATCGCGTACAGGTTCAGATCGACCGTCCACAGCATTGCCATTGCGGTGCAAGGCCACAGCAATTTGCGCCGGGCCTGGCTTGACGCGCCGCCATACAGATTATGCAGCAGCACCAACGCGCCAACCGCGACCAGCAAGTGGAACATGGTCAGCGTCTTAAAGAACACCGCCAGCGGACTGGCGGCGCCGTCTTGCAGCAACAGCCACACCCAGATCGCCGCCTGCAACAATTCGACAAAAGCCAACGCAGCGACCATCGGCCGCACTGGCCCCATCGCGGCATGGCGGCCATCGACAGTGAACAGGCGGTATAGCGCGTATAGCCAGCCCAGATTACGCGCGGATTCAGCAAGCGCCGCCGCAGGGCTGCCGATCCCGGTCAGTGCGCCGGTGCCCGCCCACAGGCCGGTCAAGGCCGCAGCGCTGACTACGGCCCAGTGCGCTGGCCCAAAGTGCTGTCGGCGGCGGCGCAGCCAGGCCGCAACCAGCAAGCAGCACAGCGCGCCTGCGGCCCAGATCCAACCCACTAGCTGTTCGGCAAAACCGCTCGCCAGGCTCATCCTAGCGCGCTCCTTCGTGCCACAGCACCACACGCAGAGTTTGCAGCAGTATCAACAGATCAAGGAACGGTGTATAATTTTTGGCGTAATACAGATCGTATTCAAGCTTATGCCGCGAATCCTCGATAGAGGCGCCATACGGATAGTTGATCTGCGCCCACCCGGTAATCCCTGGTTTGACCATGTGCCGCTCGGCATAGAACGGCAGCTGCACTTCCAGATCGGCGCAGAATTCGGGTCGCTCGGGGCGCGGGCCGACAAAGCTCATTTCACCCTTCAGCACCGACCAGGTTTGCGGCAATTCGTCGATCCTCACTTTGCGGATGAACCGGCCAAGCCGGGTCACGCGCGGATCGTCCTTGGTCGCCCACTGCGCGCCATTGGCCTCGGCGTCAGTGCGCATCGAGCGTAATTTGATGACGTCGAAATCCTGCCCGAACAGGCCCACCCGGGTCTGCCGAAAGAAGGCCGGTCCCTTGGTGTCGAGTTTGACCAGCACTGCAAATACCGCGATCACCGGGGCGGTCAGCGCGAGCAGCAATGAACTGGCGGCGATATCGAACAACCGTTTTGCGACGCTCGAAATTGCCCGGCCCGACGAGAAACCGTCGGAGAAGATCAACCACGATGGATTGACTGTATCAAGATCGACCCGCCCGGTTTCGCGCTCGATGAAGCTTGAAAAATCGTTGACGTGCACCCCGGCGGTCTTGATCCGTAACAAGTCGGCCAGCGGCAACGCTTTCCGGCGTTCTTCAAGCGCGAGCACAACTTCGCTGACCCCCAGATTATCGACATGCCGGGTCAGATTGTGGATTGCCGCGCGCGGAATCGCCTCGGCGACGACTGGCTCGCTTTCGGTCATCAGCACATAGCCGACGATCACGAAGCCGCTTTCAGGCTTTTCCGACAATTTGCGCAATCGGTCAGCGCGCATCCCAGCGCCCAGCACCAGTACGCGCCGGCGGAATGCCGAGGTGCCCAGAATTCCGCCCACGATCAGACGGTTAAGCATCAGCGCAAGCACCGATCCAGCCATTGCGTAAGCCAGGGTCGATCGCCAGAAATTATGCCCGCCCAGCAAAAAGTCGAGGAACGTGATTGCGATAATCCCAAGCGACACTGCCACCAGCAGCCGCGCAGTCGCAAAGCGCATCGAACGCAGCGCATCCGCGCCGTAAACCCCCACCGCAATCATCGCGGTCAGGATCACCGCCGCGTAGCCGGTCAATTGCCCGGCGCGGTCGTCAAGCGGGCCCAGATCCATGCCGATCTGGCTGGCACGCAGCCGCCAGGATGCTTCACCCACCGCGATCAGCAAGGCTATATCGATCAGCCCGAGCAGAAGCACGGCATGCGGAATGTAGTGTTTGAACAGACGGATCATGGTCCGGCAGCAACCCTTCAAGCGATGACTTGATCGCAGGATTAATGCCCAGAGGTGAAATGTCGGTAAATTTTACAGCACTTGGTTAACGCTTATGCGCCCGCTAACGGGCAAATGCGAACGGGGTCAGGCCGCGGCTGCGCTCATCAAATAGCAACGCTGCGCCGCGCGGCGGAACCGATCGCTGCTGGCAATCCAGCTGATAGCAACGCGCGCAGCCCGGGCCGGTGCGCGTGGCTTGGCTGCGTTCAAGACCCGCGCCGCGCGCTTGTGCCAGTTGCCCGGCCAGTGCCGCGTCAAGCCCCAGAACCAGCACGAATTGCGCGCCCTCGCCGCTCAAAGCGCCGCTACCCTGCACGGTACGGGCCAGGGTAAACCATTGTGAAGCTTGTCCGGCGCTATCGGTAAATTCGATGCTTTGCACGGTAATCCGTCCGGCCCGTTCAAACGCCTGGTGTACGTTCCACAACGGGCAGCTTTGCTCGGTTTCCAGCAGAACGGTCCCGCTCGCGCCCGCATAGCGTTTGGAAAATTGCCCGGCACGGTCGATCCGTGCCATGAAAAACGGCAGCCCGCGCTGGCCAACCCGCTGCAGCGTGGTCAGCCGGTGCGCCAATTGCTCGAACCCCACGTTGAACCGGCGTTGCAAAATCGCCAGATCGTAGCCGGTGTCCTCGCACGCACGCATGAACCGGCCATAGGGCATCAACAGCGCGGCTGCGAAATACCCCGCGAGGTGGCGGCGAAACATCCGCCAAGCCGCGCGGTCAACAAATCCAGCCCCGTCGGCCAAGGCCGCGATTTCATCGCGCTGCTCAAGCAGCGCCAGTTGCACCGCAATCTGGAAATTGCGCGATGACTGGTCGAGCAGTTCAGACAGCTGCAATTGCCGGGCATGCAGATCGAGCCGGCGCAATGCGTCGGGCATCACATCGGCGGGTAGCACCCGCACCGACAACTGATGCCGCTGGCGCAAGCGTTCGGCCAGTGCCGCGCCAATTTCAGCGTTGGACAATCGCAATTCGTCCGACAGTGCTTCTGCAGCGACGTCCAGGTCAGCAAAGTGATTGCGCCAGCGCTCGATTTCGCGGCGGGTCAGATCGATTGGATCGCTGTCAGTCACGGCTGCGGCACCGCTGCCGCTGGCATCGAACAGCCGCGCGAAGGCCAGCGCGGCTTGCGGTGCGGCTCCCAGCCATTCGGCAATCTCGTCACGGTCGATGGCCAGGTCCGCAAACCGCTCGTCCGCCAGCCGCCGCCTTAACCCATCGATACCACCCACGGCTTCGTCCTGCCGCAAACTGCGCGGGTCGAAATCAAATGTTTCGGCCAAACGCACCAGCAGCCGCGCCGAAAGCGGGCGCTGGTTGCGCTCGATCAAATTGAGGTAACTGGGCGAAATCGACAGCCGCGCGGCCATCGCCGCTTGAGTCAGTCCCTCGCGGCGGCGCAGGCGGCGGATCGTCGGGCCAGCGTGGAGCGCAGTTTCAGCCATAGCCGCCAGATGTAACTTTATTTACAGCTTTGCAAGTGATCGCTCGATTTTTGGTCCTGACACACAAGATATTTTGTCATCTCCATTACCGGTTTGAGCCGGATCATCCTATCGGCGGGTAACAGCTCCCCAGGAGGATGACATGACTTACACCGACACCATCGCGCAAACCCAGCAAACCATTTCCGACCAGCCCAGCTGGGACGGGATCAGCGCCGAATCGGTCGCCCGGATGCGCGCGCAGAACCGGTTTCGTACCGGGCTCGACATCGCCAAGTTTACCGCCGGGATCATGCGCCGCGATATGGCCGCTTATGACGCTAATCCGGCGGACTACACCCAGTCGCTGGGTTGCTGGCACGGGTTCATCGGACAACAAAAGCTGATCTCGATCAAGAAGCATTTCGGCACCACCAAGGGCCGCTATCTGTATCTGTCGGGCTGGATGATTGCTGCGCTACGCAGCGAATTTGGCCCGCTGCCCGATCAGTCGATGCACGAAAAGACCAGCGTCCCGGCGTTGATCGAAGAACTCTACACGTTCCTGCGTCAAGCCGATGCACGCGAATTGGGCGGCCTGTTTCGCGATCTGGATGCCGCGCGCGATGCCGGCGACGCGGTCAAGGTCAAAGCTATCCAGCATTCGATCGACAATCACGAAACCCATGTTGTGCCGATCATCGCCGATATCGACGCTGGCTTTGGCAATGCCGAGGCAACCTATCTGCTCGCCAAAAAGATGATCGAAGCCGGAGCCTGCGCGCTGCAGATCGAAAATCAGGTGTCTGATGAAAAGCAGTGCGGGCATCAGGACGGTAAAGTCACCGTTCCGCACGAAGACTTTTTGGCCAAGATCCGCGCCATTCGCTACGCCTTCATGGAAATGGGCGTCGAAGACGGGATCATCGTGGCACGCACCGATTCGCTCGGCGCCGGGCTGACCAAACAGATTGCTGTCACCCGCACCGCTGGAGACATCGGCGATCTGTACAACAGCTTCCTCGATTGTGACAATGTTGCCGCCGGTCAGATTGGCCACGGCGAAGTGCTAATCAGCCGCGACGGCAAATTGCTGCGCCCCAAGCGCCTCCCTTCCAATCTGTTTCAATTCCGCCCCGGCAGCGGCGAAGATCGCTGCGTGCTCGACTGCATCACATCCCTGCAGAATGGTGCCGACTTGCTGTGGATCGAAACCGAAAAGCCGCACATCGAACAGATTGCGGGCATGGTTGACCGGATCCGCGAAGTGATCCCAAACGCCAAGCTGGTTTACAACAATTCGCCAAGCTTCAACTGGACGCTCAATTTCCGCCAGCAAGTGTTTGACGCGTGGAACACCGCGGGCAAGGATGTCTCGGCATTCGAGCGAGCCAAGTTGATGAGCGTCGATTACGATGCGACCGAACTAGCCGCCGAAGCAGACGAACGGATCCGTACGTTCCAACGCGATTCTGCCGCCCGCGCCGGGATTTTCCACCACTTGATTACGCTGCCGACTTATCACACCGCGGCACTCAGCACCGACAATCTGGCCCGCGAATACTTCGGCGAACAAGGCATGCTGGGCTACGTCAAGAACGTCCAGCGTGAAGAAATCCGCCAGGGAATCGCCTGCGTGAAGCACCAGAACATGTCCGGTTCGGACATCGGCGATGATCACAAGGAAATGTTCGCTGGTGAAGCCGCGCTCAAGGCCGGCGGAGCCGACAACACTATGAACCAGTTCGCGGCCTGACGCCGCTGGGAACCAGTTCGCGGCGTGGTTGGCCGCTCCAGTCTCCTGGGGAGGAGAAACGATGGCCGTCGGAGCGCCCCTTTCGCTCCGGCGGTCGTCAACTTGGCGCGGATCGATCGCGTGCAGCAGGCGGTTAACCTTCTGGCGGTAGACCCCTTGCCATGCGACGCACTGCCACTAACGGACCGCTCTCGCCGCAGCTGGTCAAACACTTCGCGGCGGCGACGGCGGCCTTGACCGGGTTGCTTGCGCTGTTTGCGACGGGCGAGGACTGGGGTGCGCGGGCGCAGATCGACGCCGTCGATGCCCGAAATCAACTGATCGCCACCGAGGCAGAAAAACTTGGTTCGAGACGGGTCGCAGCGTCGCTCAAAATCGAACCGGGTGCACTGGCTGGAGACTTCAACAGCGATCCGGGCCCTGACCATAGCGGCGGGTTCAGTTCGAGCGGGAGCGCGGCGCCGCGCCGCCTGCCGAGCACGCCGCGGGAGCCCGCTCCAGCGCCGCCACCTTTCACAAGGTCAGAATCCAATCCTGCTGCCAGCCAGCCACCGCACGCCCCGCCGCTGCCCGGCACCACCACGGCGCAGCAGCAAGGCGCGGCAGCGGCCAATTCCGCACCGACCGCGCAGCAAATTGCGCGGCTCAAATCTGGCTCGGCGCGTCGTTCGGCCAGGCTTCCAGCGGCTGAAGATTAGCCCTGGCTAATCGCGCGCACCCGTTTTCCAAATTGGCAGACTGGTGGCGCTCAACGCCGC
The DNA here is from genome assembly GCA_031361075.1 of Novosphingobium sp. Taxonomy (GTDB): domain Bacteria; phylum Pseudomonadota; class Alphaproteobacteria; order Sphingomonadales; family Sphingomonadaceae; genus Novosphingobium. The sequence continues at coordinate 1,403 of JANMCG010000255.1, read as the reverse complement.
GGCATCAGATTTATCGCCGCGCTGGCCAAGGCTTCGGACGCGGTCGCGATCACCTTGTCGGCTTCAGGTGCCCAGAACGGGCTGTGCAAGCCGGGCAAAGCCTTGCCATCGCGCTTGGCCGCGGCAAGTTGATCGGCCGGACGACCGCCGACCCAGAAAATCAGGCTGGGAACCTGATCACCGCCCGCGCGCGCAAATTCGCCAAAATCCTCGCCGGCCATCACGGGTCCGGTTTGCTCTACCCCGGTGTCACCAAACCGGCTTTTGAAAAACCCGATCATCTGCTCCGCAAAGGCCGGCGTGTTCCAAGTCGCGCGCGTGTACGGTTCCTGCACTTTTACCTCGGGCAGCGACGTATCGGGCATCCCCGAAGCCTGCGCTTCGGCTTTGACGATCCGCCGAATACCATCAAGCAGGTGCGCCCGCGAGCTGTCCGAATAGCTGCGCACGGTCAGCTGCAGATGCGCCTCGTCCGAAATGATATTGTGCTTGGCCCCGGCATGAAAGCTGCCGACGGTCACGACCGACGGCTCGAACGGGCTCGCTTCGCGGCTGACCAGCGTCTGCAGCCGCATCACAATCGCCGCACCGAGTACGATCGGGTCTTTGGTCAATTGCGGATAGGCCCCGTGCCCGCCGACCCCGTGGACCGAGATATCGACCGAATCAACGTTGGCGAGTGCATAACCTGGCGTCACCCCGATCACGCCCGAGGCGACATCGGCACTGTCATGGAACGACAACGCATAGTCGGGCTTGGGAAACCGGGTGAACAGCCCGTCCTTGAGCATGGTTAGCGCGCCCAACCCGATTTCCTCGGCCGGCTGCCCGATCATCACCAAGGTGCCCGACCACTTGTCTTTGTTGGTAGCCAGCAGCCGCGCAACCTCGATCCACGCAGTCATGTGCGTATCATGGCCGCAGGCGTGCATGATCCCGCTCTCGACCCCGGCGAGCGAAGTGCCCCGCGCCTTGCTGGCAAACGCCAGACCGGTCTGCTCGGTAACCGGTAATGCGTCCATATCTGCGCGGATCAGCACCGTTGGCCCGGGCCCGTTCCGCAGGACAGCCACCACACCAGTTTGCCCGACGCCTTCAGTTACGGCAAATCCCGCCTTGCGCGCTGCATCGGCAAGTATCCTGGCCGAGCGCCGCTCTTGAAACGACAGCTCCGGATGCTGATGCAGATCGCGGTAAATCGGGATCAGACCGGGCAGATCGGCCTGTATCTGGTCGTGCAACGCATCGGCTTTGAGCGGTGCGGCGGCGAGTGTGATAAGCGCCAACGCGCCGAGCAGGATCTTGGTCATGCCGGCAGGAATAACCGCCGCCGGCGCGCTGTCAAACGATGGTGCCCCTGGCCCGACTCGAACGGGCACGTCTCTCAACAAACGATTTTGAGT
>JANMCG010000252.1:0-3082 GCA_031361075.1 Novosphingobium sp. | reverse complement strand
GGCGAAACCGGCGCGTTTGGCCGCATTCCAGAATTTCTTGTCGGCGGTAACTAGCGGTGCCGCTTCGCCCAGCGCAAGTGCGAGGTAGATACAATCGTAGATCGAATGAGCCAGTGTGAATGACAGGGTTTGGGCCTGCCGCAAAAGTGACGAAGCTGGAACAAACCGCTCAAACAGGTCTGGCAGAGTTGCCAGCCCTGCGATTGCTTCCAACTGGTCAATTTCCCGAGCTGCCACTTTCTTCCACAGGCCGTGTGCGGTTTCGATTTGCACTAAATCTGGTGCGATCAACGCATTGTCAGATGCCAGAATGGCATTGGCCTGATCCGTGCCTTGCTCTTGCGTAACGAATTTGATCGCCACACAGGCGTCAATCACCAGTGAGGTCATCTTCAAATCCAGCGCTGCCGGGAAGTCGGCCGGCATTGGTATCGCGCGACCAGCGAATGAAAGTCGTGCTGTCCCCATTCGGTTTCAGAGTCTTGGCCTGCAGTGTGCGCGCTAATGCCAGCCGGGAAGCGGGATCAAGTTTGGGAACCGGCATGTTGCGTTCGATCACTTCGCGCAATTCCGCCTCAAGCGAAGTTCCCTTGGCCTTGGCAACCGCCCGGTACGGCGCGAGCGTGCCGTCCTTCAACTTGCGGATGATCGCTTGTTCCATCGGCGTTTGATATCACGGTGCTATCAATTTTGCAAGGCAGCCATGAAATCTGCTGGCGTCGCGCCTTCAGGCCATTGCGGTATGCCCTCCCCAATCTCAATCCACGGCTGCTTGCGCTTGGTCCAGATGTGCGCGCGCGGTGATAGTTCAGGGCTGCAATCAAGCGTTCCCGCCCGGATTACGGCGACGCCAGGTCGCGCGCTGTTGGTATTCCACAACCGGGTGTGGCAAGTGCCGCAGAGTCGCTGGGTGCTCAGCGCGCCGCTTTCGGTGGTGTTGATATAGACCTCGACCTCGCCCGCAATAACCTCGATCTTGGCTTCGGCGGCCACGGCCTGTTCGGTGAAAGCACTGCCGCTCCAGGTTTGGCAAACCAGACAATGGCAGCAATAGACGGGCGGTATTGGATCGGCATTGACCCGGTAACGCACTGCCCCGCACCTGCACCCGCCTTCGATTGCCATTACACTACCCCTTCTTCAGATGCCGCCGCCCCAAGAGTTCCGCGATCTGCACCGCGTTGAGCGCCGCGCCTTTGCGCAGGTTGTCCGAGACGCACCACAGCGACAGGCCGTTGTCGACCGTCGGGTCCTCGCGCACGCGGCTGACGTAAGTTGCGCCGTCGCCGACGCATTCGACCGGGGTGACGTAGCCGCCGTCCTCGCGCTTATCGATCAGCATCACGCCGGGGGCCTCGCGCAGGATCGCTTGGGCTTTCTTGGCCGAGAGCTCGCTCTTGAATTCCAGATTGATCGCCTCGGAGTGCCCGACGAACACCGGCACCCGCACGCAGGTGGCGCTGACCTTGATTTTCGGGCCCATGATCTTCTTGGTTTCGACCACCATCTTCCACTCTTCCTTGGTCGAGCCATCGTCAAGGAAGCTGTCGATATGCGGGATGACGTTGAAGGCGATCTGCTTGGTGAACTTCACCGGCTCGACCGGATCGCCAACAAAAATCGCGCGGCTTTGCTGGAACAACTCGTCCATGCCGTCTTTGCCCGCGCCAGAGACTGACTGGTAGGTCGCCACCACTACCCGCAGGATCGTCGCGGCTTTGTGCAGCGGGTTCAGCGCCACGACCATTTGCGCGGTCGAGCAATTGGGGTTGGCGATGATCATTTTGGCCTTGTAGCCATCGATCGCATCGGGGTTTACCTCGGGCACGACCAACGGCACATCGGGGTCCATCCGGTAATACGAGCTGTTGTCGATCACCACGCAGCCCGCTGCCGCTGCGATTGGACCATAAGTCTTGGCGATGTCCGATCCGGCTGAAAACAGTGCGATGTCCCAACCGGCAAAATCGAAATGCTCGATGTTTTTCACTTTGAGTTTTTTACCGGTTTCGCCAAAATCGATCTCGCTGCCGTGCGAGCGCGACGAGGCGACCGCCGCCAGTTCGTCGATCGGAAATTCGCGCTCGGCCAGCACGTTGAGCATCTCGCGTCCGACATTGCCGGTCGCGCCCACGACCACTACCCGATAACCCATGTTTCAGCTCCAATTCTGCGCCTAGCCAGTTTCAGGATTGCCCCTGCGATGCAAATTGTTTTTGCGGCGTCCGGCGGCCAGGCTGACTAGGCAGATTGTTAACCATAGTCTGCCAAACGGTTAATCAAGCACGCAATTTCAGGAATCAGCCCACCCATGCCGTTGCTCAGCGACATCGCCCAACGCAAAAAGATTGCCTATTTTCTGGCGCCGCTGCCGCGTGATGCGCAGATCCTCGAGATCGGCTGCGGATCGCGCTGGGTGGGCGATTATCTGCGCGGCGCGGGCTACACTGGCTATCGCGGGAATGACCTGTTTCCCCCGGCCGACCTGATCGGCGATATCCGTGAGTGGCGCAAACTCGGTCTGGAAAGCGGCAGTCTGGATGTGATTATCGCGTTCGAGGTGGTCGAACATGTCGATCTGTTCGCTGAAGCCTTCGCGCTGTTGCGACCCGGCGGGAAACTGCTGCTGACCTCACCGGTGCCCGAACGTGATTGGGTTATGCAGCTGCTGGAGAAGCTTGGGCTCAACCAACCACGCACCAGCCCGCACGATCACTTGATCGATTTTCGAAGCATTCCCTATTTTGAGCCGATTGAACTGAAACGTGTTGCCGGGCTGTCGCAATGGGGGATCCTGTGCAAACCGGCGGCGTCCACGGCATTGCCCGAACCGATCGCCGCGCAGGCGGCCTGAGCGCAGCGCGCGGTGCGCTTATTTCATCGGCGGCATTGCCTTGTTCAGAAACGCGAAAATCGTGTTCCATAGATGCACGCCGACTTTGGGGCCCGAGACCCGGTGGGTGTAACCGGGGTATAGCATCATTTCGAACGGCACCGCCGCGCCCTGCAACCGCGCGATCAGCATCGAGCTGTTTTCGAACACCACGTTATCATCGGCCATGCCGTGGACCAGCAGCAGCGG
>JANMCG010000248.1:0-2038 GCA_031361075.1 Novosphingobium sp. | reverse complement strand
TCAATACGGCCAGGTCAATTACGCGGCCGCCAAATCGGGCATTCACGGTTTTACAAAGGCGTTGGCGCAAGAAGGCGCCAAGTACGGCGTGACGGTCAACGCGATCGCGCCGGGCTATATCGATACCGACATGGTCGCCGCAGTCCCGCCGCCGGTGCTTGAAAAAATCGTCGCCAAAATCCCCGTGGGGCGCTTGGGTCAGGCCGAGGAAATCGCCCGCGGGGTGGCTTTCCTGACCAGCGACAATGGCGGCTTCGTGACCGGCTCGACGATGAGCATCAACGGCGGTCAGCACATGTATTGAAGTTGGGGCGCACAAGGTTGCACAAGTGTGGCACAACCGGACCGAGCAGGGGCCGCGCGCGGTCAAGGCCGGGCTCAGACGGTGCAGAATCCGCGCGAATTCCGAAATAATATCTAGTTTATACAACAAGATAATTCGGGTGAAGGCGCTGGCAGAGCGCCTCTGGCCAGTTCCCCGCGGCGATCCCCAGCCTGTGCCACAAACTTCCGCTGTAGGAAAATCGCAGCGCGGGCCAGGCACCCGGCCCGCGGTCAGTCGATCACGATCCCGACCACTTTCCAGCTGCCGCCTTCCGAGGCGAGGTGCAGCGTTTCGGTTGCAGCAGGCTTGTTCGAATACTTGGCCTTGAACTTCACGACCCAATAGCCGTTGGGCGGCGCCGGAGTAAAATCGACGGTCGAAAGTTCGCGTGACTTCAGCGTGCCCACTTCGGCGCGAACCCGCCTCGATGCCTCGCTCCACCACGCAACGGTGTTAAGCAACTTGAACGACTGGTGCGTGGCCTGCCAGCTGGCCGCCCAGTCATCCTGGTCTAGCAGCGTCAGAAACTGCCGTGCTGCATCAATCGCCGCCTGTTCGCTGGCAGGGGTGGCGGTGGGAGCCGCTGCGACGGTCAACGGCAGAGCAGGCGCCTGCCCGGGTCCGGACAGCGCCGACAGCGCCAACAAGGCTAGAGTGAACGTCATGGCTGATCCTCCGACAATCCAGCCGGCGCGGCGCAAATTGCCGAAGCCTTGGGCTGGTTGCGGCGATGATTGGACCGGGGCCGGTGTGACGGCATCCCCCAAAGCCTTGTCCCCTAACAATTCGGGGGCAGCGCCTTCCACTTCGCGCAGTTTCCGTGCCGCCTCGCGGCTGCTCGATACCGCCAGCTTGCGCCGCGCGTCGCGCAGCCGTTCGTTGATGGTATGCACCGACAGGCCCAGGTGCCGGGCCATCGATTTGGCATCGTAGCCGCTGACCAGCAGCCGCAAGGTCTGCTTCTCTTTCTCGGTCAGCGCGTGCAGGCCTTGGCTCATCGATCAGTGACTAGGCCGGTGCCCGCACCCTCACCACCCCAAATAAATCGTACCTGTCCGGCCCGGTTACGAGGTAAACATCGCTTATGACCACGCCCTACCACCCCCCGGTCAAACGCTCGGTCGAGATCGCCGGGCACAAAACCTCGATCAGCCTCGAGCCGCTTTACTGGGAATTGCTTAAGCAAGCGGCGCAAGCGCAGGCGCTGCCGATCAATGCGCTGGTGGCGCAGATCGATGCCGAGCGGATTCAGGCCCCGACCCCGCCGGGCCTGGCTGGCGCGGTGCGGATCTGGCTGGTCGGCTGGCTGGCGCGGCAGCTTACGTGAACCGCTTGGCGCGTCCGTTGGCAACCATTCACGGGGTTGGGCGTTTATATGCCAATAATGGATCAACAGGAGAACATCATGCGTAATCTGTTACTGGCGCTTGGCGCCGCAGCTATGGCCGTTCCGCTTTCCGCACCGCTGCCAGTCGTTGGCGCGGCGAAGGCTGAAGCCCATGCCAAGAAGTATCATTCGCGCGCCTATTATCGCAGCTGCCGTCATTCGAGCGGCACTGCAGGCCTGATCGCTGGCGGCGCGACTGGCGCGGTGGTCGGCTCGAAGGTGATCGGCGGCGGAATTCTGGGTGTTGCTGCCGGCGCAGTCGGCGGTGCGTTTGCCGGCCGCGCGGTCGATCGCACGATTTCTGCCAAAAAGCGTTGCCACACGTA
>JANMCG010000238.1:0-3535 GCA_031361075.1 Novosphingobium sp. | reverse complement strand
CCAAAGGCAGCGGTGAAACGCAAGCCCAAGACCGCGTCCGAACCGAGCAGCGAAACCGACTGACCTGCGCTGCCGATCAAGCGTTAACTAGCGGCGATGCAAACCCTCGATCAGCCGCGCCGCCGCCTCGCTATGACCTTGGCAGCGCTGGCCGGGTTTGTCGACGCGGCGGGCTATCTTGCGGCTGACCGCTATTTCGTCTCGTTCATGTCGGGCAACACCACCCGGCTCGGCGTCGAACTGGCGCGCCAGCCATCTGCCGCAGTGCTGCCTGCCCTGCTGGCATTCGCCTTCGTCTGCGGGGTCGTGGTTGGCGCACTTTTGACCGGGCGTTTCGCGGGCCGTCACAAACCGCCCTTGCTGCTGATGGTAGCTCTGCTGCTGGCCAGCGGGGCCGCGCTGGGCGGACAGGGGTATCCCCGCACGGCCTTGCTGGCGCTGGCAACGGCGATGGGCGCTCTCAACAACAGCTTTCAGCGTGACGGCAAGGTTGCAGTCGGGCTGACCTATATGACCGGGGCTTTGGTCAGACTGGGGCAAGGCCTCGCCGCGAAGCTCCAGAACCGTGCAGCCGAGCCTTGGGCCGATTGGCTGATGCTATGGCTGGCGCTCGCCGGAGGTGCGACACTGGGTGCGCTGACCTACGTCATGTGGCCGGCGCTGACCTTCTGGATCGCCGCGGCGCTCGCTGCGCTGCTCGCCGTGGCAGCGATGGCTATCCCCGAGCGTGCTAACTAGCCCGCTGGCGGGTCAGTCCGCCGACGTGCCATCGTACAGCGCGCGGTGGTGCTTTGCGTTTTCTACGTAATGCCCCACGCCCATCTGCAGCCCGGCGATCATCCGGTCATCCAGATCGCGCATGAACGTGGCGGGGCGGCCGCTCCACAATTGGCGCGCGGGGATGCGTTTGCCGGGCGCGAGCAGGGCCCCCGCCGCAAGCATGGCTTCAACCTCGATCACGCAACCGTTCATGGTCTGCGCGGCGAACCCGACGAAACCTTTGTCCTCGATCACGGTGCCGTGGATCATGGCCATGTGGCCGATCAGCACGTCATCGCCGATCAGTGTCGGAAAGCCTTCGGGCCGCCCGGGCAGCGGCCCGTCGCAGTGGATCACGGTGCCGTCCTGGATGTTGCTGCGCGCGCCGATCACGATCCGGGTCACGTCGCCGCGCAGCACGCAATTGTACCAGATCGACGCGTCGGGCCCGATCTCGACATCGCCGATGATCCGGCAGCCTGGCGCGATAAAGGCGCTGTCGTGAATGCGCGGCGCTTTGCCGTGAATGGCGAGGATGGTGGTGTCAGGGCGGTTGGTCATCAGCGCATTCCCAGGAAGTTGTGCCAGGTTACATAGGGCAGGAACGAGGCATAGTCATCGCGCCAGACGGCCGGCGCGGGATGGCCGAGCGCGCGCCACGCCGCATCGGGATCGATCGCCTTGATAGCGCCGATCTGCGCCGGATCGCGGCTCACCGCGACCCAGCTGGTCGCCCAGTAATCGGTATCGGCTTGCGGATTATCGTCGCGCAAAGCCGCTACCAGCCCGCGCGCCTTAAGCTCGGCCGCCAGCGCCGGCTCAAGGTCGATGAAATTGTTCGAGATGTGCACCATCATCACGCCCTTGGGGCTGAGCGCGTCGAGATAGACCCCGAAGGCTTCGTGCGTGAACAAGTGCATCGGTACCGAATCGGATGAAAAGGCATCGATCGCGAGCAGATCGAAGCTGCCGCGCGGGGTTTTCGCGAGTTCGAGCCGCGCATCGCCAAGGATCACTTTGGTTTGCGGGGCGCACAGCGGCAGATAGGTGAAGGTGCCATCAGTTGAAAGCCGCAGCACCGCCGGGTCGATTTCGAAAATGGTCCACGGCTGATCGCCTTGCGCAAAGCAGGCAAGCGTCCCGGTGCCTAGCCCGAGCACACCGATCCGGGCGTGTGGTCCAAGCAGCTGCCGCGCATTTCCGAACACTATCCCCGCGCCCGAACCGGGGCCGTAATACGCCAGCGGAGTCCGCCGCCGCATCGGGTCGGTCGATTGCTCGCCATGCAGCGTCGTGCCGTGAAGCATCGTGCGCAGCTTGTCCTTGGGGTAGGTCCGCACGGTATAGATCCCGAAATAACTGCGGGTGCGCAGGCCAGCGCGCGAATCGACCAGGGTTTCATAGCCACCTTGCGCGAGCATGATCGCGCTGAGGAACGATACCGCCGCCCAGCGCCACGGCACCAATGCCAGCCCGAGCAGAGCGGCCGCCGCGCCCAGCGGCCAGCGCAAGTACCGCGAATCGACGTACAGGTTCGCTTGATAAAGCTGCCAGACGAGCACGCCGCCAGTGGCCAGTAGCGCGATCAGCACGGCGTGGCGCAATTCCGGCTCGATTTTGGCAAAGTGCCGCCAATCGGGCAACGCGCCGCGCGGCAGGAGCAGCGCTGCGGCGAGCATCAGCAGCGGATATTCCCATACCCAATCGAACGCGACCGGCGCCGCCAACGCGGTAAACACCCCGCCCAGTGCCCCGCCGGCCGACATGGCGAGGTAGAACGTCGTCAGCTGCTCGGGCGCGGGGCGCAAATCGTACAGCCGGGCGTGAAGCGCCGTGCAGACGAGGAATAGCAGGACCACGCTGCAGACCAGTGGCACCAGCCCCATCCAGCCGTAACTGACCATCGCCATTCCGCCGACCGACAGCATTCCGGCCCAGGCCAGCGCCGTAATCACCCGGGCTGGCCCACGCTGGTCGGCAAAGGCAAAAGTGAAGCTGAGCAGATAGACCCCGAGCGGCAGTACCCACAACAGCGGCATCGCAAATATATCGGTGGTCAGGTGAGTCGTTGTGGAAAGCATAAGGCCCGAGGGGACCGCGGCGAGCACCACCCACAGCGCGATCCGGCGGCGCGGGATTCGGGGCATTATGGACGTGACCGGTATGATATTACCGCCAGCCGGCAAGGCCCACCGAGCCCGCGCGCACAGCGCGATCAACACCAGCAGCAGTATGTAGCCGCCGCTCCACAGCCACGCTTGCTGACGCAGCGCCAGCCACGGTTCGAGCACGATCGGATAGGCAATCAGCCCGCCAAAGCTGCCAAGGTTCGATGCGGCATAAAGCGCCCACGGCTGCCCGGCCTCAGGGTCGATGGCGTACCAGCGCTGCATCAACGGGGCTTGCGCCGATACGGCAAGGAACACCGGCCCAACGCTCAATGCGAGCAGCAGCGGCACCCACCATACCTCGTTGCCGGGGGCTGCCGGGGCCAGATTGGCCAGGCTCACCGGCAAGGTCAGCGCGGCCACCGCAAACAGCCCGAGATGGATCAGCGCTTGTTTCCGCAACGGCAAGCGCGACAGCCGGTGCGCGTAATAGTACCCGCCCAGCAGCAGCGCCTGATAGACCAGCATCGCGCTGTTCCAGACATTGGGCGCGCCGCCGAGCCGGGGCAGCGCCATCCGCGCCACCATCGGCTGCACGAGGAACAGCAGGAAGCTGCCGGTCAGGATCGTAACGGCGAACAATACGCGCGCCGGACGGCTGGCGGCCT
>JANMCG010000211.1:0-1560 GCA_031361075.1 Novosphingobium sp. | reverse complement strand
GGGCGCCATGTTGGCCAAAGTCGCACGATCGGCCAGGCTGAGCGAGGCGAGGCCCGGGCCGAAATACTCGACAAAGCGGCCGACGACGCCGTGCGCGCGCAGCATCTGCGTTGCGGTCAGCACCAGATCGGTGGCGGTGATGCCTTCCATCAGCTTGCCGGTCAGCTTGAACCCGACGACTTCGGGGATCAGCATCGAGACCGGCTGGCCGAGCATCGCCGCTTCGGCCTCGATCCCGCCGACGCCCCAGCCGAGCACGCCCAGCCCGTTGATCATCGTGGTGTGGCTGTCGGTGCCCACGCACGTATCGGGATAAGCGACGGTGGCGCCGGTCTGGTCGGTGCTGGTCCACACCGCTTGCGCGATGTGTTCCAGGTTCACCTGGTGGCAGATGCCCGTGCCCGGGGGCACCGCCTTGAAGTTGTCGAGGCTTTTGGAGCCCCACTTCAGGAAATCATACCGTTCACCGTTGCGATGGTATTCGATCTCGACGTTTTGTTCGAACGCCTTGGGGTGGCCGAATTCATCGACCATCACCGAATGGTCGATGACCAGATTGACCGGGACCAGCGGGTTGATCTTGCTGGTATCACCGCCCAGCTTGGCAATCGCATCGCGCATCGCAGCCAGATCGACCACGCACGGCACCCCGGTGAAATCCTGCAGCAGCACGCGCGCCGGGCGGTACTGGATTTCATTGGTCGAAACGGCGGGGTTCTGCTGCCAGTCGATCACCGCCTGAATATCGGCGGTGGCGACGGTGAAGCCGCCATCTTCGAACCGCAGCAGGTTTTCCAGCAAGACCTTCATGCTAATCGGCAGGCGCGAGATGTCGCCATATTTGGCCGCTGCCTTGTTCAGCGAGTAATAGGCGTAATCCTTGCCGCCGACGCTAAGCGTCGAGCGGGTGCCGAGCGAGTCCTGTCCGACCTGGGTCATGCGCAAATATCTCCTGCAAATGTGGCGCCCCTGCTGCCTTCGCGCTGCATAAGCGGCTGCGGCAGGACTAGCTGTCGGCGCCGCCGATGCGCGGGAATCTGGCCTGCGTCAAGGGCCGGAGCGGTCAAACCGGAACTAAAGCGCAACCTGTTCGATATGGCTCTTTTGTCCGGGGCGCGCGGCCACCCAGCAGCCGATCACAATCAGCACCGCACCCGCCACGGTCGGCAGAGCCAGCGCCTCTTGAAACATGAACCAGCCGATGATCGCCGCCCAGATGAACGCGCTGTATTCGAGCGGGAGCAACACCTGGGTTTCTTCGCGGCCATAGCCCCACGAAATCAGCATCAGCGAGATTGTGGCGAGCAGCGCCGCGCCGATCAGTTGCACGCTCATCGCCAGCCCGGGAATTTGCAGCAGCCACGGTGCCAGCGCCACCAGGAACAGCCCGGTGAACAAAGCCTGGAAAGTCGCCACCTCGAGCGGGCGGGCGAGCAAGGCCTGCTGGCGCTGAAGGATCAGGTTCCACGCATAAAGCACCGCCGAGAACATGATCGCGGCAATCCCCAGCGCGGCGTCGTAGCTATAGCCGCCGCCGCTCATCCTCGCCCCCGCGATCAC